>MDVR01000039.1 GCA_001940725.1 Candidatus Heimdallarchaeota archaeon LC_2 | reverse complement strand
TGAAAGTGGGTTACTTCCTGAGATACCCTATAGACCATCGAAACCTAAAACCATTACCAATCCTTTAATAAAAATCTCCAATAGTACTAAATCATTGCATACTGAACCCAAAAATCAGATGAACCAAAAGGAGGGAGTCACATGAAGGCAGTGTTAGAATTGAAGGATGTTCATAAGAATTTTAGTGGAATCAAGGCTCTACAGGGAGTGGACATTGAAATTTACGAAAACGAAATTGTGGGACTTATTGGACCAAATGGGTGTGGGAAAAGTACCACTTTCAATGCGATAAGTGGGGTAATTCCAGCGGATAGTGGGTCAATCACACTTTATGGTAAAGAAATAAGTCAGTTAAAGCCAAATCAAATTAATCAACGTGGCTTGTCAAGAACATACCAAAATACCCGTTTATGGCGAGAATTAACTGTTATTGAAAATTTGCTTCTTCCGCCGAAAAATCAGTTGGGTGCAAATTTTTTCAATGCAATTTTTAGAAGAAGAGCTTTTAGAAAGGAAGAACGATTGTTAATCGAAAAAGCATATGATGTATTGGAAATCCTTGAAGTGACTCATATGGCAGATAATCTCACTTCAGAACTTTCTGGAGGTCAATCAAAGTTAGTAGATATTGGTCGAGTTTTAATGAGCGATCCTAAGATTCTATTATTGGATGAACCTGTAGCTGGAGTTGCTGGTCCATTGACTGAAAAAATATTCAATAAAATTGGTGAACTACGAGACAAATTAGGTATTACAGTTGTTATCGTTGAACATGATATGAAATTTATTCTTCGTCAAGGAATTGATAGAATATATGTCATGGCAAGCGGTCAAATAATTGCAAAAGGCACACATGATGAAATTCGAGAAAAACAAGAGGTTATTGACGCTTATCTAGGAGATTAAAAAATGAATCAGAAATATATACTTGAAGTAAAAGAATTACAAGGAGGATATGGTAGTATCCAGATAATTAATGGGATAGATTTGACCATTAAACCTCAAGAATTTGTTACTGTTATTGGTCCAAACGGAAGTGGTAAGTCAACTTTCCTTAAAATTGTTTTTGGTTTAGCAACATATTATTCTGGTGATGTCTATTATCAATCAAATTTAATTAATAGAGAAAAGACCGACGTGTTAGTAAAAAATGGGATGGCTTATGTTCCGCAGGTCAACAATATTTTTCCAAATATGACTATCACAGAGAATCTTGAAATGGGTGCCTACATATTCAATCATGACCTAACAGATGATATAGAAAATGTATATAGTATCTTTGAAGATTTAAAACCAAGGAGGAAAGATTTAGCAAATACTTTATCAGGTGGTCAACGGCAGATGTTGGCATTAGGTAGAGCTCTAATGGCAAAACCAAAGATGCTTATCCTCGACGAACCAACAGCAGCATTAAGCCCCGTTTATGTAAGTATGATCCTAGATAAAATCGAAGAATTAAGAGATAGTGGAGTAACGATTCTTTTAGTTGAGCAGAATGCTAGATCTTCATTAAAAAGATCAGACCGAGGTTATATCTTTGCGAATGGAAAAGTGGTACATGAAGATAATGCTAATGCAATTTTAAATGATCCAAAAATCAATGAATATTTCCTTGGGTTTGCTGATAACAATTAAAAATAATTTTCTTTTTTATACAAAAGGCACTGATTAAAAGAGATCTGGTATTTCAGATATTTTGGTTGCAACTTTTACTCCGACCGATTCTAAAGCATTGATTTTACCTGCAGCAGTTCCAGTATTACCATGAACAATTGCACCTGCATGACCCATTGTTTTACCTTCTTTGGCAGTTTTACCAGCTATAAATGCAACAACTGGCTTGGTGACATTTTCTTTAATATAGGTTGCAGCTAGTTCTTCAGCATTTCCACCAATTTCACCCAACATTACTATTTTTTCAGTATTAGGATCGTTTTGAAAAAGCGTTAAAGCCTCAACAAAATTAAGCCCCTTTGTGGCATCTCCTCCAATTCCAATACATGTAGATTGACCCATCCCTGCAAGCGTTAGTTGATGAATTACTTCATAAGTTAAAGTACCACTTCTTGAAACGACTCCCACATTTCCTTCCTTAACAATATTCACGGGAATGATTCCAATTTTTGCGTGTCCAGGGACAATTAAACCAGGACAATTAGGACCCAACATTGAGGTATTATTTTTACGAGCTAAATTAATTAAATACATTGTATCAGATACAGGTACTCCTTCAGTTACAATAACAAGCAATTTAATTCCGGCTAGAATAGCCTCAATTCCTGCAACTTTCACAAATTTAGCTGGTACAAAGATAACACTGGCAGTTGCACCTGTTGTATCCCTTGCCTCCTTTACAGAATCAAAAATAGGAAACCCGCTTACTTCTTGACCTCCTTTCCCAGGTCGAACTCCACCTACGACTTGAGTACCATAATCACGCATAAGATTCGCATGATATTCGCCTTGATAACCAGTAATTCCTTGAACTATCACTTTGGTTGTAGAATCTAGTAAGACCATTTTATAAGCCTCCTTTTGAAGCTTTTACTGCTGCTTCAATTGCAGGCTCCATCTCTTCATAAGCCTCGTATCCTGCTTCCTTTAAAATTTCTATACCTTCTTTATAATTTGTACCCATTAGCCGAATTATAATGGGAATCTGAATATTTTGTTTTTCTATTGCAATTAATATACCTCTAGCAATTTCATCCAATCTTGTAATACCACCAAAGGCATTTATCAAAATTGATTTTAATCCGGTATCTTTGACCATTATTCGCAATGCGCTCTCCACCTTATCTTCTGAGGCTCCACCACCAACATCCAGAAAGTTTCTAGGAGTGCCGCCGAAGACTTCAATTAAATCAGCGGTGGCCATCCCTAATCCTGCCCCAACAGATAACATTCCTACATCTCCACCAAGATCAACATATGCTAAACCATTTTCTCTTGCATCGATCTCTGAAGGAGTATATCTTGTAGTCTCTGAGAGAAATTCCTTTCGATCTGGATGTCTGAATTGAGCATCATCATCAACGATAACTCTTGCATCCAATGCAATGACCTCACCTTCCTTGGTTAACACAAGGGGATTGATCTCTGCAAGTTGTAAATCTTCTTTTTGCATCATTGTGGCTAAAGTAGCAATAATTGAAGCGATTTTAATTTTTATTGAACCAGTTAATCCTCTTTTTGCCAATGTTGAGAAGAATTGAAATGGATAAATATCACTTCCAAATGGTATATTAATTCGATCGATTGCTTCCGGTCTTTCTTCAGCAAGAGTTTCGATATCCACACCACCCTCAACGGAGAAGAGAATTAGAAGATCTAACGAAGCCATATCAAAAACCATTGAAATAAAATATTCATTTTCGATATTGGCTCCTTTTTCTACAAGAAGATGAGTAACTGGACGATTATCTGATTCTTTGCTAAGAATATCGATTGAATGCTGAATTACTTCTTCTGGTGTTTTTGCAAGTTTAATCAATCCCCTTTTACCTCGACCACCCGAAAATACCTGTGCTTTTATTATTACAGGAAATCCCATATTAACAGCGGTCTCTTTTGCCTCTTCTGCTGATGTTACAAGCTTATTTTCAAGTAGTGGGATTTTATATTTATTAAAAATCTGTTTACCCTCAAATTCTAATATTAATGGCATCTGATTTAGGATCAACTAATTAAAGAAAATTGTTTTGTTAGTCACGATATAAATTATTAAAAATAATTATCTAACAACGTTAATTACGATAAGTATGTATCAATGGCTAAGAAATGATTTTGACTTATGTTTTTTTAGAAGATCTATCAAATTGTTTTTTGACCACAGATGTAACAATATTTGGTATCGCCAATTAATGGTTCACCACATGCAGTACAATGCGATGTGATTTCACTATTTTGTGGTTGAGCTTCAATAGGATCTATTTGTTCAACAGGTTCAAGAATTTCAGAAATTTGTGGAGGTATTTCTGATTCATCTGTTTGTGCTGTTACTGGATGATACACTCTTTGATTATCTTTGATAAATGGACCCAAATCCCCAATAGCTTGAACTCGATTACTAGACAAATTCAATACAATTGGTATTCCTTCATCCAATATCATAATTTGAAGAATTTTAATTACATATTTTTCTTTTTTACCTAGTTGTCTTGATAAGAAAGCGACTGATGTAGTTTTATTAGTCTTCAATAAAATCAATATTCGATATTTAGTTTTTTCTCTCTCAGAAACGGAGTAGATAATAACTGCAGTAATTATTATTGAGAAAAACAAGAATGGTGAGTCTGGTGAAAATATAAATCCAATAAAAGATAATAAAGCTATTATCAGCCATGTCCAATCTTTTGCCGTTAATTTTGAGGCAAATGAATTAGGCTCAAATCTATATGGTCTACTAAATTCTTGTTGAGTAACAGGTTCTATATCTTTAGTTTGTGATTGATTAATTGAATGAGATACTCGAGGTTCAATTGTTTCAGAGTAAGATTGCTTCTTCGCCTTTGGTTTATTAATTCCATTTAATATTAATACAAATATTGTAAAAGGTAATAGTGCAAAAAATAATCCTAGAGATATGGAACCAATAACTAAGGCTAGAATTGATAGAGCGGCTAAAACTAAATTTAAATTACCATAACCAGAAACAATGTCAATTCTTGTATTTGGATCGGCTGTAGATTTCAAGTGAAGGGTGGCAACAACCTGATAATCGCCACTTTCCAAAGATAAATCTTGATAGTATTGAGTAGATTGACTAAAAATTATATCTTCATAAATTACTTGTGATTCCCCCACTACTTTCATTTGTATCCTAAAATCAATATAATCTACGGCTGTAAGATCATCAGCCGTAAAATATCCAAGGTGTAATTCTGAATCGCCTTCTGATACATGGAAACTATAAAGCAATTTTTCTTCATTATTAACAAGAGTATGAGTACTGAAACTGGGATCTGCATCATTATAAGTGATTGAAATTAAAATTGCGGAGATTATTAGAAATATGAATGCAAGTTTAGCGGTATTTTTGGTCAAACCGTATAGGGCGCGAGTCAAGGTGATTTCATCGGAATTTGCCATGTTTCCTCATTTATTACAAGAGTAGAACACATATAAAAAGAGTTCCTACTGAGAGGGTAACAAAATCAATGAAGCTTTAATTTAGGTGTCATGAGACCACGATACACATTATTAGCAAATTAATTTAGCAACTAATAAATATATTTCATCTCAATTCGAATGCGTAATCAGCCACATTTTTCAATGCGACAGAAAAACCAGGATCAAAGCCAACAATTGCTGTTTCAACACCTTTCTCTCTTGCAGTCATTAAAAGAGGAACAATTCTTGCATCACGAGAACCTATTAGTAAAATATCGATTTTACTTCGATTTAAAGTCTCAATACCTTTCATGGTTAATCGAATATAGATATCACCACGTTCAACAATAGGAGAATATCCTGAATTTAACATCGCTTCGATTAACTTGTTTGAAGCGTGATGGTTCAATATGATATACTTCGAGCTGATTGACCCTAAATTCTCTGCGACTTGATCAATATCCCCAACTTTGATATGCTTGTTTCCAACCTTTCTAAGTAAATTTGGTCCATCAATAATGATAGCGACCTTTTTCTCTCTTCGGAATAAGCTTTTTAGAGAACGCCATTTATTCCCAGATTCTGTAGTAATAGTATCAGATGCATCTTCACGTAATGCATTATCCTTATCTTTATGTGGACTAGTAGCGACTGTCATAGTTAACACTGAAATAAATTATGCAAAAGCTGCTGCCAATGAAAATGGACTTTCATGAGCACCTTTTGAAACGTAAATAAATCTACCTTCTTTCCGAGTAGTTGCAAAACCATCTTCAGCTAATTCAATTATTGCACGTTGTACTGTTTCCTGGGAGAATACAATACCTTTTGCAAGATTATCTAATCTGACTTCTTCACCTATTGAATCCAAAAATAATAAAGTTTTGAATTTAACATCTTTTACTAGGATTTTCTTAAAGTAGTCAAGTGTAGAATTAGCTTTTGCTAGCTGTGCATTCATTTCTGAGACTTGTCGATTAATTTGATTCTGTTCTTCTTGAGAAACTGCGGCCTTCCCTTCGAATTGAGCTAATTGCTCTTTAGATTGTTCTAAGGCAGTGTTAATCGTTTCTTGTTTTACTGTTAACTCTTTTAATTCTGTATCAGAAGTGTGTAGAGTTGATTCAAGATCTTCATTCTTTATCTTAATCTCAGATATTTCACTTTCTCGGGTATCTCTTTCGGATTTCAACTGATTATAGTTTGTCTCTAAAGTTTCTAAAATCTCTTTTTGTCTTTTGAAGCTTGTATCAGTTTCATCGTTTTTGAGTTTTATTTGGTAGATTTCATCATTTTTGTCAACAAGTTCCTTCCGAGTTTTTAATAGATCCTCCCTAGCCTCTGTTAAATTATTCTGCATTTGATCGACTAAATTGCTTGAGGAAGAGGATAATTTACTTTCAAGGTCACTAATTTTCATTTGACTTGATTGATTTTGCTCTCGAAGTGAGTCTATATCGGAAGCATTTGCTTCTGTTGACTGTAATTTATTATGTAATTCATTAATTTCAATGTCTTTTTCGCCGATAACTCCTTGAAGTTCTTCTATTGTCATACTATTTTGAAGCATATTTTGCCCCATATTATTCGCTTGGCTCTCCATTCTTGAGAGTCCTTCAGAAAGATTTAGGATTTCTTGATCATTTTCTTTGATTGTTTGATCTTTTTCGGCTATTAAATTTTCAAAATGAGCAAGATCTGTTTTTGATAATTGAGCCCCAACTTCCAATTGGGATATTTTATCAGTTTGATCCACTAATGATTTTTCAGTGTCATCTAATTGATTTGCCATAGTTTCGTAACTATTTAGTTGATCTTGCATACTGTTGAAGGCAGAGAGCCACTCTTCTTGTACGATTCCAGAATTAATAAATCCATATTCAATCGCTTTTCTAATGAAGGTAGCTGAATTCGCCAATAGGTTCATGTGTATAGAGTTTTGGTAAAAATGCAAATATTCATCTTTGTAGTGTGAGCCCAAATCATTTACTTGAGCATATGAAAATTGTGTTGCACCTTGAGAGAAAAATTGGCTTTTAATTGCTTCACTACGTTCACGAATTTGCTGTTCCATGTGTCTTTTTTCTTTATTCATCAACTTTAGAAAACCTAATATTGACTCTCTAATAATCTTAACTTGGGAGGAAGCAACAATCTCAGTCATACTAATTTACCAATTTCTCTAATTTTGAATTTGATCAATTATTTATAAGGTCTTATTTTAAAATTTAGTATTAAAGCTTTAATTTGAAGAAGAATCATTGAATATTTTTATTCATAGTCAAATCGGTTCCCAAATTAAATGGAACCATGATTTATTATCGAAATAATACCTAAAATTGGTAATGACATCTCGAAGAGATTTTGAAGAAACAATCGGTGTATTGTTAATATCAATTATTTCATGATCTTTCCAAGTAACTATTAATGGTACCAATAGAGCTTTTTCCCATTTTTTTGTCCAAGTCATTTCAGGTAATTCATGAATTATTGGTATCATTTCAAATAATTCGTATAATCGTTTTTTTTGTTTTTCTATTGCATCATTTAGGTATGAAGGAGATGTTTTCGCATGTCGTTTATTGTCTATCAATAGAACAAATGGTTTTTTCCAGGCAAAGACATCCACTTCAAAACGGCTTCTATTAATATTTTGACCTCCTTCACCAAAATATCTGAAATTAAGGCTGACCTCCCATCCAGATTTATCTAGAATAACTCCAGTTAACTTCTCAAAATCAAACCAAGAAATTAATTTGGTAATTTTATCTATTGGGCAATTAGATTGAATTGCTGAAATAAGTAAGGAATTTTTCGTTAAATCATTTGTTTCAATTAAATTCTTTAATATCACCCGTTCACTGTCTGAAAACATATTTAAATTAATTTTTCTTTCAATTTCATCATAAAATATATCATCATTAATTCCAAAAACCTTTTTGATTAATGATAAATATGGATTCACCTCTAATGAAAGATCATCAGAACCTAACCAATCGGGTAATTCCATTATGTTAATATTCATTTCACGTTTAATAAATAAACCAATTTACTTTGACTATTTGTAATAATTTTGAACTCTGAGTTTCCCTTTTCATTCATTAGTAGAGCTTATTAAAAAACCCATATTAAAATAGCTTTAAATCGAAAAATAACTAAGTTTCACGACAATTCGTACTATGCAAAGATAGTACATTTCTAAATAAAATTGAGTTTCAAGAGCTTGGAGTGAATAAAACCTTATATTGTTTGATATATTATGTCAATTATCTGTAGATTTTCACTCGGTTTGGTGTGGAAGGTTAAAAAAACTAAAGTGAAAATTATATACTTCACTTTGGTAAAGGAGCTGAAGAAATGAGTTCAATTTTTCGAAGAGATGCGGAAGGAGTTCCCACAATTAAGATTACTGTATATGGTCCTTCTTTAGCAGGAAAAACCTCTCTTCTAAGTATCTATAGTATCCTCAAAAAAGTTGAAAATCCCGATGCAGTCTACAGCGAACTAAAGAGAATTGAAGATCCATCAGGAAGAACTGCATTATTTGATCAATCAGTATTCGAATTACCAAAAGGACAAGGGACTTCTCTACCCTTAATGAGATATGCATTATATTCGGTAGCAGGTCAAGATCGTTACAAAGAGACTAGAAAAGTTGTACTTCGTGGAACTGATGGGTTAATGATTATGCTTGATCCTACTATAGAGCAATGGGAATCTAATGTAAGCTCACTACATGAAATAATGGAATTAATGGGAAAAGATCTTACAACTGGTGAATTACCTTGGATACTTGTAGTTAATAAAAGTGATCTCCCCAAAGAAAAAAAGAAGGAGACAAATAGTTTCTTACAATTGATGGTCGATACTGGCTTAGTCAAAGATGTAGGTGAAGCATTCTCTAAATATATGGATATGTCTTGTTTAGATGCAAGAAATGATCTTCTTGCAATGCCAAGAAGAGCTGATTGGAGAGAACAATTGGACTCATCTGGTCGATTACGGAGAGATGCAAGACCTGAAAGTGTAATTAAAGCTGCACAACCTATTGAAAATCTTACAAGATTGGTTATTGAACATAAAATTAGATTGATTCGTGCTAAAAGATAAGAAAGTTAAATCTACAATCATTAATCATTTTTCAAATAGTTATACTTTTCATTAACAATATCAACTAATGATTATTGGAACCGAAATTAGGTTTGCAGATTTTTAACATTGCCAAACGTTTTGATGAGATCTATGCTTTGAATGGGATCAATTTATCACTATCAAAAGGCAGTATCGTGGCACTATTAGGTCAAAATGGAGCTGGTAAAAGCACATTAATTAGATTATTATCAGGTGTAATGAAACCTACATCTGGTACAGCTCTTATTTATAATTTTGATCTACTGAAAAATACAACTGAAGTAAAACGGATAACTGGATTATTACCTGAGGAACATGCATTATATGAGAAACTAACAGTTACTGAGTATATCTCCTTCATTGCTAGCTTGTACGATGTTGGGGATTCTGATTTTAATTCTCGCTATCAATATTTCCTAAATATCCTGGAAATTGAAGAGTTAAAAGATAGATTAATTGAAACCTTAAGCAAAGGGCAAAAACAAAAGGCAGCAATTATTGCAGCTCTAATTCATGAACCCCAGATGTTATTACTCGATGAACCACTTGCAAATTTGGATGTAAAAGCCCAAATCACTGTTAGAAATCTTATTAAAAAATACAAGAATGAAAATCGAATAATACTAATTGCGACTCATCTATTAGATAATGTTGCAGCTATATGTGATCAAGTAGTTCTAATCAGGGATGGCAAAATTCTTTTCTCGGATACAGTAATAAATTTCCAAGGTGAATATGGGAGCATGGAAGAAGCATACCTTCGATTTGTTGAGTGATTGTATGACTTGGGTTCACATTAGAGCAATTTTTAGAGCTGAATATTTTACAACAACTGCAAGGTTTCGGGCATATCGACAGTGGATACCGATATTATTTATTGGAGGCGTTATTCTTTTTAGTTTATTATTAAGGTCAATCTATGATGTGTTAAGAACCGACGATATACCTAGCCAACCAGATATTTATCCGTTTTATGCAATCATATCAGTTTTTACATTTTTTACACTTTTTGCTCCTATCTTAAGTCCTCTTGGACGAATTATATATGATGGTGCTGCGAAATCTAGACGAGAAGTAGCATTATCAAGTCCAATTAAAAGCCGTGATCTATTATTAGGAAATTTATTGTCGAATCTAGCTTTTTTCCTTCCTTTTTTTGCATTAGTAGGCACGCTTTCCCTAGCTCCGTTTATTGGCAATGGAGAATTTAATCCGATAGTGACTTCATTAATCCTTTCAGGAGTTTTATCATTAATTATTCTAATAGGATTGATTGCCGGTACAATTCTATCCCCACTAATTTTTAACTCTATCTTAAAACAGCGATCGGACCTTGCAAAAGCATTCGTAACATTTATAATTTCCATTTTTATGATCTTATCCCTACCTCTATTGAAATACCTCCTAGACAACGTTAATTCAGAAAATGGAGCTGGATTAATTGGTTATCTGCCATTTACATTAGCTTCATCAATTATTATCTATGCATTATACGGTGTTACAATAGGTATTAACCCTTTAACTGCAACATTTGGATTATTACTTTATTTGTTTTTGTTTCTTATAATTGGATGGAAATCAGCAAATTATCTGTATGATCTTACAGATGAAGAAATACGGAAAGTGAAAGTTAATCCAGAAGGTAAAAAATACATTCTCATTAACGGTTTAACACAAGTTGTCCCGAAAAGTGTTCAAAATCCGACCAAATTAATGTTGATTGCTTCACTTCGAGATATTGAGCATATATCGAGAATTACTTTGGGAATTGCAATTACTGTTTTCATGACTTTTGCGTTATCTTCCAGAGGATTATTCCAATCATCTCCATTTTTTTCAGAAAATCTAGAGGCTGCTGTATTAATTTTTTCACTGGTAATTTCAGCTGCGAGTGTTATCTTCATTCAAATCTCATCCTTCACGGTTCAACATAGAGATTTATTTACACTCATTAAAAGTGCCCCAGATGGATCAAAAAAATTCATTTTCGCAAAAATATTTCAAACTAGTTTCATCATATTACCAACATACCTTGTGTTAATGCTCGTTCTTTTTCTAAATAGCCAATTAAGTCTAGTTCTAAAATTAAACGTAATTTTTATTGTATTTACAACTTTAATAACACTGATAACATTGAGCTTGGCTATCTACATGATAAATCCAGCGGATAATGAGGAGGATTTGACCAATTTTATTAATTTATTAGTTTTTTATGTGATCACGTTTGCTCTATCAATTATTCCAACTTCTTTAATAATTGCAGAAATCTCAATTAGATGGTATCATTATTTGATATACATCTGTATTTTGATGATAATAAGTATTGTGAGTATCAAAGTATCAATTAAATCCTTAGATGAAATGGATCTAGAAACATTAAGTTCTCCACAGGGAGATCTAATCATTCATGGAGTAAAAAGTTTCATTCTCTTCGCAACAGGGTGGAATATTTTACCAATTTTTGGATTGTTCGCCTTGTATTTAACGGGCAGTATCCTTATCACATTTGGAGTTATTATGGCATTTACTTTGACGTTACCCTTTGGTTTTTGGTACAACAATGTAATTCCATCCCCTCATAACAAGAACACAATTTCTAAAAGCAATATTTCATTAACTTTGAAAACATTATTTCTAATGTTAGTAACTGGGGCCATAATCTTACTATTTATAGGATTGTTATCCTTTACTCCACCTTCAAACATTTTTGTATTTGACGCGAACTCCATACAACCAATATTCCTTGTCATAATTGTATTGTTACTCGTAATCATCGAAGAATTATTTTTTAGATGGTTTATCCTTGATTACTCACTAATTAAATTACCTGAAAAGTATGCATTTTCATTAAATGCTATCCTTTTTGGAATGATCCATTTTCTAACAATATTTACAGCTGTAAATGCATTTATTCAAGCGTATTTCCTTTGTAAATTAAGAGTTAAATCCAAATCAATTATTTGGCCAATATTAGCTCATTTTATTTATAATATAATAATTATTTTTCCGAATTTTCTTTGAAATATTATTGAATTGTAAATCTTAATTCGCCAATACTTGTAATTCCACAGGATACCTCATCACCGGATTGTAAAGATTGTGGAGGTTCCATGAAATATCCTACACCGGCTGGAGTTCCAGTTAGAATTATGTCACATGGTTCAAGTGTAATAAATTCAGAAATGTATTGTATAATAAATGAAATATCAAATATCAAATTTGAAGTATTACTTAATTGACGGTTTCCCCCATTTACTTGTAACCAAATATCATTATTTTTTGGCTCCCTAATTTCATCTGAAGTAATTATAGTGGGTCCTATAAGTAAACTTTGATCGAATCCTTTTCCTCGAGTCCATTGTTTTTCAGATTTTTGAATGTCCCTTGCAGTTAAATCATTTGCAACAGTATAACCGAAAACATAATCCAATGGGTCATCATTGGTGTTTAATGTGGATGTAGATTTACCAATTACAACAGCAAGTTCAACCTCATAATCAAGAAAATTTGAATTGGAAGGTTTATTAATTTTCGATTGATGCCCCTTTAAGCAGGAAGAAAATTTTGAGAAGATGATAGGTTTATCTTCTGGTTCCTTCCCTTGTTCAGTAGAATGTTTTGCATAATTACGACCAATGCACAAAATTTTACCTGGTCTTGCGATTGGAGGTAGCCATTCAAAATTTTCTTCGGCAAGTAAAAAATCAAAATTATTTAATTCTTGTTTAATGTTAGAGAGATAATCAATATTTTCTAAGCCCAAGTCATTTCTACCAATATCTGCAATTGTATACCATTTCCCTTCTTTCACTAAACCATATTTTTCAATTCCTTTGTGTAGAATATGACCAAATTTCATAAAGAAATAATTATCCTTGAAAATAAGAGAGTTTCCTTTGATTTTATAATTGATCACTGGGTTTTATGGACTAAATAATTATTAAAACAATTCAGTATATATATCATCTAAACTAATCCAAACACAAAATCTTAATTGAAGAATATGAATTTCAATATTAGAGGAGATTTAACAATTTGGGTTTAACAACATGGACACGTAATGGGTCGGAAAAAGCTCAAGCTAGCCAGACAATTCGTATATTGATGAAATCGCTACAATACCTTGCTGAAAATGCAGTTAATGATGAAAATCAAAGTCAAGCGTTCATTAATACAGCACATACTGTTATTAAGGATCTTTTTACTCCAAGCCCTTCACATTCTAATAATGAACAGGTAGTTGTTCTACTTGGTTCAATGGGATGGAAAAATGCTCAAATAGAATTTTCCTCTGGCAATGAAGCGAAACTAATCTTAGGTTCAAATAGACATTTAGATCAAGAAACAAACTCTGTCAAAGGGTTGAAACTACTCGTAACTACCATTTCAAAGGCGCTAGGGTATCACATTTTATCAAGAGAAGTTGATGCCTATGTTGAGATTGACATTTTAGCTGGCCCCATTTATAATATCAATATTAAAGCTCTAACGAAAAATATTGATTTAGGTTCAGATGTAGCTTCTCCAGCAACAAGATCCCCTGAAATTAAACCAGCAGTTGATCAAACATCAAATCAAATATCAGTTGCACCTATTTCTAGTAGTCAGAAAATTGACACAACTCAAATTTTCCTTCCGGTGTTAACAAATAAATACCCCTTAAGTCGGCTCCATTTATTATTAAAGGATGTATTAGCGGAATTTTGTAATTCATGGTATAGTGAAAACCCCCTTGATACCAATGATACTGGAGATGAAAAAGAAAATGTCGCATTGCTGATGAATTTTCTTGTCCAAAAAACGATTGATAATAATGCTTCAACAGTTGATGCGGGTGTAAGATTAGGAACTTTTTTTGCCAACGCGATTAAGAAAAGTTTTCCCAATATTGAACAACCTTTAACTCAAGAAATTATTGACGGTGCAGCAGTAGGATCGATGATCCGTGATATAAAAGCAAGGGCTTTTTGTTATTTAAACCCTGGAGATAAATGTGGACCTAATATTGGGGATGAAAATCGATCAATTTGTGATTTTAGCATGGGAATATGGCAAGGAACTCTTTCCGAATTAGGTGATCATGAATTCAAATTTAGTGGCTTTTATGCTGCTGGAAGAAGAGACCCTTATTGCTTGATGGAATTCGAAGTCCAATAAAGTAATTACTAATTTTATTAGTTGGCTATCATGACAATTTATTCTTGGGCTCCAGGGCATACAACGTTATTTTTTGCAGTACCCGAACAATTTGATCAACCTGAAAAAATGGGTTCTATTGGTGGTGGTATTAATTTTGAAAAAGGGGTAACGACTAAACTTGAAAAAGATATGTCAAATTCTGTATTATGGAATAGCCAGAATATAAATGGGATTGTAACAAGAACAGTAATTTCACTTTTTGGAAAACTTACCGGTAAAGAAATAAAAGTCAAAGTTAGTCATGAATCAGAACTTGGTATTGGTTTTGGATTTTCAACATCAGGAGCTGGTGCAATTGGTACTGTACTTGGACTAAATGAACTATTCAATACACAATTTGATAATACAGATCTATTCGAATTAGCTCATAAAGCTGAAATTATCAACCACACAGGATTAGGCTCTGTAGTCGGGCAAATTACAGGTGGAATAGAATTCAGATTATCTCAAGGTGGGCCTAAACTATGTGAAACTAAAAGTGTATCATCAAATGCAAATTTGGTAATTGCAATGTTAGGACCATTAAGTACCGCTGACGTATTAACTTCAGAAAATCATATGAAATTAGTTACTTCATCAGGTATGGAAACAATAAAGAACATTCAAAATTTCCAAAATATTACAATAAAAAGTGCTCTTCAGATGGGGCGTCAATTTATGGAAAAATGTGGTTTGATGACTGAAAAAGTAAAACAAATGATTAAAGAATTAGATAATATAGGCGAAAGATTCTCAAGTATGGCAATGATTGGAGAGGCATTAATAATTTTTCCTCAAAATAGAAATCAAATCAAGAAATGGTTAAACTTAAACAAAATCCATTTTCTTGAAACCAATATTAGTTCGATATTACCTCATGTCATAAAATAAACAAACAACATTGTAGATCAATTCCGCAATTTTTTCAAACCAGTAAATTCAATTTTGATTATGACTGAGATTCCCGATAATCATCCAAGAGCAACATCTCTGAAAATTAGGCATGATTTAATCGAGGGTATGCATAAAAAAATCGTGACTGAAGCTGGATTAATTGCACATGGAAGGGGTGAAGCCTATGATTATTTGATCGGTGAAAAAACCAATGAATTCGCAATAAAAGCCATAAAAGCTGCAGCGGCTCTCTTGTATCTTTCGAAAAATCCAGTTCTATCAATAAATGGTAATATTGCAATATTATGCCCAGAGCAAATGATTGAACTATGTGAATTTACAGGGATGGCCATGGAAGTAAATTTATTCTACAGAAAACAGGGGAGATTAGAAGCAATTGAAGAACATTTAACTAAATTAGGGGCCACAAATATACTAGGCCTTGACAATAATTTTTCAGATACAATTGAAGAATTATCATCATCCAGACGAATCGTTGATAAAAGAGGTATTAAAATTGCTGATACGGTATTAGTTCCATTAGAAGATGGAGATCGTACTATAGCGTTAAAGAGAGTTGGAAAAAAAGTAATAACTGTTGATCTAAATCCGTTATCAAGAACAGCTCAAGAGGCAGATATAACAATAGTTGATAATGTCATAAGGGTTTTTCCGATTTTATTAAATGAATTTAGGAAATTAACAAATCAGNGTGATGCNGAACAGAAATTAAATNCATATAATAATCAAGAGATTTTACGAGAAGCCATATCTGAAATATCTAATNTTAATTTAATTTAATATTTANCAAAACTATTTGTCACTTTTTTCTCTGATAGCGATTACNACATAATCTGTTTCTAGGGCAACTAATAACTCACCAGTNCTAACATCAATCGTGAAAAAATTNACAGTGCCTCGATTCATTCNTTCCATNGCATATTTAGTTTTACCAATTAGAGNGCTNATCAGAGCTGCTGCAANTTCTGCTTCATCCCCGCCAAAACTTGAAGCATCCCTTGACCGATATGCTAANGGAAAACCTTCTTCGTTTGCAATAACTACCGCAGTGACTGATGAATGTGAAAATAATGAATCTAAAATAGGTGTGAAATTTGTCCTAGATAAAATAATTAACCCTTCCTTAATATTTTGGTATTTCCAAATTTGAACAGCCCATCATTATAATTAAACGTTAGTATTATTTATTAGCGGAGACTATCTTATCATCTTTTATTTTATTATTTTTCTAGGAGTTGATAAACTACAATACAATCATTGTTCCTGCAAAGCATTATACCATTATATTTGACCATTCTGGTAATGGAATGATCTCGATTTTTAGATTTACATTCGGATCAAAAGTTGCTTTAATTTCGTTGGAAACTTCTTCAATTGATTTTATAGCATTCTCATAAACCCTTTCGAAATCTCTCTTTTCTCGTTCAATAATTCGATTTCGATCACGTTTTGTTACATCAAGTAATGTTTTAATTTTAGTTTCCTTATCATCAAGCTCTAATTCATTGAATCTCTGAATTAATTCTTCATTGGTTGCGTAGATATTTTTTGCATTTTGCCAAAGATCTTGAAGGCCTCCATCTAATAATTTATCAATATCGTTTTTGGTTGCCTCCCTTTTCTCTTTCTTCAATTTTAGTGCAGCATTTTCCAATTCATTTTTCAGATCCCATAATAATAATTCGATTCCTGATATTGAAGATTTGGAAGCAATGGTATAGCTCAAATCTTTCATTAACTCTTTTAGAAGAGTTGTATCAGGTTTATTTTTCATTTTACTAATATTGTTCTCGTACTTTCTCATAGCTTTTCTTACGTTAACAAACATTGATTCTGATTTTTTTTGTAATGAAGATATCCGATCTTTAGATTCTTGTAGTTCGACTTGAATTGGATGCTTCTGGATTTCTTCTAGTTCTTTTTGAATTTGGAGAATTTCAACTTCTTTTTCCTTTACTAGATTTTCTTTTTCGATTATAAAATTGAATGTTTCTTCGATTTTATCAAAATGGGATAGAACATCTTCAATGATTGTTGAAATATTTTCAATATTAGCTGAAGGTGCATATTCAGTTGTAATAAATCTTTCAAGCTTGGTGAGATCACCATTTAATTTTTGTAGTGCTTTAGATAATGACTTCACCCTTTTGCCATATTTAGGTCCTTTCAACAGTTTGACATATTTAATTAAAATAGCATCTTGTTGCAAAAATGCGCTTCTTGTTGCTTCCGAATAAGTTTCCAAAGATCGTAAAGTAATATTTTCGGGTTTTTCAATTTTATTTATTGTCAAATTAACGGTTTCGAAAATTTTATTTGAATATTTATCCATTGCACTAGCTTCTACCTCATCGACGTCTTCTTTAAAACGAACTACCGTTTCAATAATTATATCGAGTCTTTTATTCGTATCTTTCACCCGTTTAACGGCCTTAGAACGAAGCTTACTTAAATCACTGTTCGCTTGTGTTTTACTAATTTCACTATATTTTTCCAACTCAATTATGAGATTTTCAAGCTCTTGCAAGATTACTTCAATTTAACGTCTTATTCTTATTTAAAAAATATATACTAACTTCACTGTATGATAGTTAATAATCCATCAGTTGAAAAGTAATACTTTTTTTGTAACTCCCCGAAGACGCTACAATAGGGTTACTGACAGGAACCCGACTATTGGTGGATATACCTCCAATAGCCTGTTTGTATCCCAATAGTATGTAACCGTTACTCTTTTCATAATGCCTTGCCTATTATGCGGGATTTTGCAGTCTTAGCATTGGGAAACGATGCCCTAATTTCTCAGCTAAAATTGATTATAAAAACTACTTATGGTAACCTCTTAATTAGTGTTGAATTTAGTATATACTATTTATCTCATGAAATGCAGACTCCTCTATTTACTAAGAAAAAATCAAAAAGGAAAATATGTAATTGTTGATTATCATTCGTGGGTGAAATAATTTTTTTACTATTAATTTAAAATAAAAATGTGGAGGAAAATTCGTTACCCATAGAATTTTTTATTGCACATATAAAATCTTTTGCAGATGTATTCCCAGCTGTTACTGTCCAAGATGAAGAATGGGGACTGATTTTTGAGTGGCCAAATTCGAATCATATATCAACCAATATTGCATTAATATATAATGTTCCAAAAATCAACATGGAATTTTTGTTACAGTGGATGAAAGAAGACCTCAACCGAAAAATTGTAATCCCTGAAGGTATAAAATTACCTGGACAAACGACCAAAGAATATGGACTTGGAATTTATTTTCGAAAAAAGAAGAAAATAAATTCTCCAGTTCTTGATACTGAAACAATAAGATCATACTCTTATAGTGCAAATAGCTTAGATTTTGATTTAAAGGATATTATGAATAATGTCACCGAAATTAATGATATTTCTGAAGATGCTGCTTTTGAATTCCATAGATTAATTGGTGGAAACATGCATCTTAATGAAGGTGAAATTTGGAGCCTTGATAATGATGGAGCTGTTTTGTCCACTGCATTAACTGTCGAGCAATCTGAATTTAAAAATATAAAACTCATTGATCTACTAGCAACAAGAAAAGCAGTTAGACAAAATGGTCATGCTGGTAACTTATTACAATCAATTATAGCAAATGGAAAAAAATTTGGATACATTATAATTGCTGAAAAAAACCTTATTTATGAGAAATTATTGAAAAAATTTGATTTTGAGTTGATCAATTCTTACGATGTCCATATTTTAAAAAAATAGCAAAATTGTGTTAAAAAAAATGTCCTCAGAATGTAATTAAATAAAAATCAATCAAGTAAACTGAGCATTCCTATTGTATTAATTAAATTTAATCTTCAACTAAACCGAAGTGCATTAAAATGAATTCATAACCTATATATTAGAGAGGAATATTTTATTTCTCGAAATGAATTTTAAATTTTAAGGTGATAATATGCGTAAAGACGCAAAGGGAAAAATCCACTTTAAGATTGTCTTTGTGGGACCATCATTAGCTGGAAAAACTACAGTCCTAAAGTATCTACATGATAGTGTAGATGGACTAATGAAAGGAGGTCTTACTTCAATTGCGGATCCTTCTGGAAGAACTGTATATTTTGATTTCAGCCCTTTTTCGGCCACAAATACAGTATTATTTGATGTGTATACAGTTGCAGGTCAGAGGCGTCATAAAAATCAGCGAAAAATGATTTTGAGAGGTGTTGATGGTTTATTATATGTCGCAGATTCAACTCCTGATATGAAAGAGGATAATATAGAAGCAGCTGTTGAACTTAGAGAATTTTTGGGTCCTAAAATAGGAAATGAAATCCCTTTAGTTATTGTGCTCAATAAAAGAGATATACCTGATGCGATGATCAGAGAAAATATGCTCAAAGATTTAGGCTTTAACAATGATGTTCTTGCAATAAACACCATAGCCACGAAGGGCATTGGAATCAAACAAGCGTTCCAAGCCGTATCTCGAGAAATTATAATGAAACAAGTTTATAAAACCGACGCTTTAGAAGCTAAATAAATTATTTTCATGAAATTATTCATTTTTGGGAGATTTTTTCTTAGTAGATTTCTTTGTTTCAATATTTTTCTTAGCTTTGCCTGCAGCCTTCTTTGATTTGTCAGTTTTCTTAATTTCTGATTCAACCTTCTTTGATTTATCGGCTTTCTTAATTTCTGATTCAGCCTTCTTTGATTTATCAACGGTCTTAACTTCAACTTCGGTCTTCTGTACTTTATCAGCTTTCTTAATTTTTGCTTCAGATTTCTTTGATATTAGTTGTTCCTTATTTCGTCTTTCGTCCTTCTTTATTTTCTGTTTAGAATTACCTTTGCCATTCTTTATTTGTTCTTTAAGCTTTAATTCCTCAACTAATTCGACTTGCTCCTCTAAATCTTCTGAAACTGGGCCAATATTTGCGTCATTATTAATAGAGCCCCATTCTTGAGATGGATCATGACTAATAAGATCACCTTGAGTTCCTATTATAGAATCAATCTCTGATAAATCAGTTGTTGTAAATATAAACTCATCAACTTTGGCGATATCAATAATCCCATCAAAAGCCTCTTCAAAAGCCTTTGAGATTTGTTTATTAATTAATGCAAAGATTGTTACCTTCTTTCTCAATTCAGTCACAAGTGGAATCAAATTATCATTAGTTGTTCCAAATACTAAAGTGTCAATTGAATCATCAGATAATATTAAATCGTAAGTATCAGAGAGTAAATTTAGAACTAAATTTCCGGGTACAACTTTGTAATTAAATCCAGATTGAGTTAGATATTCATAATCTTTTTCAGGAATTTTAACTTCGTAAATAACATCTGCAACTTTAATATCACCGATTTCACGAAGTTTTTCAATCAAATTTGGTAGACTGCGGTACATATTGTTAGTCGAAATTATAGTACCATCAATAATAATTGCAATTTTCTGCTTCTGAGTCCTTCGAAATAAATCAACAAGGAATTTTTCTACCAAAAAAACTACTCTCCAATTAAAGAAAAGTATAATTCCTCTTTATACTTTATCCTTGATTCAATTAATATTCTACTTTCATTAATTTAATTCCCACTTGCTCAAATTAATATTGCAAAGTTTGAAATAATGATGAGTAGCAACTTAACTTACTCATTATGTTATGAGCCAAAATTTCTTTTTCTACCTTGAAAATCCCTTATTGCTCTTAATAAATCAATTCTTCTGAAATGAGGCCAAAGAACATCAGTAAAATATAGCTCACTATATGTAGACTGCCACATAAGAAATCCAGAAAGTCTTGCTGAACCGGAAGTTCGAATTATAAGATCCGGATCAGGTAATCCATTTGTGTAAAGATGTTCAGTAATTAATTCTTCGTCAATTTGTTCAATTGTTAGTTTCCCATTCGAGAGCAAACTAGCTATTTTTTTCATAGCAAATGTGATTTCTGCTCTTCCGCCATAGGCCAAGCATACATTGAGAATATGATTCGAGTATTTTTCAGTAGCTTCTTCGGTCTTATCAATTTGCTGTCGTAAACTTTTAGGTAATCTAGTTAAATCTCCAGAATATCTGACTTGAACACCTCGATCATGAATTTTTTTATCATCCCTAATTTTCCGTGTTTTTTCTTCAGCCATATTTAGAATTGTGCTAACTTGGTCAATATCTCTATCAAAATTATCTGTTGAGAATATCCAAACTGAAACAACTTTGACCTTCATATCCCACAACCACTCTAATACCTCTTCAAGTTTATTTGATCCAATTTCATACCCTATTTCCATAGGAATTCTGAGAGATTTTGCAGCGCGGCGATTCCCATCAAGAATAATACCAATATGTTGAGGGGGATCTTTTTTTGTTACTTGACGTCTTAAATTGTTTTCGTATATTGAATATAGTGGACCGAGGAGTAGACGTTTAATTACCAAAACATCACATCTTGTTTGAGGTTAAATACCTCAAATCATTATTGTTTAATCACTAATTAAATCTTGAGTAACTGTTTTGTCTAACTTGATCGTTGATAATTATACAAGAAGCTCGGAAATTTTCTTTGCTCCAGTTGACATTTCCATAAAAAGGAGACCCAATGGTGCATTTTTTTCAGCTGAGACGGTGAGAACTGCATTTGGACCTGCTGCCATTGAAACGACAACTCCATTTGCACCTTCAATCATAATTTTTTCTAAAGTGCCTTTATCTAGATTAGAAGCAATTTTATCACCTAATGACAACATGGCAGCAGTCATTGCTGCAATAATTGTATCTTCATATTGATCAGGTAATTTAGATGCAATTGGTAATCCTTCAACACTTACTACAGCTGCAGCTTGTATCTCCTTTACATTTAGATCAATCTCATCGAGGATTGCAGCCATGTCTTTAGTACGTTCAGAAAAATTAAAATCAAAAATAATTGATCGCCTCATTTATATCTAATCCATTATCCTTCAAAAGATTTCTGTAATCATATGTTAGATAGAACAATTAATTTTCTTAAATTGGGTATCAAGCAATGTCATAATGGTGACATTTCATTCATTTTCGAGTGTTTTAACGCGACTTGACTAAACTACAAACATTATTGAAATATATCTTCTGAATTCCAGTTTCTTTGCATTATAGCAAATATCAGTTCCAAGTTTTCATTCGTTTCACATGATACTGCTGGGAAATCACCTAGGGCATCTAAATTGATTATTATATCAGCAATTTGTCTCGAAACTTCTGAACTCAGAATAAATTCTTCGGAACGAAGATCTTCTTGTAAAAATTCGGGATTATTAGCCCACTCACTTATACGATCTAATCTCTCTTGTCTGATCATATCCAGTTTAGTTATAATATAATTCATGGGGATTCGAAGTCGGTAAGAAACAGAAATACCAAACAATAAAACAGAAATGAAACTTGAAGCTGTTGCACTTAATGTGGGATCCATTAAAAATAGGCCTGAAGTGGCATTTCCTCTTGAAAGTTCATTTATAATTACAGCACCACTACTCCTAAATGCTACAGTTTCAATTTGGCCAGGAAAATCAACCAAAACATAATCAGGACCATAATTATGTAGTTCCTCCAAAATTTCATCAATTTTAATTGCAACTTGATCCATAGCAACTACAAGTCCTCCATTTGGACCTAATTCGAATCTATCAACAATATCATTATAATCAACAAATTGACGAACATCAATGTCAGGCGCATATGGTAATCTGACTACGCCAGGATCCAAATTCATTGTGATTACGTTATATTCTAACGAATTCATCCAATCGTATGTTGCTCGAGTTAAATGAGATTTTCCTGATCCTGCAGGTCCTAATACATAACCGATATTCATATTTTTATTAATGATGCGTAATTTAAGGCATTTTTGATAGTAACTAAGATTTCATTATCGGTGGTCTAATAAGATCTAATCATCATATGAATTTGACATTAATGGGATTAAAAGCTGAAATTCTTTGCCTTGGAAATGAACTCCTTATTGGGAGAACAATAAATAAGAATGCTGCTGATATTGCCCTTGCATTAACTAAAATTGGATTTACTGTTACAAGAGAAACAACGGTTCGTGATGATGTAAATCGAGCGTCAGAAGCACTTAATGAGATAATCCAACGAAAACCTAATTGTATATTAATTACCGGTGGATTGGGACCCACACATGATGATATTCAATTAGAAGTCGTAGCTAAATCGATATCAACAAAATTGGTTATAAACAATAAAGCTGTTAAAATGATGGAACAAAGATATAATATTTCCAATCAAAATCTGAATGAGTACATGATCAAAATGTGTACTCTTCCTGAAGGAAGTAATGCTCTTAATAATTCCAAGGGAGCTGCACCTGGAGTTGAAATTTATTACCACGACAATATAATATTCTGCTTACCTGGAGTCCCGAAAGAGATGAATGCGATTCTTCATGAAGAAATTATTCCTAGGTTAATAGAACATTTTCAACCAAAATCTAAAATGATAGAATTTGGCTTTTCGCTTCGTGGAGTAGGAGAATCAACGATTGTTGATCTAACTAACCATGTAATGAATATGTATCCCGATGTTGGATTTAAATCACATCCAAAAAATGATGATACCGGATATTGGATGGAATTACATACTTATATGGTAGGGAGTGATGAAAATTTAGTTAAAAATGCATGCCAAACATGGTTTGAGAAACTTAATGACCATTTTCAAGTTGATTTAACTCCAATTACCCACATTTTTAATTCTGAATTTGAACCTGAATAATTTAGTTTTTAATCAAAATGAATACATCAGCTAAATTAATATTGGTTTGATGCATTTCAAATGCGTGTCCAATAATATCCAAAATTAGACCTGTATTCCCATTTTCTATAATTTTGTCGTAATTGTCTATTTGAATAATCTGATCATATGTGGAGTTATTGATGATGTAACAGGATTTTGGAGATGTTCCATCATGACCATCAGTAGCAAATGAAATTATTGTAACACCAGATGATTCCTTAAATAATTTTGAAATAACAAATGAAAAATAAGAGACCCTTCCTCCTTTTCCGTGATTCAATATTTCTTCATTTAATTCATTAGTTAATTCCCCCATCCAAATCAAAATCGTAGGCTGAGATAACTTGAGATAGTAATTATATATAGTATTAGCAAATGATAATACATCTTCTTGGACTACAGTGCTGATTAATTTGAAATATATTTTTGGACCTATAATGTGCTTAAGTTGATTTATAAGTATTTTTGAGAAATCAATATTATTCAATATGATTGACCAATGATGATTGGGGTGTCGAAATTCAGAGACATCATTTAATTTAACTTGTAATTTGTTTAAATCCATCGAAATTTCTAATTCTGAAATAATAGATTCCAATATTGTTTTTGTTTTCCCGGTAAGAACTATACCAGGAATAGTAGGACCAGATCCAACAATTTTTGCTTCGTTGGTCAAGACATCAGATACTATCCAAGTATAGAGATGATGTGATTTTAATAATAGTGAAAGTTTACCAGCCTTCAACTGATCTAGTGTTGATCGTATCTCATTTAATTGAAATATGTTTAATCCTGCAGCAATTGAAGATTTAATTATTGCAACGTAATCACTAAATTTCAAATTTGATTCTGGTAATGACAAGCATGAGGATGTTCCACCAGTTATTATAAAATGAATTAAATGGGGTTCGTCTAGATTTTTTAAATATGATACGAATTTTTCTGAATATTCAATATTATCAACTCTCGGAATTGGGTGATCTACCATATAGAGAGTTAATTTTGATGATTGTTTTTGATCTACTGTTTCATAACCCTTAGCTTGAAACACTATTATTTTATTAAAATTGTCTATACTGTGTTCAATAACAGAATATGCATACTCTAATGCATTTTTACCTGTACAGATTAATATTTGTGGTATACTATTCAGTTTCCTGCTGGATTGAAATTGTATTTTCTTAACTTGGGATGCAGGTTGCATTCTAGAAATTGTACGATTGATGGCTAAAACTGTACCTTCTATAGTTATATCTCCATTCCACCTATCGGACAGCTTTATGAATGACAATTAATTGGAAATATCAATGTATTTCTATAAAATTTATGTATACATTGCTAATTTTCACAGCTACTAAGAATTACAAATATCCAATTAATTATTTGATGTAGTTTTACTAACTAATTACCCTTCAATTTAGCTTATGGCCTATAGTAAAATCATTGTGGGAATAAAGATGTTGCATTATTAGCGAGTAGTAAGAATAAACTTCAAGTAATTTTGAAATTCTTCCAAATTAATGGTAAGCAAGTTTCATATTGAGCTAATTAAACAGATGTTTGCTATTAAAATCCGTATGGAACGAGATACAATATTATCCGACTTTGATTTTTATGTTGAGGATGAACAATTAATAGAGTCATTGAATAAGTTAGAAAAAGGCAATCATATCGAAATCCAATCTTTAGGAACTGAACGGTCATATCGATTAACCTTGGCTGGAAGAAATGAACTCAAAGTGGTTCTAACTGGTGGAGCTTATGATTTGTTGCACACTGGCCATATAAAAACATTAAAAGAAGCTGCTGGCTTTGGTAATTTTCTGCTTGTTGTAGTTGCAAAAGACGAAACAGTTGAGGGTAGGAAAAGAAAACCTATTCATAGCGAAGTTCAGAGAATGAAATTACTTAACGAAATAGAGGTAGTTGATTTGGCAGTTGTTGGAGATCGAACTGATCATATGGCTATTGTTCGTGAAACAAAACCAGATATTATTGCAATTGGATCTGATCAAGATCACAGAATCAAGATATTAAGTAAACAATTAATTGATGAGGGTTTAATAAACACTGAAATATTAAGATTAACATCAAATTTAGAAGGCCTATCGACGTCTGAAGTCATTACTGAAATTCTTGAAAGATTTGTTTAGTAGACGTATGTTCGAATGAAGAAAATTACAATTTCTCAGTTATGTTTAATGTTAAACGGCTATTATTTTGTAATTCTAGTTTATTCCTTAAGAAATGTTGACTTACAATTTCAAGAACATCGGTATGATGTTCAGTTAATAATGGTCTAACACCAATACACAAACAATCATTATCATCTATTGTTAAATAGAAGTGATTTACAATAATTCCACCTGTCTGTTTTCCATTTGTACTTAGATTATCAAATTTAGTTCCAATCTCAAAATAGCGATTTACTATTTCCACATATTTTTCATCTAATTTTATGTTCAATGTCCCTGGATAAGGTAAGGCCTCGAGCAGACTACTAAAGATATCAGAATAAACTGGCATAGAAATAAATTTACTACCCCGACCAGTACCAGAAATTATGTAACCTTCAATTTGTTGCATATCTATTCTCCGTAATCTGAGAAATCTTGATTAGCAAATTTTAACGATGCATTAGCCATGTCGCTCTCGGTTTTTTCAGTGATTGCTCGTAATATATCTATTTTCCTTCTTAAATTTGGTACCAACGATTTTGAAAAAACTTGACTACGAAGAGCAAAAGAAAGTTCAGATAGAATTTTGTAATATTTTTTCGCTAATGTAAAATCATTATCAATCAAACTTCTAAGAATTATCCTTCTAAGCTCACCAATCACATCCGCAATTGAAGTTAACCAAATCCAAGAGGGTACATTTAGTTCTTCTGAAGAAACAAATTTTTCATTGTAAATAATGTTATACAATATAGCAAATTCGCTATACTCCTCCACATCAGAAAGTATAGAATTCCATGAAACAATTGGAGTTAATTCTTTCATATAATTATTAACTATTGCAAGTAATTCTCCAGCTTCTTTCAATGCATCTGTAGGTTTTTCATTTCGAATTAGGGATGATATGCCTTTACCAGATAAACGATTGAGATTTCGTGCAACTCTGATTAACTCATCTCTCTTGGTGTCTAGGACCTCCAGATTCTCACCAACTGCTCCGATTTTTGGAATTATATCCACAATTGACACTTTGATCGATTAATAATAAATTATGACATTGTATCGTCCATCTTTGTGTACTAGTCAACTAGTATACAATATTTTATTCCTAGTTAAATCAACGTTTCAATAACTTTAATATCTTCATTTGACGATTTCTACTAGTGTCAGAGGTTTATTTTAGCATTGGAACCAATGTTGGTAAACGAATTGAAAATTTGATTGAAGCCGTTGAAGGATTACAGACAATCATTCAACACATAAAAATCTCTGATGTCTATGAAACAGAACCATGGGGTTATGAAAGTCAAGAACCTTTTTTGAATATATGCGTTGTTGGATTAACTGTATTAGAACCTGAAAAGTTATTGAAAAAGGTAAAATCCTTAGAAAAAGAAATAGGGAGAGAAGAGACATTCAAATGGGGTCCTAGAAAAATAGATATTGATTTGCTGTTTATAGATGATCTAATTATTAAGAAAAATGATTTGGAAATACCTCATCAAGGAATTGCAGAAAGAGCTTTTGTACTTATCCCTTTCATGGACATTAATTCTAATTTTATGCATCCAATATTAAAAAAGAGAATACAAGAATTAGCTTCAGAAATTGGAACTGATGGCGTGAAAAAATTTGAAATTCAGCCATTCTAGTCGCCTTTGTAATTGAGAAAAATATTCTAACTTAAATATTGCTTAATTTCTAAATAGCACATGATCAAAATCGTATATAAAACAAAAAATTAAGTTTCAGTAGTTTAAATAGTATAGCAACAATCATTGTTGAGACAATCTTAAGATTGTTTACATTAAACTTACTACCTTTAATAACTAAAGGTGTAAGAGGACTAGGTAAGTGTCTACCTGTCACTTCTTCCTAAATCTATGAAGGAGAACGGAAAAGTAGGAGCGTACCGAAAGACCATAATGGTTGTCCTAACCTGTGTTTGGTAAAACAAATAGCAGGAACGCTGGTACTCAGTTCACGGACTGAAAATGATCAACCAGTGGTAAAATATCACGGAAACGCTGTCTTTGTTGACTCCAGAAGGACGAGAAGCAGAAGGATGCACCGTTCATTATTGAATAAAATCCATTTAAATTTGATTTTCCTTTTTTCTAGAAGAAAAATGAAGTGATGGCGACATCATATATGGAGTTGCAGAACATGAATTCTTAATAATTATCAGATTATATAAGAAAATGATCATGCCTTTCAATTGGAGTGAAAAGACATATGTTATGGGAATTGTAAATATTACTCATGATTCATTCTCAGGAGATGGAGTGTTTAAAAAACCACTTACCGACATAATAAAGCAAGTAAAGCAATTTGTATCATGGGGTGCAGATATTATAGATATTGGAGGTGAAAGTACTAGGCCGGGAAGTACTCTGATTTCTACAGATGATGAACTAAATCGAGTCATACCTGTGATCAAAGCCATTAAAGCAGAGATTAATGTGCCAATCTCAATTGATACATACAAATCTAAAGTTGCTAGAGAAGCATTGAATGCAGGAGCAAATTGGGTAAATGATGTCTGGGGATTAAGGATGGATCCAAATATGGCTGACGTAGTTGCTGAAGCTTCCTGCCCAATAATAATCATGCATAATCGGAGTAAACCGAAAGATGTATCGCAACAGGACCAACTTGGAGGTAGATATGTGGATGTTGAATACGATAATTTAATTGAGGAAATTCAAGAAGATTTGTTGGTCTCAATCAATTTAGCTCTATCCAAGGGTGTGGATAAAAATAACATTATTATTGATCCAGGTATTGGTTTTGGGAAAACCGTGGAACAGAATTTGCAGATTATAAACAATCTTAATAAATTTCAGTCAATGGGTTTTCCAATTCTATTAGGTTCTTCTCGAAAATCATTTATTGGATATACACTCGATCTTTCACCGAATGAAAGAATTGAAGGTACAGCCGCTTCAATATCAATTGGTATCCAAAATGGAGCAAATATTGTTCGAGTTCATGATGTTAAATTTATGTCTAGGATAGCTAGAATGACTGATGCAATTATCAGATCATAATAATTTATCACTTCATTATAGATTTGGTTATTGAAAAAATGATTTGTTAGATTCTTTTAAATTTTATTTGAAAACAGTTAGGTAGGACGACACCGATTAATTTAATTAGCGAAAACTTCAATCTAACATAATATCAATTCATTTAGAATTGTTATAATCACAAACTTCGGGCGTGTAACTCAGCTTGGCAGAGTGGCGGACTCTTAATCCGTTTGTCGGGGGTTCAATTTTTTGTATTTGTGGATACAAATTGAACAAATCCCCTCACGCTCATAGTTTATTTATCCAAACAAATATTAATTTTATTAGCAATATTACCATAATGTGGATTAATTGCGTATATTGATATTAGTTTTAATGATTACTGCAAACCTAATAATTTCCTACGGATTAATAATTGGAGACATCACCTTTATGGAATTTATTTTTCCATTTTTATTTGATTTAAGTTTGATTTTAATCTACATTAAGTTTTTCATTTTAAATGAAGACTAACTAGTTACAAATTCTTCAAATGCTATTGCAGCATTTTTTCTAGATAAACTGACAGGTGGCATTTTAAATAAATGAGCACATATACTATTAACAGGACCAGAAATTCCCTTTCGCATTGCCAATTTAGCAGCTCGAATGGCATCTACTAAAGAAGCCGCACCATTGCTATCATCAATTTCCATTCTAATGTCAATTTTCACATCTTGTCCGAGAAAACTCTTACCAAAGACCCAATAATGCCCTATCCTTCGGCTTCCAAGAAAATCAAGATAATCGGTAGTTCCAGCTGCAACTCTAATATCATAAGGTAATGAGCGTTTGATTGAATTTTCTTTTGTCCCTCTTTTAAGACTTCTTCGTTCATAATCCAATGTTGTAAGGCCTTCTAGTCCACCACTAACATCTAGCTGATAAGTATCTTCTACTACTACTGCTTGTTCATTAAGAATTTCCAATAATCCTTTATGAAAAACTGTCCCACCTGCTTGACTTTGAAGATCATCACCAATTAAAGGTAAACTTTTTTCTTTGAATTTTTTCACCCAATTACTATTTCCAACAACTAGGGAAGGTGTTGAATTGATAACACCCACACCAGCATCCAATGCAGCCTGAGTGAGATAGTTAACTGCCTCTTCGGCACCTGATGGGGTATTCAAGATAAGTAGTTCAGCACCTGTTGCTTTAAGAACCTCAGAAACATTAACATCTGCTTCAGTAGATACTTTTACGACATCATGTGTATATTCGGATAAGCCATCTAGCAGAGGTGATTTTTGTACTATTACCCCTGATTCAGGTAATTCCATAATTTCTCTTTGATTATTTGGAGGTGCAAAAATTGCTTTCGATAAATCAAAACCAACTTTTCTTTCATCAACATCAAATGCAGCAACAATTATTATATCCGGTATTGACAAACCACCCATTTTAGGGTACATTAATTCTCTTGTGCTGTGTTTTTTGTAATATTCAACTGCTTGTACCAATGCAGAACTAAGATTTCCAACACCTGCTAAGGCAACTTTAATTTGATTTTTATTACTCATTATGCATCCACTTCTCCTCTAATAAAGGCCTCAACCTGCAGTTTAGCTTTGAAATCCTCAATTTGTTTAGGAGGATGTTTAAAACTGTATGCAGAAATTGAGATCATAGGACCTGAAAGTCCTCTATCTTGTGCAATAGCTAATGCTCTAATTACATCAATCATTACACCTGCAGAATTGGGTGAATCCTGTACTGATAATTTCAAGTGTACGCTAACTGGATTCTCACCAAAATTTTGTCCTACAGCATGTAGGTAACAGATCTTTTCATCCTCTAAAAATGGAACAAAATCGGAAGGACCTATTCTTGTTGGAACATCATAAGGTAATACAGAAGTTACTGCCATAGTTTTTGAAATTCTTTTTGTTGTTAAACGCGCTTCTTGTTTCATATTTTCGAAATCGGTATTTCCACCTACATTCAATTGATAGGTTTCTTGAACTTTAATACCTCTGTCATCCATTAATTGCATGAGAACTCTATGTAAAATTGTTGCTCCTAATTGAGATTTAATATCGTCACCAGCGCATGGGATACCTGCATCTTTGAATTTTTGCCCCCATTCATCATCGGAAACGATGAAAGAAGGAATTCCGTTCGCAAATGCAATACCAGCATCTAATGCTGCTTGTGCATAAATCTTGGTTGCATTCTCAGATCCTACTGGAAGGAAATTTACTAATATATCGGCTTTAGTATCTTTTAAAACAGTGGTGACATCAACAGCATCATCATCATTTTCGTAACAGAAAAATGATTTCCTCATGTGTGGAGCTACACCGTCTGATATGGGTCCTGGAAGAACCATCACATTCTTATATGGAACATCTGCAAATTTTCTTGCAGCATTTGGTTTAGCAAAAATTGCTTCTGAGATATCTTTACCGATTTTATTAGTGTTTATGTCAAAAGCTGCAACAATTTCTAGATCACTTATGTGATAAGGACCAAATCGAACATGCATTAATCCAGGAACAAATGTTTCATCATCTGCATCTTTGTAATGTTCAAGACCTTGTATAATTGCCGATGCACAACTTCCGAGACCTGCAATGGCTATTTTGATTTTTCGAGTCATGTTAACAACAATCTACAAAACTTATTATCATTTAAAAAAAGCGACATATTAACCCTAATTTTTAATATGAAATTATAAAATAATATTATATCACCATATAATAGTGTGCTTTTATTTTAAATTTACAGTAGTGATCATATAATTAATTCTCAACCCAATTTATTAATTTAATTTGAATCTAAACAAATTTATTTTCTGTGGTTTGTTAAATTACGACCCGTCGACTTCTTTGGTGTAGGTTACCTTTGCTAATGTTGCATCTGCAATCGCCACGCTTAATCTACTTAAGGTTTTATTCGGAATATCAATTAATGTTAATTGACGATCCAGTTTTTCCAATATAACTTTACACAAATATTCCATTGTTGCATTTCTTTCTTTAAATTCAGCTAAATCATCAAGATATTTGTAATTGTAAAGAGAAATTACTTTTCCAATTATTTGTGTTGCTAGATTAAAACTTATGACAACCCCTTCGGAGTCTAGTTCTTTACTATAAAAGGTCACGTCTAAAGTGTATGTTGCTCCATGGACATTTTGACCTGCCCCATACTGCATTCCTTCAAGTGAGAATGCAACTTTTAAATGGTCCCGTAAACTAATAGAATACACTATAGCTAGATCTATCTTTATACCTTAAGCATTTTATTATTACAAAATTGATATTAGTAACTTTGTTTATCAAATTTTATAAAATAATATTTATTTTGCAATGCCTAACCAATTTGTATTTGCATTGTCATAATCCTTTTCACTATCAATCGACATCCAAAAGTCAAGTTCTTTCGGTCTATATGCTGCAAATTTGTTTTCTTCTGCGAATTCAACAAAAATTGTATCTTCCATTTGACCACGATCTGGGAAGCGATCAAATTGATCCGATTGAATAATATCAATACCACCGTGAATAAACACATCAAGAAGAGGCTTTTCTTTGAATTCTGTGATCAAGTTTTTTTTATAATTTACTACTCCATATGGTGATCGCATTTTTGTTAAATACATGGTAGCATATACATCAGATGCAAAATGAAGAGATTTCATATCTTCTAGTTTGGCATTTGAAAGAATATCACCATTCACTAAATAGGAATGATTAGTTGATAACTGTTCAGCAGCCAATTTAACAGCGCCACCACTTCCAAGCTTTTCTTTTTCAGGGCTGTAGGTTAAATCAATTTTCCCAAAATCACATGAATATTCAGTTCCCATATGATCTTCAATAACATGACTCAGATGCCCTGTGGCTAGAATCACATGTGATACCTTCTCTCGAGCTAACCATTTAAGCTCCCATTCTAGAATCGATTGTGATTGTATCAAAGTAAGTGATTTGGGAATCTTATCCTGAGTAATACTTCTCATTCTCTTACCTTTTCCACCTGCTAGAATAATTGCTTCTGACACATTCATAAATTAACAATTCCAAATAAATTTAGCAATAAAAGAGCTTTGTTTTTGTATTCGCATTTAAAAGACGTTATACACACATTTACGTTCATATTATTTGTTTAGAATATATGGCTTTAGAGATTCAAAATTAATAAGGGATGTCAATTTAATTAATTTGTCTTTGGCATTAGAATCAGGAAATGTCGATAGGATTGCCAATGCTTCGTTTCTAAGTTCAAGAGTGGTATCAATTACTTTTTTCACGCCTCCACTATCAATTAGAATATTCCTTATAGTCTCTGGGTCAATTTCATCTGCATTTAAATAAAAATCTTCTAATTTAATACGATCTTTGTCAGACGCCAATCCCATGGCTTCAATTGTAATTAAAGATTGAAATCGATTGGTGATGTCTGAATCAGGTTCTTTCCCTAGGTCCTCAATGGAACCTATGATGGCTAAAACATCATCACGGAGCTGATAAGCGGTACCAAATAACTGACCAAATTTCGCTACAACATCAATGGTCGATGTATCAATATCTTTGAAATGACCTGAAAGTAAGGCTCCAATTTTAGCAGAAGTTTCGAAAAGTGCAGAAGTCTTTCTATGAAGAACATCCATAAAAAATTCCTTGGATACTTTCTTCTTTGATTTCAGATCTTTTGAAAGGTATAGAGCAGACGAAAGTGCAGTACCAGCTTTACCATATTCTCTAACAATTGTAGGATTGTCAGCTCTTGTAGAAAGCTCAAAAACAAATGCGGATAAATTATAAGCGATAGATAAGGCGCTGAACGTACCATGTTTAACGAAAAATGATTCTTCGCCTCGTCTAAGTAAATCCTTATCAAAAATATCATCGATGAGTAGAGATGCGTTATGACTAATTTCAATTGCAGAACACAAAGGCTTCAATAAGGATTCGTCTTCATCTTCGCCAACTATCATTCTGAAGCAATATACTATAATAAGGGGGCGTAACTTTTTACTGTTTTCATTAGCAAAAACAGGAATAATCATTTGACGGAGAACTGAATTCTCATATTCATCACTAATTATTTCTTTAATCCAATCGGTTATTAGTTCCCGATCAGCCTTAAACAGATTGACACTCTGTTCCAACGTCACCTTATTGTATCTTCATTTTATTAATAATAAATCAAATGATATGGTTGTAAAAAAAAAAGAATATTATAAGTGATAATAGGAAATTAATTATTTTATATTATTAGTTGATATGAACTAGATTATAATATTTATATTTAATAGAGACCATCAACAATTTTTACAGCCTTATCATAAATTAGGTCGCCAGAAACAGCCATAACAACAGTTAAAATCGTTAATATCAATACTAATAATTTAATTGGGGTAAATTGTGTAATTTTTACATCATCGGTTGGCTTATCAACCATGATTCTTATGACTCTTGCATAATAGAAAATACTTATTGCAGATCCTATAACTCCAATAAACGCTAACCAAATTAAACCAGCATCAACAACAGCTAAGAAAAGAAATAACTTTCCAAAAAATCCTGCTAAGGGTGGAATTCCCATTAAGCTAAACATAGATAGTGCTAAAGCACCACCCATTAAGGGATCTTTGTGAAGTAATCCTCGGAAATTTTCTAAGCGATCATCTCCATCATAACTATCAACAATAATGAGAATAATTACAATTGCTGCTCCTTTCATCAATACATGGGCAATTATATGAAATATAATTCCATTCATCGCATTGTACTGTAGATCAACATCGTTATTTTCTAATCCAACTGCATATGCCGCAATTCCCATTGTGATATATCCAGCTTGAGCTATTGTCGAGTATGCTATTATCCTGAGCAGACGATCTTGAATAACCGCAGCAATATTTCCGATTATAACAGATAAAGTTGCCAACACCGCAAATAAGATACCCCATTGATCTGACCAAAAACGCATTCCAACAAAGAATAGTTGAAAGACAAAAGCAAACGCCATCTTTTTAGAACTCGCAGATAAGAAATTGACAACTGAAATTGAGGCACCAGAATAGACATCTGGGATCCAGAAGTGGAATGGGACTAACCCAATTTTAAATCCACTACCTGCTGCGATTAATGCAATTGCAGCTAATTGTAAGCCTTGAGAGTCAGCAAGTGCAGGTGCACCCATATTAAAAGTACCAGTAGCTCCATAATACATTGCTAGACCATAAATTATTATTGCACTCGAAAGTGCCCCAAGTAGAAATATTTTCATAGCAGCCTCAGCAGTTGGTTTATTCTTCTTTCTAAATGCAACCATTGCATATGTAGGAATAGATACTAATTCGTATCCAATATAAAGTGGAATGAAACTTCTTGATGATGCAACTAAAAGACCTCCAAGATTTGACAGCAATAATAATGAATAAAATACGCCTAAATCAAGTTCCAAATTCATATCTTTCCAAGCCGAGAAAACAACAATAACTGATGAAAGCAAGGCTATTACTGCAAAAAATTCAAAGAAATCGCCAAATCGGAAGTATTCATGATTTTTTAAATTGTCATCAAGATTTCTTGTTATGATAAGATAGGCATTTGATAATAATATTAGAATAGTAGTTCCTACTAACCATTCTCGAGCACGCTCCCTAAAAAAGAGGTCGATCATTAAAATAATGAAAATCCCTACAACTAAGACAATAAATGGGCTCCAAGTATTAAGAGAATCTGTTAAAGTAATAATAATTCACTCCTTAAGGTTGTAGTCCAGGTATACTATTGGACCAATCATCTAATGTTCCATATACTAACTTTGGATATAATCCTAGAACTAAAGTGAATATAGCTAATACTAGGATTGGACCCGTTTCCCACCATTTAGCAATTTCAGCATTATCCAGTTCGCCAGTAGGCTCATTGAATAATACCTTTTGTATAGCCCACAAATAATAACCTGCTGTAACAATAATTGACATTACCGCAATAACTGGAATCCAAAGGTGAATACCATCTGTTAACAACTCACTTTCAAACATTCCAAGAAATGCTGCAAATTCTGCTACAAACCCGGCTAATCCAGGTAAACCAGCAGATGCGAAACCCATGAATACGAATAATCCGGTAACAAAAGGCATTTTATGACCTAGACCACCTACTTTTGACATTAAACGAGTATGACTTTTTGTATTGTGCTCGATAACTCCAGAAAGTAAAAATAATGCTGGAGATATTACACCATGAGCGATCATCATGAACATTGCTGCATTAAATCCGTTTGTGTTATATGCTGCCAATCCCAGTAAAACTATACCCATGTGAGAAATTGAACTGTAAGCAATCATCCTCTTAAGATCATCCTGACGCAAAGCGACGAATGCTGGATAAACCATTGAAACAACCCCCACTATCGCAATGATTATTCGAATTCTTTCTCCTTCAGCTGAATCAAAGAAATATTCTCCATCTTCTTGGGCTCCTGCAAGGAGCCAAAAACCAACTCGCATCAATCCATAACCACCCATTTTTAGTAATAATCCTGCTAGAATTGCAGAACCGGGGGAGGGGGCCTGTACGTGTGCATCAGGTAGCCAAGTATGAACTGGCACTTGTGGAAATTTTGTTACGAATCCAATGAATACTAACCAGAAAATAAGTGATATTGTTCCAAAGCTGATTGAACCGTTTGTGAAATTGTCTTTAAGATCAGGAAGATAGAAGGTGCTACCACCTTCAATGTAAATATAAAATAATCCGATTAACATCACAAGTGAAGCTAAATGAGTATAAATAAAGAATTTAATAGCGGCGTATTTTCGATTATCGCCACCCCAAATATGAATTAGGAAGAACATTGGTACTAGTACAAGTTCCCAAGCAATGTAAAAAAGTAGAAGATCTAATGCAACAAAAGTCCCAATTACTGCTGAATTAAGAACAAGAATAAGTGCATAATATGTGGCTTCCTGATCTTTAACGTAGAAACTGCTTACTACAGATACCAAAAATACAACTTGTGTCAAGACAATCAACGGCATGCTTAATCCATCAGCACCAACTGCGAATTTTACACCCAAATCTGGTATCCATTCTGCTTTGTATAACATTTTGAATCCAGCTTCCCCATCATCTGAATTGTAAATTATTGCATTACCTGCAAAATGTTTGACCCATAGCCACATACTGTAGAATGTTGTAGATCCTATAATTAAAGTTGTTAGCCATTTGGCTAGTGAAGTATTCTTTCTACCTACCATATACATTGGCAAAGCCAAGGCAATGGGGAGAACCATTAAAATGATCAATTCATAGTTCATAATAAATCCTCTATTACTCGGTTTCCCATTTGAAGATGCTTTTTAACACAATTGTTCTTGCTTTAATTTTAACGTCAATAATTTGTTTGTGTTTATCTAATATCGCGGAATCTGAGTGTATTTGACCTTAAACCGTTATGATTGATATAAGTCAATTAAAAAAAAATATATTATCGTTGTTAATTTCTTCTTTATCCATTTTATGAAAAGGACATTAAATGAACCAATTTAAATGATGAAATGAGATGTGTAATTATACTATGAATCATATTCAAATTGGTGTTCTATCTGCAGATAATGAGGGAAGTGAATTCCTAGGAAATTCTTGGGGTAAAAAAGGGACATCAACTGATATTACGATTTACACCACCAAAAATCAACAATTCCTTCAAACAACAATAATACCGAATGGGTTTCCAAAGAAAATGCTTCCTTTAATCATAACAGCTCATATGTCCGATGCAGTTGTTTTGGGTGTTTCAAAAATAGGTTTAGATCATTATACAGGAGAAATGGCAATCTTAGCAGATTGTTTGAATTTACCAGGTGTATATTCTGTTTTAGGAGATGATACTATAGGACTTAATCTTTATCTTGATCAGATGAAAAAGGCATTTTCCAAATTATCATTATCAAATTGGGATGGATTAATGATAAATAATAGTAAAGGATTTATTGATGCAAAAGAAGAATTATATTCAAAGTACAAAGGCCCTCGAGGAGATTTAGACAAGTATTTAGCTATCGAGGTGGATCATGCATTTCCTGTTCAAGGTGTAGGAAGTGTGATTTTAGGAACGATTATGTCTGGGACAGTTACTAAAGGGCAAAAAATAGTCGCATATCCATCTGAACAATCTGGTCAAGTTAGATCAATTCAGGTAAACGATGAAGAGGTGAAATCGGCATCGGTTGGAACTCATGTGGGTTTAGCTCTGAAAGGTATTCTTCCTCGATATTTACAACGAGGTACTGTGATTGCGACTCCAAACGAGGATAAAGTAATCGAAACTCAAGAAATATCAAATATTCAAATTAAGAAAGCAGCATTTGGAAAGCCACCCACAATTGGGCAAAGAATTCATGTTGTCTCAGGACTTTATGATTCTCCTGGAGAAATCACAGGATGGAATTCGACTGCTTCAATTAAAACAGATAAAATGATACCATACCACCCAGATAATCGTTTAACCATACTTGATTTAAATTCGAAACCTGCAGTTCTGGGATCAAAACAGAAATAAAATTATTTAAATAAGAAATTTAAATATTTCAATTTTATATCTTTAAGAATTATTTATAATTAGAATGATATTAGATTGTTGAGTGTAAAGATCAATAATATTGAGGCTAATCCTAAACTAATGAATCTTGCATAATTTGGTGTTTTTCCAGTTGCATGAGTTCGTAGATTGTAACCAATGTCTCGCGTTCTATTACCAAACCAATCTACAGTTCCATCTATTATACCTCTATCAAAATCATCTGATTTTTCTGCAACGAAAAGAGAACCTTCAGCAGCCAATTGATCAACAAAAATTCCATCAATAATTTCTTTGTCTACATATTGGAACCTGTCACCTATCCACATAACAGGGGTTTCAACAATCCAGTAGATTAATTTATCCACTCCAAATCTGTTATAAGCAACTTTTTCTAAAGAAGCCATAAAACTTGAAGCTTTAATAGAAACAGCTGCAGGTATTTCCCAATAGTACACAACAAATGCTAATGTAATTCCGATAAGTCCCATCAAAGTAGATGGTACTGCATCAGCAAAAGTGAATTCACCACCATGAGTATTCAGTAAAGATCCAAGAGCGACTTCAAAATTCCAATAGGATGCATGATTGTCTCTCAGTGAAGGAATTAATGTTCCAAATGTCCACCAAATACTTTCAATAACCACAAGTGATGCTAGAGCAATTAAAGGAATTTTCATATATCTTGCAGTTGGAGCTGGATGAACATGATCTCTATCATATCTTCCTTCTCCAAGAAATACTAGAATGAATAATTTTGCAGAATAAAAAGCCGTAATTCCTGCAGTTAGAACTGCAATACCCCAAGCTAGTTCATTGAAGATAATAGCGTCATTTTCTTTGATTGATAATAAGACTGCATCCTTACTCCAGAAACCATTAGTAAAAATAACCCCTGAAAGACCTAATAAACCTATTCCCATGGTTATAGTGGTTGCAGGCATATAATTTTTCAGTCCACCCATGTCTTTCATATCTTGGCTGTGTACAGAATGGATTACCGCACCTGCACATAAAAATAATAATGATTTAAATGTAGCATGAGAAATAATATGGTAGAAACCAGCGGTTATTCCACCAGACCCTAATGCCATCATAATATATCCTAACTGTGATATAGTGGAAAATGCTAGAACTTTCTTGATGTCACCTTGTGATAAAGCAATCAAGGCACCTAATAAGGCAGTTATTGTACCAGTCCATGCAACAATTGACGCAACATCTAAATTACTTTGTGTAACGACACCTGTGACGTGGGTTATGGCTTCAGAACCCTGGTTTTGATAGAATAAAAAGTAGTTACGAGCGACTAAAAACAAACCTGCTTTTACCATGGTTGAAGAGTGTAATAATGAACTGACCGGAGTCGGTCCCTCCATCGCTTCTGGAAGCCATCCGAAGAGTGGGAATTGTGCAGATTTTCCGACAGCACCTCCAAATATAAGTAGAGCAGGGAAGATCATATCCCCAAACTTTAAACCCCCTACCTCGATTTGACGAGCTATTTCAAGGTAATCCAAAGATTTGTTTGGAGCTAAAACTACCATTTTTCTATAGATTAATGCAATTCCAACCATGAAAGATACATCTCCAACTTTGTTGTAAAGAAATGCTTTCTTCATTGCAGATGATGCTGAGGGTTTATGCCAGTAAAATCCAATCAATAAATATGATGAGAAACCTAAAAATTCCCAAAATATGAATCCCATGAATAGATTAGGTGCTAAAATGAACCCTAACATGCTCGCAGTGAAAAAGTTCATCGTTCCGAAGAATCGAGTATAACTAGGATCCGCATGCATGTAATCTTTTGAATATAAATGTATAAGAAATGCGATCGTGGTCAGTACTACCAAAAATATTACTGCTAACGGGTCGAGTAATATTCCCCATTTTAATGAACCAACATGAGATGGAAGAAATTCATAATCATACTGAATTTTATCTACTTCCGCGTGTTCTCCAAGTGTAATATAATTTCTGAAATAATCGATTGCGACCAAGATTGAGAATATCCAAGAAGTGGCCAAACCACCTACTCCCACGATACTGCTAAATCTTTCAGAATAATTTTTTCCTCTTTTAATCTCAAGTCCTCTTACTCCCATCAGGAAAATTCCTGTAATAAAAGGGACCAAAATTACTAAAATTGAAAATACAATAATATTTTCATCTGTACCAAAATGGTGAATCTCGCCTGCCATTTAATTGACCTCCTGTTCTCGTAGAGTGAATATATTTGATACTGTAATTTCCCCAAAATTTCTATAAATTGAAAGGAAAATTGCTAATCCTATTGCAGCTTCAGCCGCTGCAACTCCAATAATTATAAATATGAAAACCCAACCCTCTTGTCCAGAATCCGTTCCAAACATTCCATTAAATGCAACAATAGCTACATTTGTTCCGTTTATCATTATTTCAACTGAAATTAATATTCTAACGGCATTTCGTTGTGTTAATACACCGAACAAACCTGAAGTAAACATAATGGCACTCAAAACTAAATAGTATTCAACCGGGATCATTGTTCTACCTCCGAACTACCGTACCTAGCACTCATTTCGGGACTTAGTTCTTCAATATCCCATTCCCTTATTACGAGTTTTATTGAACCCAATAAGGCTGACAATAGTAATAAACCTAAAAATGGAATTACTTGACTAAAATCTCCCCATAGAAATTCAGCAAAATTTTTGGTAACCTTAAATGCACCTACCTGATCACCCTCACTATATACTCGTCTATCCGTATCTCCTAATACAGATAATCCGGATATACTATCTTTGTATTCTTGACTAGTAACAACTTTTACCATCATAAATGAGAGGTTAGCCGCTAATAGTAAGAATAGTCCAAGTTGGGTCCATGTATTTTTAATAAATTCACTGAAAGTTTCTGGAAATACTCTTTCATCATGTTTGGTTAATAGAACTGCAAATAAAAATAATACCGCAATTCCACCTCCATAAATCGAAATTTGCATAACAAATAATATTTCTGAATTTGCCAAAAGGAAAGTGACTCCTACTCCGGCTAGCATTAAAATTAGCCAATAAGTTGACTGCATAACTTTGTCAACAGTCAAGGACATAAACATTGTAAATAGAATAAAGAGTGCTATTAAGAAAAATGCAATTTGTGTGATATCTGTTAAATCTAAAGCCATTTTGTTTCCTCCTAGGTTTCTGATGCATACGAGAATACATCAAGATCTGAAAATCCAAGTATTGCGAGTGTTGAAATTAAACTAAGTGGAAGCAGAATTTTCCAACCTAGTGAAAGTAATTGATCAATTCTAAATCTTGCCAATGAACTTCTTAACCAAGCAGCAATAAATACCATAAAATATAATTTTCCAGTTATTGTGAGAAATTGTATCAATGTGTTGGTTCTGAAATCTGCTAGAAATCCTGTTGAAATTATCTCGTTTCCAAAAATACTTACTCCATCTAATGGAATTGGAATTGGATCATAACCTCCCAAGAATAGATAAATGAAAAGCAGAGAATTAATGAATAAATGCAAATACTCAGACATCATAATCATTGCATATCTCCAACCAGTAAATTCTGTTCTCGGACCCATAACCAATTCTGCCTCGGCTTCAGGAATATCAAACGGAACCCTCTCAGTTTCTGCATAACCTGAAAGAAAGAAGATAACACCTGCAATTAATCCAAATCCCCAAAAGCGGAATAGGAACCACCCACCGTTCATCTGATTTTCAGTTATATCAATTAATGAAAAAGACTGAGTAACAGCAATGATACCCAAAATTGACACGAACATTGGAATTTCATAAGCGATTAATTGACCCGCACTTCTAAATCCTCCAAGTAATGCATATTTGGAATTTGAAGCCCATCCTCCAACCAACATAAATGGTGGGAAAACACTAAAAATAGCAAATACATATAAAATACCTACACTAAAGTTTCCTGCAAGTAATCCACCTGTTAGTGGAAATGGTGCAAAAGTTAGAATAGCCGTTGTTCCGACAATTAATATAGATAAGAAGAAACCGACTTTGTCTGCACCTGCAGGTCTAATATCTTCTTTCAAAATTAATTTTAGTAAATCTGCAGGTATTTGTAATGATCCTCGCCAACCAACATGAACAGGTCCACGCCTGCCTTGTTGTCTTGCCATGACCTTTCGTTCTACCCATGGAGCAAATAATTGATTTACCAAGAGATAGGTCCCAATAATGACCATTCCAATGGCAACCATTACACCTCCCGGTATCTCAAATCTATCCCCGATAAAGGAATCATTTAAGAATTCTTCAAAAGGAAGATTGGGATTTTTGGGTATAAAAGGTTCACTCATTATGTGTTCGTAGAAATTTAAATGAACTTAAATGGTATTATCGAACAATGATCGAGAGTGTTTTGAAATGCATTTGGTAATTTAAAAAATTAAAAAATATAGAGATTCGTTATATTTTATTCATAAAAAATTCCTAAGAATGAAAATTTGTTCAAGAAAACCTTATTTAATTAAATTTAGAAGATATTGATGATGGCTTGCAATATCACGAAAATGTTGATTTGAACGATTCTTTGTCTCATGAACGATTTGTTTTGATTCTTTTTCATTTGGATGAATTTTATCTTCAAATAAAATGTCAGATTGAACAGTAGACTGGTGAAGTCTTGCTTTTGTATGTTTGTTTTTGCTAGGTTTACCTTTTAATAACTGAATGGTCATACTTAACTTAGGGTTTACAACCTTATTAAAAGATTACACAATTTAGGTTATACACAGTTGTCAGTTTAATTTTCTTCATAATTTCGCTATTTTGAATCCGTGAGTAGTACTTGTTTTTCAATATAAGTTCGTTATCAAAAATCTCACCATTAAGCCTAATAATCAAAAATTATGTGTTTTAAGAGTAAATATGACATTTCAAATTATCGAGTTTTCTTGGCTGAGATAAAAATCATTAAACCTTTATCAGAAATGGGTTTTACTTTCATCTAATAGACGATCTATTTATTATAATTCTAATGTACCAAACATTTGAATGAAATCTTCAGATTTAAATTACGAAATTCGTACAAGAAAAAAATAATACTCTAAGTTTAAATCTAAGGGAAAATAAAACCATAGTTTTGGAAAAATGAGTTTAAGAGAAATGTTAGTTAATTGAGTAAAATAATAATAATCCATCCAATTTATTTGCAAAACGTAATATATTTTTAATTTAATTTAATCTTGTAATGGCCGAAGAAATGAACACATTCAATATTTATAAAATAGCGATTCTAGGAACCCCACGTGCCGGTAAAACAACCTTAATGATTCGTTTATCTAAAGGTTTAGTAGATCCAGCTATTCAAAGTACAAGAGGCCTAGATTTTCATCTTGTAAATGTTATCAAAGATAATATCAAACTTCAAATCTGGGATTTTGCAGGACAATCACATTATCTCTCTAGCGGTTTATTCGATGATATGGTACATGGAACATCCGCTTTCTTATTTTGCTATGACGCCAGTGATGCTACTTCAATAAAACAAATTGACGGTTGGATTGATGTAGCAAAAAAGCATAGAAGGTTTAAGGATACAATAAAGTATTTAATTGGATTAAGAGCTGATTTAGTTGACGCAGGTCAAGCAGTTGCACTAAACTCACTTGTCTCTAAATACTTAGATGACCCTATACTCAATTTAAAGCACATGATTATTTCTGCACATAAAGATATGAACATCAGTGAACTAATAGGCGAACTTACAGATGATCTTAAAGAACTACCTAAAGACGATTAGGAGCTAACTTGAACTTTTAATCTTTCTTCTCAAGCACCATCTTTTCACATCTAGGACATTGATTTTTTGTGAAACTGAATCTTAATGAACAATAACTACAGAACTGATGAAGAGGAATTCCTTGATCAACCAATTTTTGTCTTTCTATCCATTTTTGCTTAATTTCAGAATAAAATCCTCCGAAAATGAGCCAAATTAATAGTGAGGATCCAATAGCAATGTAAATTGAGAACCTTTCAAATACAATTGAAGCTGTTAGGATAATAAGTATTGCAACATTTGCAAGATCCATCATAATATTTGCTTTACGATTACTCATTGTATTAGAATCTTCTTGCACGAATTCATAAAGTCTCTCCCCTTTTTTAATTTCACTTTTATTGAGGTCACCTAAATCTATATTTACAAAATATTAGAATCTTTTTCTTAGACAATTTAGGTTGTGATAGAACTGTGGGTCGAACTCAAAAAACGTATCGAATGAGAATGTTAGCAATACGTGATAGATTGTTGAGGAAATATGGCAGAGGTGTTAGAAGAGAAGACTACAAAGAACTCTGGGTTGCTGCACATAAATTATCCGCACCTGCCTCGACATTTCCATGGCCAGATACTCATGCTGTAGCTTCATTTTGTATGTTATTAGAGGCACTTGTTAAGATAAATCGATTGGAAAAAAAGATTAATTCTCAAGGAGAATCAATTTATTGAATTTGATCTCTAATTATTTAAAATAGGAGAACCGGTTGAATTTATATAACAATTAGAGGGTTTAAAATGTATAGTAATCATAAAGAGAATACACAGTGTTCTTACATAAATTTCAGAAATTTTGCGTTTGTACACAATAGTTTCTTAAGCAGAGGAATTTTTATGACATTCAACAGAATTGTTTGGTAAATTCGAAGGATAAGGGCTTTAATTATTGCGATCATAATTTCTGAGATAAAATAATCAAATCTCATAAAATGAAACTACAAATCGCACATAATGTTTAAAACCACTCTTCTTGCGATATTATTATACTAAATATAACAGGGCGAATAATTAATGAGTCAAACAGCAGTATTATCAGTAGATAATATACATAAAAAATACAATGAGGGTAAATCCAACGAGGTCTATGTTCTCAAGGGTATCGATTTTAGTATCCCACCAGGACAAATGACCGCAATCATGGGTCCATCAGGTTGTGGGAAAACTACTCTTCTCAATTTAATTGGAGGATTGGATGAGACATCAGATGGAAATATTATGATTGAGGGTAATTCAATTATAGATATGGATGATAATACCTTAACAAATTTCAGAAGAGATAATGTGGGATATATATTTCAATTATTCAATTTATTTGATGATCAAACATCAGTTGAAAATGTATCGTTACCATTATTGCTTCAAAACGTTAATCCGAAAGAAGCAGTAACTGCAGCAGAAATGCTTTTACAGGAAGTAGGGTTAGGAGATAGGTTCAATGATGTACCTGGTAATTTGAGTGGAGGAGAACAACAAAAAGTTGCCATTGCTCGAACTCTCGTAACGAGTCCTAGAATAATCCTTGCTGATGAACCAACAGGAGATCTAGATATAGCGACTTCTGATGATATAATGGCGTTGTTTAGACGAATGCAAGAGGAGAATCAAGGAATGGCTGTTATAATCGTTACACATTCAAGCAGAATAGCAAATCAATGTGATAGAATAATTCGAATTGAAAATGGAACAGTTTTTAGTGATACGGAGGTAGCTGCTAAATGAGTGAAAAAGGCACCTTAATGGTTGCAACTTTAGTTGATTGGAATTATTCAGATGAACTTGATAAAACTTGGAAAAAGATTTCCAAAGTTTACAAGAAAAAATTAAAGGGTAAAAATCCAAAGAAGAATCAACTCAACACATTTGTTGTAACAGAAGTAGAACTCAATAAACTCCCTTCTCGAGAGGATCGTGTTGAAGCCGAAACTGAAATAAAAAAACTTCTTAAGGAATATGCTGATTCAATCAATAACGCACATCATAAATATTTGAAAAGACAAGGAACAATAGCCAAAATATATGAAAAAGGTCTCATGGCTCAAGGGAGAGAAGATCTGTATCTAAAATATATTGACGCAAAAAGTAAAAGATTCGATAAAATTGAAACCGAAATAGAAAATGTTGGTGCTGATGGTGGAGTAATAATCTGGGACCTTCCTGGATATGCCGGAGATAAAATAATTTTACCAGAATGTGTAGCCACATTCACGGATTATCCCGAAGATAGTGAAGCTTTAGTTGATATAGTGGATGAGGTACTAATTGCAAATTTTGCAAGAAGATTTCTACCATTTAGTAACGAACTCATTAAAGAAGCCGTAGCTGAATTCAAACAACTTGAAGAATTAACTAATAAATTTGGTAAAAATGATAAAGTCAGACAAGACCTTCTTATTCCTTTGCAGACTTTCATAGGTGTTATATCAGGTATACAAGAGGTCCTTAAACTCTTCAAACGTGAAGTGCAAAAAGCATACGATGTAGCCACTGATGCGTTTAATTTTCTGAAGAAGTTACCATCGGAGGATATGAAAGAATGGGCTACAATTAGACACCCTGGGCTAGGTGATGAAATCATGGCCCAAATAGACACTGTAATGCAAATCATTGTGGATCATAAAGCAGATCTTCGTGGCCTACTTTCTGGAGAAAATGAACTGAAAAATGAAGTCAATAATGAATTAATGGAAACAATGGTTGATATGGATGTCATATCAGGGGGTCTACTTTCTTGGGTTCATAGATTTCAACAACTACCATCATTTACAACTTTAGAGGATGGTATAGCTTATGAAGAGTTAGAAGGAGAAACTTATTGGCCAAAATCTGAAGACGCTATTATTGAGGCACAAACATTGTTCAAGACTTTCAAAAGAGGTAGCTCTTATATTTATGCATTGAGAGGAGTTGATGTACTTATCAAAGAAGGTGAATTCATTGTAGTTAGGGGACCTAGTGGGGCTGGAAAAACTACATTATTAAACATGTTAGCAGGATTAGATGTACCTCAGCGTGGGGGTGTTTTTTTTGGTGGTGAAGATATTATCAACATGAAAGATCGAAAACGATCAAAATTGCGCAGACAAAAATTTTCTTTCATTTTTCAGAGCTATGCTCTTATTCCACATCTAACTGCTTTTGAGAATACAAAATTACCACTTGATTTGGGTGGATTATCTAAAGAACTAGTTGAAGGGATACAGAAGTTATTAGATGACGTTGGTATAGGTGAATATGCATCTCATAAACCTGCATTATTAAGTGGTGGACAAATGCAGAGATTAGGTATTGCCAGAGCATTGGCAAATCAACCTAAAATTCTGTTTGCTGATGAACCAACTGGAGACTTAGATGCCGAAACAGGCATTGCAGTATTAGAATTGCTAAAGAAATATCATGAAGAGACGGGTATGACGATTATTCTAGTTACTCATGACGAAACAGTAGCGAAATATGCGACTAGGGAAATTTTCCTGATGGATGGCCGAGTTGTAGACAAATTGGAGGGTAATTAAAATGGTATTTTCAATCACATATGCTTTAAAATCAATTACTAGGAGAAAACAAAAGAATCTAATCACAGCAATTGCTATAGCATTGGGTGTAGCACTTTTCATAGGTACCCAAGCTGGATCTGATGGAATTTTCGATACCGTAACCAAAATAAATCTAGCAGATCAAGGTAATAGGGATATTTCAATTTTCCAACCAACATCATCTAATGGTATGTTCACGAGTGATGTTTCGGAATTAATCGATGATCTCTCGATCGATGATATAGAATCGATCTCTAATCGAATAACGTTCAGAAGCTCAGTATATGAAAATGCAACAGGAGGATTTGAGAAAAATGTAGGTATAAAAGCTATCGATATATCTAATGAAGGTTGGGGAGAATTCTCTAAAGTTGACGGGACTTCAATAAGCTTATCCACCGACTTGCAGGGAAATAACACAATAATATCAAATACCTTAAGTGAAGCGATGGGTCTGGAAAAAGACAATAAAATCTTAATTAGTATTCCAGATGGTACTGGTAACGCAACTACAGTTGAGCTGACTATTACAGCTATCTATGATGACGATGAAGGTCGAGGAAAAGTTGGTGCGGGACCCCCTGGAACTAACCGATTGTCTAATTTATATGTTAACTTGCAAACGATTCAAAATCTTTTAGCACCACAATTTGCAAATTTTGTTACGGATATTCAAATCAAGATAAAAGGAGTGAATCGGGATCTTTCAAATTTTGATATTGAAGGCAAAACGTTTCCAGGAAAAGAAAAAATTCAAACAATAATTGATGAGTTAGAAATCGCCCTTGATGCAGAGTATGACGGGTTATTAATTTTTTCTCAAAGGATAAATCTAGTAGATAATCAATTTGAGGATTTATCAGGCTTATCATCAGTTTTGACGTTGTTTGCGATCATACTAAATGGTGTGGCCTTACTTTTGATTATTAATGTTCAATCAATGGCTGTTGACGACAGAAAAAATCAAACTGCAGTTCTGAGAGCATTAGGATCTAATGTATCTACGATAATATTTGTCTTCATGATAGAGGCTTTGATTATTGGTATTTTCGGAGCCATAATGGGTTTGGCAATTGGTTTCCTTATATCACTCTGGATATTAAATATTTTATCTGACATATTCAAAGTAACAATAGCCAGTTCTGGATTATCAACAGGTTTAGTGTTTACTGCTGCGATTTCGGGTATAGTATTATCAGTGATCACTGCAGTAAGTCCTTCAATTAAAGCTGCTCGAGTGGGAATTGCTAATTCACTTAGAGGCATTAAAGAAGAGAAAAAACCACGTAAAGGGTATTGGACATTAATATTTGGGATTATATTCCTTCCCCTTGGTCTAATTAATGCTACTAACGTTGGAGACTTAACAGATAATAAAACATGGGAATCTTATGATAATCAAATTTCAATTCTTCTTGGATTTGGTCTTACATTAGCAGGTCTTGGGCTTCTTCTAACACTTGTCCTCTCACGAAAAATTGCACTATCAATTACAGGAGTATCATTATTCAGTATCGGAACATTCTTTTTCGTTTGGGCTTTAGCAAAAGGCAAAGGTGATGGTGGAAACTTATTCACATTTATACTTCTCTTTATGATTGTAGGTTCGACTATTATTGTTTCTGTAAACTATGATAGTATTTTAGAGTTTGTTGGAAAAGTACTATTTTTCTTTACTGGCATGCGTGCGATAACACAGGTTACAACTCGTCAGATGATAGGTAAAAAGAATCGTGGGGTGATGGTCTATACGATATTAACAGTAATTCTTGTTTTAACTGTGTTTATTGCATCCGCAGCTGAAACACAACGAATTACTGTGGTTGACGAATATGCTAACCTCACTGATGGAGTCGACATCGTTGTAGTGACAGATAATGCTTTCGATGGAACTGCAGAACGAATTTTTAATTTAACTCTAAATGGGAAAAATCCTGAATTAGGTCAAATTACGGATGTTTTTGGTTTCCGAAGAACCCATATACCGTTATATCTAGTCTCACCAATGGATGATAATTTTGACATTAGTTCCGACACCGTAATTATCCCCGTTGTTGAAATGGATGAGTCAATAGTAAATCCGAATAATAACTGGGATGAACATTCACTCAAACTTAGATATTCTAAGATATCCGATGAGGTTCAAAAAGAAGGTGGATTATCACAAATATCGACGAACACACCAGATGATGAACATGTTGAAATAAGTAAAGAAACATTTAGTTTATTCTTTTCAAATTTCACTAGAGAAAAGACAGTGACTCACAACACGGGAACAGAAACAGAATTCAAAATCCCTGAGAATCAACAAATGGTACTAGGAGGTTTTGCATTAGACTTCATTAAATTGGATTTAGTCTATGGTGCCACAGTATATATTCAAGCAACCAATGGGGCAATTATTCCTTTATTCATCGGAGGTACACTATTCTTCGACATGCTGGGAGATGAAGAATTTCCACTATATGGAAATTCTATTGTTGTTCCCAAGTCACTTGGTACGATTTTACCATATGATAGTCCTAACAAAAACGTGTTTCTAGTAAGAGCTGATAATGAATATGGAGATAGCGAAACAAATAGGCTGTTGGCCCAAGCTATAGAAAGTGATTTAAACAATCTAAATGACGAATTTTCATTCTCTAGTTTACAAACTCCTAAAACCCTGATTGGAGCATCTACCAGTATTGTTAAAGATGAAGTTGAAGGATTTTACTTTGATCAAGCTGCATTCTGGGATTTCCTTGGGACCTTCACTACTCTTGGCCTTGTGATTGGAGCATTAGGAATGATGATTATTGCAGTTCGATCAGTAACCGAAAGAACACGCGAAATTGGAATGATGCGCTCAATTGGATTCTCCAGGAAATCGGTAGTATTGGGAGTCATAATTGAGATGATGGTTATTTCACTGTTAAGTTTAATCGTGGGATTCTTTATCGCAATCATTATGTCGGAAAGTTTTGCACTTAGCATCTTTGGAGTAAAGGCTGTATATCCGATGGGTAAAATCTTCGGATATGTATTCGGTCTATTAGGATTGGCAATTATTTCAGGAATAATCCCTGGATACAATGCGTCCAAAGTAACGCCAAGTCAAGCATTAAGATATACTGGATAATAATTAAATTCATTTACTTATAACTAATACAATAAACTAAATAAAATTCAATTTACACTATACTGATTTCCATGTTTCATGTACATGCAACCAATTATAATTATTTAATAATTCATCATTTTTGCTGAACAAGGCTGAACTAATTCTCGTAGTTAACTCAAGACCCTGTCGTTGAACTTCTTCATAAATTGCAAGGTAGATATTTGAGGATATTGGGTAAACTGAAATGTTTTGCACTGAGATCTGTAAAGTGGAATTTTTACCATATGCATTTCGTAATGATGAAATTAATGTGGATTGCTCAGTTAATTCACCAGAAGGGGAAATAATTTTGAAATTAGGGGCCATAACATCTGAAAACCTTGAGAAATCACTTTCAGGGATCATACCGTTAAACCAATTCTGGAAAAATTTATGTAATTCTATAACTTCTTTAGTTATTTCCTTATCCCAATTTTCTTCATTCGACACAATTAGCTTTCAATTATTTAAATTAAAAGTAAACCTTAGAATTTTGAAAATTACTAAAGATGTAATTAGATTATTGACAAGTTGTCACGCGAAAAGAATATGTATCTTTTCTATTTGAATCGTACATGGCATTAATTGTCTTTTTAATTGCACTTATTACAACGGCTATTGGATATGCACTTGGTCAACTCCTTAATCGAGAAATTGATATCAATGAACTTGCAGGTTTGAATCAACTTCAAATTACGGGTCTAATCAATGGACTTGTTTGGTTCGTTGTTTGTTTTGTTGTTTATTTTGGATCAACAAAATTGGATGAGAAAAAATTCGCACTTATTTCTCCATCATTTATCATCACATGGTTCTTCGTGGCAATGGGGATAGTACTTGGGGTTATTCTTGATACTATTATTCAAGGTGATGAATTAACTATTAATGGTGATCTAATTAAAAATGCTGTTTTCCTTAATTTAACAATTGCATTAGGCCCAACAGCTGCAGCATCCATGGGGTTAAATGATAAAGATTAATAATTTTTAAAATTAAAGAGAAGGGGCACCTATTACCCTACCCTGAATATGATCCCATGATACAAAATTAATTGCCATCTGGTCACCTAATTTGAGTAATATTTCAATCGGCTCGTTAGAATCTTCATCCTCTAATAGATCACGCCAATTATCAACGGTTACTTCTTCAATTATTTGATCTGTAGATTTAAATCCAACAAAACACATACAAGCGTGTTCATCAACAAATGTGGCCCTTGTTGAAATTTTCGAAAGTGGAACACGGGCTTCAATTCCATTAGGAAGCATTACATAGACGGTTCCTCCAGTTATTGACGATACTATACCTAATTTATTTTCTGAATATTTGGGATTACGAGTTAAAAAGCTGAAACCAGATCCAACAACTGTCTTCTCTAATTTATCCGCTATTTCAAATTGTTCATTACAATGAACAGCAATATTTTCCAATTCTTCCGCATCATATGAATGATCTTCGTTTGCAATCATCGCTTTGCAAATACGGTGTGTAATGACATCTGGATAACGTCGAATAGGACTGGTAAAATGAGAGTAAGATATAGACCCTAAACCAAAGTGGCCATAATTATTAGCAGAATAGAAGGCTCTGGAAAGAGCTCGTAATATAGTTAAATATGCAATTTTTTGGTCATTGATGTTTTCAATTTTTTCTACATATGAAATTGCTTCTGTAAATGGTTTCAAAATTTCTTCTCGTTTCTCTTCTGACAATTGAGCTAATCCTGTTATAGTGGGTAAAAGCACTTCTTCGTCATCTTCCGTTGAATCTATATTCAATTGCTGTTTCAATTGATCTGCCATATCTGAATCTCCACCAAAACTGAATGATATATTCCCTCCACTGCCTGATGATATCATATCCATCAAAGATGAACCAGAACCCTCCTCCTCAGATGTTTCATCATCTTCTGTTAATGATGGCATTTCAATATTAATTTCCAATCCTAAAACCTTAGCATGTGCGTTTAACCGTTCCACATTAATTTTATCCGGTAATGGGTGATCTCGGAATATATTTGGTAACTCTTTTTTCTCTAGTATTTCTGCGACGGTTTCATTTGCTGAGACCATAAAAGCTTCAATCATTTTTGTAGATTTTGATGAAGATTTTATACTGACAGACATTTTTTCTTCAAGTTCTAATCTTACATCATCTGTTTCTAGATTTAATCCGCGTCTGTGTGTGCGAAGTAATTCTGAGAATTTAAACAATGAGAGGAACGGCTCTTGTTTATCATCTAAAGCATCATTCACTTGATCGTAGGATAGATTCTTATCAACATTGATCACGGAATTGTGTATTTTACATTTATTTAATTGTTTGTTACCTTTTTTATCATAATGGATCTCAGCAGTCATTGCAAGTCTTGGGAGTTGTTCATTTAATGAACAGAGATTATCAGACAAATGAGTTGGCAACATTGGGATTGTTTTTGTTGGAAGATAAACTGAAGTTGATCTACCCCGAGCATGGATATCTAATGTGGAATCTTTTTCTACGTAATGAGCCACATCTGCAATATGGACCCATAACACATATCCATCATTTTTCGTTTCCAATGATATTGCATCATCGAAATCCTTTGCAGTTGGTGGATCTATTGTATAAGCTTCTAAATGTTGTAAATCAGTCCTACCTTCAAATATATCTGGAGTTTCTTTGGGCTCTTTAAATCTAGAAGCAATATCTTCAATACGTTCATCAGTTTCCCAATTAAAATGTTGAGCAAGATGAATGACACGTTTTGATATTGCCATTAATGCCTCACTATCATTCCAGTATCCTACTCTAATTAATAACTTTACAAATGCATCAGCATAACTGGTTCTACCTTCATTGACCCAATCTTCAGCTAGGCTAGACATATAACTCCTTAATGAAAATCCATCTAGATCATAAACATGGGTTGTACCAATTCCTATTTCCATCCATGTGTCCTTAAGTACAAAATATGCCATAACTGGCTTTAATTTCTCAAATCTGTCTATTTCATCCTTACTAAGTTTAATATTTTCCCAATCTTTTGGAGCACGAATTATTTCTGTGTCTTCGGGATCCTCTGAATCTTCAACTGGAACTTCAATCATGTGAAACATATTATTTCTAATTGAACCCAAAATATTCATTTCACCCCCGATTTCTTTTCTCATCTCATCAGTGATTGGTTTCCAATTTTTGCCAGAGATATCAAAATACCCCTTCCCATAAGCCCGACATGTTTCCAAAAGTAGCTTCATTTTTTTCATCCTGCTTTTACTAATTTCATTTTCAGGAAGTCCATACCAGATGAATGCTAATTTGTCTAAGGAATAATCCTTTTTAGGGTCATAGAATGTCGAATTTATTAATTTCTTCCATATTCCTCTTTCATTCAGTTCTCCAATGGTTTCTTCTACTTTTGCGACTTTGTCTTTGCGAATTACTACCCTTGTAATAAGATTATTCAATTGTTGAGTAACTTCATTTATAGGAGGGAGAGTGTTACCTTTCAATTGGATGAATTCACCAAATTTTCTCTTCATAACATTTTGTTGTTTTGTTTCTTGTTTCCCTTTAACTGTAATAAGAACTACAAAGCGATCTTTACTATTTTTTTTCTTGAAACTTTTCACAAATATTCCATAATTATTTGGAATTTCAATATTAAATAAGCCTGGCTTGAATTCGACAAGTTCTCCGGTTTTTGCCACAATTGGAAAATAACAAACGTACATATTATTCGATCGATTGTAACCTAAATAGAAATTCATTATTGAAATTTGAATAATGTTTGATGAACTTATTTCAAAAAAGATATAATCGAATCATTTCACCAAAATAAATGATAGTGTCTGTAAAATACATTTTTGAATAACGACGACTCTAAATTTTAATTAAACTAGGATGCAACTTCAAATAAATTCAATTATAATATAAATTTTCAAAGTATGTGAGTGAACCTATACTTAAAGATGGAATACCCTACCATATAGACAAATCTGAAACAATGAAACCTTTTTGGGAAGGTCTAAATGAAAATAAATTCATGACAACAACTTGCGAAAAGTGTTCAACCATCCATTTCCC
>MDVR01000038.1 GCA_001940725.1 Candidatus Heimdallarchaeota archaeon LC_2 | reverse complement strand
GATCGAAATGGTTTCTTATGAAATTTGATTTGAACGGGATTTCTCAATGGAACCATACAAGCGAACAATTTCTACCTTCTAGTTATCTTCTCCAGACTACTGATGGTGGTTTTGTAATTGCAAGCACCCTAAAAGTAAATCAAAACGGGGACACCGATATATATCTCGTCCGAACATATGCAAATGGTACAATCCAATGGAATCAAACTTCTGGTGTGGATAGATATGATCGACCGTCCGCTATTATTCAAACAGCTGACGATGGATTTGTAGTTGCAGGGATTTCAAAATTTTCAGAATCAAATCTGGAAATTAGCGATATAAACCTTATAAAATTCAGTGATAGCTCTCATGATTCGGGGATCAGTAACCAGAAATTGATTGCAGGCTTGCTTGTATTAACAGCGTTTTTAGGTTTAGGTTTATATCTTCTCAAATTTCGATCACCAAAAGGCTTCTCACAATTAGGGATCAATAAAACCATCAAGGAAACCCTCAATCTTATCTTCAATGGTAGTATAAAGGGATATTTGCTTTTAGCAAGTGGGGTACAGAAGACAAGCGAAGATGATACTATAGGTACACATATACCAAAAAGTTTGTTCAAACACAAATTTCTTATGCATCCCGTTAGGCTAGCCATGATGAAAATTTTGACTGAAAACCAAGTTGTGACTAGTATTGAATTAAAAAACAAATTAGACCTCTCTTGGGGAGAATTTAGTCATCATTTAACTAATATGAAGAAACACCATCTAATACAAATCGATGATAAATTTATAGATGGAATCACAAAACAAGCTATAACCGTTACAATTGTAGGAAATAAACAATATGTTAATCTAGTAAAGATATTACATGAATTCTTCTCTTCGTCGGATTACAATACCTTCCCTTTAAATTTTAAGTCAAATCATGAAGAAGAATGAAAGGATTTCTAACCCACCGATTGATCAATATAAACCTGAAAACATCAAGATACTCTGAAGGATGTAACTCCCCAAATGATTTTAGAAATAATAATATAACAAATGTCGGACATATACCAATATAACATCGGCTATGCGTAATAAATAACACTTGAATAGTTCAAATATTGTTTATTAATTCTTCCTCTCTTTCTGATTTTAACCCAGCAGGCCAATCTAGATCATCTCCGTTGATTACGTCATACCAGTCCAAAGTGTCTCTTACTGTTTCTTTAAGAGATCTGAATGTTAAGCCATTTTTAATTCCTTTTTCAATATTAACCTGCATGAGGGCTTTTCCTGATTCTGATGGAATCCAAAGCGGTAGTTCCATCCACGGTTGAACTTCATTATCTATTAACCATTGATCATTTACTTTTACAAATTCAAGATCTGTGCCCGTGAAAAGCTTGCAAACCGCAAATAATTTACTAATTGTGAGTTGATAATCAAGCCCTGTGGCATTATATATACCCGAATTTTGATTTTCAATCAAATGTAGTGTAAAATTTGCTAAGTCTCTAACATCAATTATTTGAATTGGATATGTCTCATCATTGTTAACAAGTATCTTACCACCTTTTCTGATTCTCACCGGCCAATAAGTGAAACGATTTGTTGGATCATAAGGTCCAACAATTAATCCTGGGCGAATTATTATTGAGTTATCAAAACCATTGATCACTTCTTCTTCACAGAGAAATTTTAATCCACCATAATTTTCAGCAGAAGCCATTATGTCTTCAGTGTTTTTGTCCTCTAATTCTATGATTTCAGCGTTTTCATCCTTGTTAACCTCTTCATTTTCAGTATAAACAGAAATCGTTGAGATAAAGACATAGGTTTTGACTTTGTCTTTAAGAAAATCAACTGACTGTTTAACCACTCGGGGTACATACCCGCAAGTATCAATCACGACATCCCATTTTTTAGATCCCAAAGCGGAAATTTCTCCATCTCTGTCACCATGGATTTGTTCAATATTTTGATATATTTCGGGACTGGTGTGGCCTCGATTGAACAAGGTCAAGTTATGTCCTTTATTTAATATTGCATCAACCAAAGCTCTTCCAAGGAATTTCGTTCCTCCTATAATGAGAATGTCCATGGCTCATAAATCCCCAAAGTTAAGTTAAATAATTATAGAAACAGGAGATAAATAATTTAGATATTCTAATTAAATCGTATTGTATAGTATGTGGGTTAATCTTTTGAATTTAGATAATTTTCAAGGATAGATACCATTTAAGTTGACTTTTTTTATAACATCATGTTGATTAATTTCAAAAACAATAAAAGTAAAACACTTAATTAGGGATTAGTCAAAAGACTAAACGGGAGTGTAGCGCAGCCCGGCAGCGCGGCTGCCTCCAGATTTGTTTGCATTTGCGAACATAGTATAAAGCAGCCGGTCGGGGGTTCAAAAGTTCAATTTGCGAATTGTGCTGAATGTATCCCTCTGCTCCCATTTTTCATTTACTATTAATCATTAGAACCTAACTTTGTACATTCTTTTAACAATAATAAAGCAAACAAAAATTAAACTTGGTTGAAACCAATATATTGATCGATCATTGCTTTTGAAACTAACCTATGAAATAACGAAATATATTTTCTAAATTGATTAAACTTTGAATAAACTACTTTGTATTTGCACACTATCACTTAAGAAAAAATACCATTACGAGGTCATCAATACATTCAAAGCTTGATAGCCTTTAATTTAAGCGTTGATCATATCGTTTTTTTCTTTTCGACAAACAATTAATATATATAAAAATAGGTAAACTCTGATTAATGGCATTTGTGAGATATTTAGTTTTCGATGTGGAAAAAAGTGTGAAATTTTATACCAGTTTGCTGGGATTTGAACTTAAGAAAAATTTCGGTCGCTTTGCAATGATAACTAAGGACGATCTCGAAATATGGGTCAGTGGACCTGAAACTACCGGAGCCATGCCAATGCCAAATGGAGATAAACCCGTTCCTGGAGGTTGGAACCGAATCGTGGTTGTGGTTGAAAACATTAATGAGACCGTTGATAGACTAAAATCTGAGGGTGTTGTCTTTCTGAATGAAGTTTTGTCAGGTGTTGGGGGTAGCCAGGTATTGATTGAGGATCCTTCAGGTAATCCAATAGAAATATTCGAATGGGCAAAAAGATCTTGATTGAATGTTAATCCTGATACAATATGAATTAACAGAAAGAAACAAATTTAATTTGCTCGATAGAAGTCGTATTTGTTTTATAATTTTTTAGAGGATCTTCCTAAAACAAAATTTGATGATTTAGATAGTTTAGTATCTGTAAATACCATTGGTACCAGCAATAAGAAAATTTCATTATTTTACGACAAATTAGATTTTCAACAAAGTAGCCTTTATCGTAGAAATAATGAGTGGTGATATATCGGAAAAAGAAGCAACATTCTATTTTCCTAATTTTGGATTTACGGACTATGAAAGATTATCAAAGAAAGTACTCAAAAAATGAGTTAGAACTTTTTTTCTTTATTTTAATTATACCAGTGATCATCTTAGGAGAATTAATGAAGATTCTTCATCGTGTTGGTAGATATAATATTCCACTAAATGGTCTGGATATAAAACAGGGTTACATATGAACTTCAGATGCAAAGAAAATCTCAATAAAATACACTAGAAAATTTGAAAGATGCGTAATATTGGTTCATGGATATCTTAGTTCTTCGAGAAGATCATTAATGAAATATTCACACATACTGACAGAAAATAAATTTGATTTTATTGCTGTGGATTTCCGCAATCACGGTCAAAGTTCTCTCTCATTACCCATTTCAGCCGGATTCTATGAGAAATTAGACCTCATTTCAGTATTAAAATGGGCTAAAAGAGAGTGGAAACAGGTGCATATTTTATCCACCTCAATGGGCTCTTATGCTACAATCTATGCCCTAGCAGATATCGATGATCAATATCAGCCAAATTCAGTTATATTAGAGTCTTTTGGGGTAGATATCAAAATCGGGACTAGAGATACGCTTGCCTTTCTTTATAAATTTCCGTTTCTTCTATCATCTCTGATTACTTCGTATGCTCATCTCAGGTCTCCTCATATGTTTGTCAGAGATTTAAGACAGGATCTCAAAAAAATAAAAATACCACTTCTAGTTGCTCACGGAGATAAAGATCGAATATATTCATCCTTAACAATTCAATTAATATTACGCAAAATTTTACCATCTGAAACCCAATACATCACCATTAATGGTGTTGGGCACAGTGAGTTGTGGAGAAATAAAAAATTTCAAGAGGTACTATTTAAATTCTTAATGTAAAATCCTTCTCTTAGCAATATTTTCCAGATATGATTTGGCGATATTTTGATTTATCATTCTAAACGTTGGATTTAAAGATGAACGTGTTATCTTCTCAATTAATCCTTCTTTGATTAATTGTTTTATTCCATGTCTTGTTTCTTCAACTGTTAATCCGGTAGTTATCTTAATTGTTGAAAATTTTAATTCTTGATTCATTAGAAGGACCATTAAGATTAAGATCAAAGGTTGTTCAGATATTGCAAGTCGAAGGTTCATAAAGTCTTATAGGTATTTGATTTTATAAACAAAGGAAAGTCAATTTTCATACTTAATCATCAAAATTTCAAGCGATTAGTCTAATTAAAACTTGTTAATCAGTTTTAACCTCCACACATTATATATATATGACCTCAAATTAAAAAAATATGACCCTTGTTTTGATAGTACGTACTCGTGAAGGTATTGCGGTTGTTAGTGATACCGTTACAACAGCTAATACTGAAGTTGAAATGTATGGAGAAATGACTTCAGTAGAATATCATATCTATAACCGCCGAAAAATCTCAAAAATAGAAAATTTTGCGGTTATACATGCAGGGCTTTCATTTCTTAACGGGAAAACAATTAATCAAATTGTGGACCGTATCCCAGATGATAATCCAGATTCCAATGAGGGATTCGATTATTGTGTGGAAAAAATTAGGACCAAATTTATGAAAGAAATTAAAACCGAACCACTAGTAAAAAACTGGGAAAAGGGCAGATTAATCCTATCAATAGGGATAATAGGATTCGAAAAGAACATTCCTTTTGTTCATCGTTTGATTTTTTTTAGAAATGAAAAGGAGGGTGAATTAATTGAACTGGTTGAATCAGATGATACTTTCGATCCACCACACTTTGGAATTGATTATTTTGGGGATTTTGAATTTGTACAATTAGTTATTCGCGCGGCTAAGAAAGAGAATTTGCTTAAACCATTTGATATTTTGACGATCCACGATGCATTAGAACTTGCAAGAAATTTAATGCAATTTTTAATTGAATTTCAAAAATTTATGGTCACATTTACTGTTGCATATCCAATTGAATCGGTAGTTATAACCTTGGAAGATGGATTTGAATGGGTGGATAGGATGGAATTTAAAAAATTCCATTATGATCATGATGAAGGTATAAATTCAATGTAATTTCAACACATGGGATTCGAAAACATTAAATTTTGGGGTAAATTAATAATCGATTTAATAATATATTTGCTATAATATTTCAACTATTTTAGATATTGTTCGGTTATCCGAAGTAATGTTAATTCCTTGTTTGAACTTATCATTTGGCAAGTAAAACACAATCAAGTAAATATACTATCAAATGTATATTTTACTTAACGAGTATGAGCCTTGTTTGGACAACCGAACTTTCGGACACATTGGAATATTTACCTGAAAATTTGAAAATTAGGAAATTAACTGATGTTCCTAAAAATCAAATTGTTAAATTTAGTGACGCATTTGAAGAGACAAATGAATCTATTAGAATTGCAGAAATGGGTTTCATACCTAATATTGAGATAAAGATTATTCGTAACGATGGAAAAAATCCTCTCATTATTGAAACCAAAAATGTCAGGCTAATGATTTCAAGAAAACTTGCTGAAGGAATTTATGTCATATTATAGTGATAACTTTGTCTGTACTTAAAGCTAAATCATCAAATAAGGTCAATTCTGTCAATGTACTTTTGGTAGGTAATCCAAATGTTGGAAAATCCCTCATATTTAACAACCTTACTGGTTCACGACAAAAGATCGCTAATTTTCCTGGTATCACTTTAACTCATAAATCAGGCCAATACAATTTTTTAGAAAAAACAATACACGTTCATGATCTTCCTGGCATCTACGGATTTAATTCAAGTAACTATGAAGAAAATGTGGCTCATAACTTCATAATTAATCACCCACATGATTTAATTATCAATATTGTAGATGCACGAAAATTGGAAAGAAACCTATTTTTAACTTTACAACTTCGTGAAATGCAACAAAATATGATTTTGGTTTTGACATTTAAGGATAAAATCGAGAGAAACGGGGTTAGTATTGATGTTAAGAAATTATCCGAAAAATTAGGAATTCCAGTAATTATGATTTCTTCTCAAGATAAATCTGACATTAAGATATTAGTGAAGAAGATCACCGAACTTACATCAGAGAGAACAATTATTCCACAATATCCTTCTACTCACTTAAATCAATATCAGGATTTGATTGACAATATAGTTGATGAATTAGAAAATACAGTTGTACTTTATACTGAAAATATTCTAGAAACAGTTCCTGTCAGATGGATTGTTATTTCTGTTTTAATGAATACTAGAGCATCTGAGACACTTTGGCCATTTTGGATTGTAAATAAAACTCAAAATGTAATAATTGAATATAAACTTGATCGAAGAAAAACCTCAATGGACTTGATTAATTACCATTATGAGACAATTACTAATATTTTGTCTGGGTGTTGCGATCTTTCCCTCATGACGCATAGCTTTAACACAATTTCAGAAAAAATTGATAAAGTCTTGTTGGAACCGAAATTGGGGTTGCCAATATTTGTTTTACTTATGTGGACTGTATTCAAGGTAACGTTTGATTTTTCAGCACCAATTTCAGATATAATTGCCAATTATTCTAAAAACTTAGCTGAATTCACCAAAAATACTATTGGTAATAAATTAGTTGCTTCATTTTTTGCTGATGCTTTAATAGGGGGTATTGGTTTCATTTTAGTATTTATTCCTCAAATTACATTCTTATTTTTCTTCATAGGAATTATGGAACATACGGGGTATTTGTCAAGAGTAGTATTTGTAACGGATCGCTTCTTAAATAAAATTGGTGTTAGTGGAACATCAATTGCCCCAATGCTTCTAGGTTTTGGATGTAATGTACCTGCCATAATGGCAACCAAATCGACCCGAGATATGAATGAACGTACAGCAATGATATTAGTTAATCCATTTATGTCATGTTCAGCGAGACTACCAGTATATGTAATAATTACAGGTGCATTATTTCCAGATAATGCTGGTTTAATAATCTCATTACTGTACTTTTCAGGTATTATTATCGCCATTACTATTCTTTATATTTTGCGTAAGACTATTCTCAAAGGGGAAACTGCATATTTACTAATGGAATTGCCTGAGCTGACATTACCCACCTTAAGAACGACTTTAGCTAGAGTATATTTACAGGTTCGCAAATTTGTTGAAAACGCGGCAAGTTGGATGGCAATTGGATTAATTATAATGTGGGGTCTTTCAATTACAGGCCCATCTGGATACATCGGTCCGGATGCTCTCGATAATTCGGATTTACTAAAGGAAACATGGATCTTTAGGATTGGCGATTTATTTCAACCATTTTTTGGTGTATTTGGATGGGACAGTCGGCTAATTGTGTCATTAATTTTTGGTTTTATTGCAAAAGAAATAGTCATAAGCTCATTTGGCTTGATCTATGGTGTTGAAGGAAATGCTTCATCACTTGAATTAATTATTGCAAGTCAGTTTTCACTTGCAAGTGGTCTTGCTTATTTGTTCTTCATATTATTGTACACACCATGTATTGGTACATTTTTTGCAATCAAACAAGAGATTGGTTCAAAATGGGCATATATCTCCGTAACTATGAGTATAGTTCTTGCATATGGCGTTGCTTTGGTCGCATTATTCGTTGGTAACTTGATTTGGTGAACCACAACAGAACTATATTTCCGAGGATGTTCTCTTATCACATAGTTTATGAAAATACACGATATACCCACAATAATGAAAACTCTAATTATAACGGCATCCTCGAAATCTAAAAGAGATGTAACTGAAAATTTATTTCAATATAGTGGCCAAACATTTTATAATTCAATTAAACCTAAATTCAAAAAAACACTTCTAAAGTCAAGACAAGAAATAATAACAGAAATGGATCTTAACAATGGTCCTGATTTGGAGGAAACAAAAATTCATGAAAGTCAAGAAGATTATCTCCCTGCGTTTATACGATACTCTGGTCGTACTTTTTCTAAAATAAATTCTGATGCTTGGTCATACATGGTTGAGAATCCAGAAAAATATGATTGCATTATATTATCTGCATTGTATGGATTTGTAAGATTTGATGAACCTATCAGAAACTATCCCATTAAACAAGCAGATAAAATACCCCAAAAATCAACAATCAAATCATATTGGAAAAATCAAGGAGCAAGTGAATGGCTGTTCGATTATATCAAAAGTAATGATATTGATAACGTGAAGTTTGTCTTATCAACAAGCTATTCAGAAATTGTTGAAAGAGATAAATTGATTGAAAGAATTAATGAGGAATTAAGTATCTCAGCTGAAGATAAACAATTTAAATCTCAAGGAAGAAAATCTATGTTACTCCGAGGACAATATATTAACGATTTATTATTGAGTCACTAAGTTGCCGTTGCAATCAGAAAGTTCTTTTCTAATGATACCCTAAACAAAGTTATGCGAAGAAAGGAATTCAAATCGTCTGAGGATAATGATTTCGATTTTGTAGTCCAAAATGCAATTGTTGGATATCTTGGACTTAACACCAAAACAGGTTACCCCAGAATTGTACCATTAAATTTTGTAGCAATAGATCAGGTCATATATTTCCATGGGGCTAAAGTTGGAGGAAAATATGATATTTTGATGAAAAGCCCAAAAGTTTCATTTAGTATCGATATTCCTTATTCTTTTATCCCATCTCATTTTGAAAGTAAAAAATCAGCCTGTCCAGCCACTCATTTCTTTAAATCAATACACATTAGAGGTGTGGGTCTTATGGTAAATGACATTGAGGAAAAAGCAGTTGCACTGAATAAATTAATGATAAAATATCAGCCTGAAGGTCAATATCTCGAATTAAGCCCACAAGAAAATATCTATAAAAAGCCACTTCTGAATGTTGCAGTCTTTAAAATCGATCCAGAGGAAGTTACTATGAAAATGAAATTTGGACAGAACTTATCACCGACTCAATTCAATATAGTCCTCAAATCATTGGAAGATAGAGGAGAAGACTTGGATTTCGCAACAATAACAGAAATGAAAAAAAGATATACGCATAAAACTCACCTGAATGAGAATTAAGTTTCGAAATCTATTGAAAAAATCATAAATTCTGCAAATATTTATTACCCGAAATAAAAGGTAATATGATCAATATTTCCTAAAAAATCGTGACTATAGTTATCACTGGTAACGATTTAACCATTGAACAAGTTGTGCGTGTTGCAAGAGAAAATGAACCTGTAGAATTACACAGTGATGCAGTAGATCGCATTAATAAATGTCGAGCCATGCTAGAAAGAAAAATTGAAGCAGGCGAAATTATGTATGGAATTAACACCGGTATTGGTGAATTTTCAGAAATGGTATTAGATAAGGATCAAATGGAAGATTTTCAAAAATATCTAATTTATAATCATGCTGCTGGAATAGGTGAACCAACTTCAATTGAACATGTGCGTGCTACAATGGTTGGACGAATAAATGTTCACGCAAAAGGCCATAGTGCAAACAGAATTGAGATAACACAAACTTTGGTCGATATGCTTAACAAAGGTGTGACACCATTTGTATGTAAAAAAGGATCTGTTGGAGCAAGTGGAGACTTGGCTCCTATGTCACAAATTGCCTTATTGATGATGGGAGAAGGGGAAGCCTATTTCAAAGGTGAATTACTTGAGGGAAAGGATGCTTTGGATCGTGCAGGTATTCCAGTTCCAGGGTTAAAACCCAGAGATGGTCTCGCCACTATCAATGGAGCTAATTTCCTGACCGCACTATCCGCACTATTAATCTACGATGCGAATCGTTGGTTTAAACAAGCAGAAATTGCCGCAGCAATGTCTTTAGAAGCTTTGAAAGCAAATATGAAACCTTACACACCTAGACTTCATGAAGTGCGAGGTTTTATAGGTGCAGTACGTTGTGCTAATAGTTTGAAAAAATTAGTATCTGGAGGAGACTTAGAGGAAGGTAAAGTTCCACACAAAATACAAGATGCATATTCGATGAGATCTACTCCTCAAGTAATAGGTGCAGCTCACGATGCACTTGTTTATGCAAGATCGCAAGTTGAAATCGAACTCAATGGGGTCGGAGATAATCCGATTTTTTTCCCAGATGAAAATATGCAGTTATCTGGTGCTAATTTTCAAGGGATACCAGTTTCCTTACCAATGGAAATGATAGGACAGGCAATTACAATGGTGAGCGTACTTTCAGAGAGGAGGTTTAATCGATTAAACAATCCTGCCTTAAGTGTAGGATTACCCGCATTCTTATCAAAACATGGTGGTTTAATGTCCGGTTTGATGTTAAGTCAATACACGGCTGATTCATTAATTGTCGAACAACGAATTCTATCCGCTCCTGCTTCGGTTCAATCAATTCCAGCAGCTGCAGATCAAGAAGATTGGGTGTCAATGGGTAATAATACTGCATTAAAAAATTGGCAAATTTTAGACAATGCTTATGGTGTCTTAGGAATTGAATTTATGGGGGCTGCTCAGGCTTTAGATTTGCGTGAATATAATTTCGGTGAAGGAGTTAACGTGGCTCGAAAAGTTATTCGTAAATATGTTGATTTCTTAGAAATTGATAGACCTCTTTATCCAGATCATACTGAAATGCAAAAACTCGTCAAATCTTGTGAGATCCTAGAGGCTGTTGAATCATCTATAGGCTCGCTTGAATAATTTATTAAAATTTAATTAAATTGTTAATCTCTGATCCACTCACTCCAACTCCCGATATAGATACCAGGATTCGGTAATTCTAGATGTTTCATTATTAACACATTAAATGCAGCGGTAACACCTGATCCACAATAAAATACAGTTTCTTCATCAAGGTCCACCTTTTCTGTAATAATCTTTTTCAAGTCACTTAATGATTTCAACAAAAGATTTTCTTCTAAATGTGATTGCCAATAAATATTCTTTGCAGATGGGATATGACCTGCTATTGTATCAATAGGTTCTACTTCTCCAGCATATCTCTCTGGGCTCCTTGAATCAATTAAATTAAATTCTCCATTTATTTTTTCTTTAACATCAGATTTAGAATATATTTTATATAACCCATCTTCCCATCTTTTTGGTAATTTTAGGTCTATTTCTGGTGATAAAACATTTCTTATTTCATCACCACTTTCCAATTGATAATCTAATCTTTTCCAGTTGATGATTCCCCCTTCAAGCACCCTCACAGATTCATATCCAATTTGTACTAACATCAACCATAATCTTGCAGCGATTCCACCTCCTAACTGATCATAAATTACAACATGATTAGTTTTGGATATGGAATTCTTAATTAACCAATTTGTAAATATATCTAAATTCGGTAAAGGATGTCTTCCTGTATTGTTCTTAATGGGTCCAGAAAGATTATTATCAAGATCTGCAAACAATGCACCTGGAATATGTTGTAATTTATATTGGTGGTATCCTAATTTTGGATCTGTCAAAAAATATCTGCAATCGATGATAACTAAATCAGAATTAGTTTCATCTAAAATCAAATTATTAAGATCACTTGCTGAAATAAATGTTGAAAACACTATAGCTTGTTTTTCCTTTCCATTATAAAACTCCACTAATATGAGTTTACTTTTCATTATAAATTTAAATCAGGATTTAGCTTTTCATTTAATGGATGGAATAATTTCAAAATCAAGTATTTTGATTGACAAAGAGTTCATATCAATATTGGTTAATTATATCCACTCATTTAAACATGTAGAAAATGATAAAACCAAATTTCAAATTGCAAATATATCAATCCAAGGGTCCCAAATTTCAATTTATCGTTCAGGTATAGTTGTTTATGATGAAATAACTCATCTGGTATCTTTGATTGAAGAGTTCTTCAACATCAATAATCAAGAACTCCCCCAAGACTTGAACAAATCAAAAGAATTATTAGAATCAAGATCTAAAATAGAAGTCAAACAAAAAGAAAAATACACACAGAGCTTTTGGTTATCTGATTCACAAATCCGAAGATTTATTCAAGACTTGAAAATATCGAATTTCAATATAGAAGTTGATCATTCAGCTAAAATTATGTACAGAATCTGTGATTCAGAGGATAACTGTTTATTCATAAATTCAAATAATATAGTAACAACTAATTCGTCTCAAGTGTATTTTCCGTACATCAAAAATGTAATTACAACACAACCTATTGACACAGGGTTTGATCTTTATTTGGGAATCGAATCAATTGGATTATACTCACAAATAGGTCCTATTATTATTACGATATTTGGAATTACTTCTTATCAGTCAATAAAATTTCAATCAATGGGTGTAAAACATGCTGAATTGGGAAGGAACCTTGAAATTGAGAAATTTCACTCATTGATTTTTCGAGAGTTTCAATTGAAAAAAACTATTCAAATAAATCCTCAAGAGTTCAATCAAGAAAAACCAGGATGGGATATAAATAATGTATTAGTTCATTTTCTGGATGAAGTAAAAGAAAAACTACAGGGTAGTCCAAATACAATCCTACACGTTGATAAAAAATTGCAATTTATAAATTCCGATTTACTAAGAATATTTCCTGATGTAAAAGTTAAATTTACCAACAAGACAATGAGTTCTGCGGCTGCATCAATTTTCAATAGAATTGAATTTGATAATTGGATTGATGAAATGTCAAATAAGTATTCCTTGAAAATGATTAAATCAAATCTCAATGAAATTAACAATCTTGAGGATAGAGAAAAATTAGTCAAAATCAAGTATGTAAAAAACAAGAAAAGAAATGAAAACAGTAAGTTTTGATTTGCAAATTCAAAATAAAGATCACAAACCTTTTTGATTTCTCAACTTTTTCAATAATATAATGAGCTTAAACTGGAATAAAGACGAGATTCATGTCAAAATATCCCGGTTACTGGACACAATTGTAACTTTAGCAAATGAGGATAATATTATCTCAGAGGATGAAGATGCCCTCATTGAAGCAGCTCGAAAAAAATTATGGGATATGCATAATGAATTTGAAATAATGATTGATCAACAAATGAATATGCAGGAGGCAAAAACCAAAACTAAACAACTCATCGAAAAGGTGATTTTAGATATTGCTGATACTGCAAAGAAAGACAGCCAGATAACAAGTGATGAACTAATTATAATTGATAGAATAACAAAGTTTCTGCGAAACGCTGATTTCACTCAATTGTTGAGTTGATGATACGGAGTAACTAATTCATTGAGATTAATTTATCTAAACGAATTTGGGACGCATAGGGAAAGTATACTTTTCCTTAATGGAGGTGGACAAATTCCTTTCTCTTTACATAATAAATTAGTAAAATTTTTTATTAACAAATATGATTTCAATTACATTGCAGTTGAGCTTCCAGGTCATGGAAAAAGTAAATTTCAAAAAATCTATGATCAAGAAACATTCATTATATCTTTTGAACAAACATTTAGAAAAATAATTACTGATGCTGATATTATAGTAAAAGCAATGATTGGTTTTAGTTTAGGGGGTCTATTAGCACTTAAAACAATTGAACTTGATATCTTTCCAGTCGATTATTTGATTGTATATGGGTGTGGATTCGGAATTGGAGAAAACGAAAAATCAACTTTTGATTATTATACATCAGAGCAATTTTTTCACGATATGAGGTGGTATTCTATAATGAAAGAAAATCATAAGAATGGATGGTTAAATCTGTTAAAGAGTATGAACAATTTGATGAATGTAAATTCACCTATTTTTTCAGATCTATCTAAAATTAATTCATATTCAGAGATTCTTCTTGTGCTAGGAGATAATGAGGAGCTATTCCAACCTGATTATAATAAATCAATAATTAGAGAAATTCCTTCTAATAATATTCATCTAATTAGATTAAAAGAAACATCGCATTTCGATTATACATCTGTTTCTTGGGAAATATTTTGTTCAAAACTAAAAGAATTTATCGAAATACATAATTGGTTTAGATAGTTGTAAATTAATATAACAAGGATATTAGAATATATTAATTTAGATACCAAATTTTTTCACAAATTCTTCCCATGATAAAATGGTAATACCAATGGTCTTGGCTTTATCTAATTTTGCACCACCAGCATTTATTCCAAAAACTAAGAAATCTAAGTTTTTACTAATTGATGTAGACCACTCAAATCCCATAGATTCAATAAATTCCTGAAGTTTTTTCTTATTATAACCTTCGATTGAACCTGTAATGTAAATTTTTTCATCATTTCCGATTTTTTGAGGTTTATCGGGCTTGATATTATATTCAGCATGAGGTTGTAGAGCTTCATCATCCCAAAAATCCCCTAAACTTGGTGTGGTTGATTTCTCAATTTTTGTTTGCTGGATTCGTTTCTCTGTCCCATAGAATATTGTTACATTATTAAGTAATAATCTCGCTGCTCTGCTTTTATCATTAATACCGCCTAATATATGATTCGCAGTGACATCTGAAATACCGTCCAAGGTGGCTAATTCTGTAGTTGTTGTTGATTGTAATGCTTTTAAACTTGGAAAGTGTTTTGCAAGTTCTTTCCCTAACTTTTTACCAAGGGTTGGAATACCTAAACCTGCTAGAAATTGTTTGAATGAAAGATTTCTACTCTTTTCAATACTTGTTTTCATTTTAGATCCATTCTTTCCGAAGTGTCGATTTAGTATTTCTTCTGATAGATCATCTTTGTAGAGATCGGAATAATGTTGAACAAATCCAAGAACATATAATTTTTCAATTGTTTTCTGCCCTAGATGTTCTACATCTGTCATTCGCATCCAATGCATAATGGATTGGATATCTTTTTCCCGACATATTAGACTTGTACAAATCAAATTGACGCCGTCTCGTAGAATCGAATTTCCACATGATGGACAATTTATTGGAAATTCAAAATCATTATTACCTTTATCAACAACAGCCATAATTTTTGGAATAACATCCCCAGCTCGAATTATACTGATACGGTCTCCCGGTGCAATGTTTAAGTTCTCAATAAAATCTGCGTTATGTAATGTCGCTCTGCTGATTAATGCTCCTTTTAATTCAACTTGATCGACTAGTGCCACAGGAGTTAATGCACCCGATCTACCCACTTGCCAGATAATATCATTGATGATTGTTTCACTTCCTTCACTCTTGAACTTCCAAGCAATTTGCCATTTGGGATGATGCTCAGTTGAGCCCGCTTCATTTCGATCAAGATACTCATTATACTTGAATATTACACCATCAATTTCAAAATCTATTGATTTCCTTTCATTTTCTATTTTTAGAAATATTCGATCTATCTCTTCAGAATTATTATGTTCAATGAATTCAAAATCAGCTCTACTGAATTGCCATTTTTCTAATAACTCATTCTGTTCTTGGATTGTTTTATTCTCACTTATTCCAAGAACTTCAAATGCCTTGAAGCTTAATCTGCGATTTTCTATTCCACTTACGTTTTTTTGTCTTAACGTGCCAACTGCCAAATTTCGAGGACTGGAAAATCTTTGTTCTTTCGGGAGCTTTGAATTCACTTTTGTAAATTCACTAATTTTCATAAAAACCTCCCCTCTAATATTTATTCTATCTTCTATAGGAATTGTTTTGGGAATATCATCTATTAACATGACTGCTAGTGTAACATCATCTCCTGAAGTACCATTACCTCGAGTTGCAGCCTGTAATAATTTTCCATTTTCATAGATTAGGGAGAGTGATAAACCATCAACTTTGTATCCAGCAGAGAGTGAATGGTCACCTACTTTATTTGCCCACTTCACTACCTCTTCTAAGGTAGTAGCTTTATCACTTGAAAGCATAGGTGGGTCATGATTAAATTTTCCACCTATTGGTGTACCTACAATATGAAGTACAGGGTGACTAGAATTAAGATTTGTTAGTTTCTCTTCCAATTTGTCATATTCTGCATCAGATATTTCCGGCTCTCCATCATAATATTTCCTTTTATGATACAGAATACGATTTGCAAGATCTTCTTCTTCATTTCTAGTCAAAAAATCACCTAATAATAAAAAAATGAATTTCCCTTATAAATTAATATGACACTTGTTCTTAAAAAGTAATAACTTATTTCAGTCAAGATTGGATTAGTTTCGCATTTTCTTAAATCAAATTGTCTAATTCGGAGATCGATTTTTTCCAGATTTTAAATAAAACAATAGTCCAACATAAACTGAACCACCAGGTAAAAGGAATAATAATGCCATAAGCAAACTTCCTAACCTAGATCGCATAAGAAACTTGTTTTACTATTGTACTTAAGAACTGTGCTTTACAAATTTAAATTTTAAAATAAATTGATATTAATAATAATAATAATTTACGAATTATGTGGTTGGTACATTTTTAGTTGGAGTATCGATAATACTTGTAAAAAATCAGAAAGTCTTAATCGCAAAAAGAGCTAAAAATCAATTTGCACCAGGTTTATGGGAATTTCCTTCAGGAAGATTAGAAGAAGGAGAAGATCCATTTGAAGGTTTGTTACGAGAAGCAAAAGAGGAATTGGATATTTTAGTCAAGCCAATTCAAATTATAGATGCTTATACCTTTAAGCGCAATTCTGAAGATTTAATTTTACTAAATATTTTCTGTGATTTCGTAGGAGAAGAGAAAATAAGTTCAGAACATGACGAAATTAGATGGGTTGAAATGAGTGAAGCAAGGCAATATTTCTCTTTTCCACAACAACAAAAAACACTAGATAAATTTATTGAGTATTTACAAATTTATAATAGCAGAAAATGAGGAAATTGATTATTGCATCAAGGACGTTTTATGAGTAAAATTTTCAAGATTTTCATCTCTATCTGATTTTCCTAAAGATAAATTCCATAAGGTTAACTGGCACAAATGATTTAATGACAAATTACAGGATTCCAAAACCAATAAACGAACCTGTTTTAGACTATCTTCCCGGTTCTTTAGAATTACAGAGAACCAAAGAAGAACTCGATAGGATGTCTTCAACTACGATAAAAATGCCATTAATAATTGGTGGAGAACGAATTTATACTGAAGAAACTGGAACCTCAATTATCCCACATTCAAAAGATCACATTTTGGGATCTTATAGTATGGCCTCAAAAGAACATGTTGAGATGGCAATTCAAGCTACAAAAGATGCTAAAGAAGAGTGGGAATTTATGGATTGGTACGATCGAGCTTCAATATTTTTGAAAGCTGCAGATTTGTTAGCTGGACCTTATCGTCCAATTTTAAATGCTGCAACAATGCTTGGGCAATCAAAAAATATATTACAGGCAGAGATTGATGCTGCATGTGAGTTAATAGATTTTTGGAGATTTAATACTAATTTTATGCAACAAATTTATGATGTGCAACCTGATTCATCAGCCGGAATTTGGAATAGAGTAGAATACAGACCATTAGAGGGATTTGTCTTTGCGGTAACTCCATTCAATTTCACTAGTATCGCAGGTAATCTTCCTACAGCTCCAGCAATGATGGGAAATACAGTTATATTTAAACCTGCATCATCTTCAGTTTTTTCAGGATATTACATAATGGAAATATTAGAAGCAGCAGGTCTTCCTTCAGGTGTTATCAACTTTTTACCTGGTAAAGGTTCAGTTGTTGGTCCACAAGTTCTAAACCACAGAGATCTGGCAGGCATTCACTTCACTGGCTCAACACCAACTTTTCGTTATATGTGGAAGACAGTTGGAGAAAATATTGAAAACTACAAAAATTATCCAAGGATAGTTGGAGAAACTGGTGGTAAAGATTTTATTTTCATGCATTCTTCAGCGGTAGTTGAGGAAGTTGTCGCTGCAATAATAAGGGGTTCATTTGAATACGCTGGACAAAAATGTTCAGCTTCTTCGAGGGCCTATATTCCTAAATCTCGCTGGGTAGAGCTGAAAGAAATCCTCATGTTGAATCTCCAATCACTAAAAACAGGAGATCCTATTGAGGTCTCAACATTAGTTAATGCAGTTATTGATCAAGATGCGTTTGAATCGATTAGTCGATTTATATCATACGCTGAAGAATCGACTGATGCAGAAATAATATTCGGCGGTAAAACTGATGACAGCATAGGTTTCTTTATAGATCCAACCGTTATTTTGGCTAAAACCGCTGATTTCAAAACAATGAAAGAAGAAATATTTGGACCAGTATTAACTATCTATCTTTATGATGATGATAAATATGAAGAAACGCTTGAACTCTGTGATAACACCTCAGATTACGCCTTAACAGGTGCGATTTTTGCGATCAATCGAAAAGCTATTAGAACTGCTTTTAAAATGCTAAGACATGCTGCTGGTAATTTTTACATAAATGACAAACCTACGGGGGCAGTAGTAAATCAACAACCTTTTGGTGGTTCAAGGGCCAGTGGTACCAATGATAAAGCTGGATCCCTCTTAAATCTAATTCGTTGGACAAGTCCAAGATCCATAAAAGAAACCTTTGTACCCTCAAGGAATTGGGATTACCCTTATATGAGATCCTAGTTAAGGAAATTATATTTAGAAATTGATGAACAGCTCTTAGATTCTTAAAATGAGTCCTCGAAATATATACTATCAAATTTCTCAAGCTGACGCCTGTGTCTTAATAGATGAACAATTGAGTGTTCTAACAATTGTTCGATATCATAACCTTGGCTCCACCTTACCTCAATTTCTTTGAACAAGAAATCTTTCTCGGACAATGAATAGCTATCTTCTACAGTTTCTAGCATGTAGTTGAACATTTCTTTCAATTCATCACTTACATCAACAATATTAGAAACTTGAACTTGTCCAGATTGTGTTATTGGCATATCAATTTTCTCCCTAATATAATTTGAGTAAGCGTATCCTGCTCCAATCACGTGATTTAGTATTGTTTCAACTGATCGACAATTTTCATCTTGAGTTTCTGTATCTACAATTTTCACAAATTGAAAATGGCTAAACCTTGACAATACTTTAATGAGATCATTCAACGCTCTTTCATATTCGTCCATCAGTGCACCAATTGGTCCTGGTCGATAAGATTCTTTCATATATTTCTTAAATCTAATTTATATGATTATTATGAAATAGTTTCTTTTTTAGTAAACTTAGTTTTATTAATATACAGAATAAATTATATCTTATTTCCAATATTGATTTGTTGATTATTTAAGCAAATCAAATCCTGGGTATAGAGGATGAAGATCACAAATTTGCCTTACTGATGCCTCTATGGCATTGAGAATTTTAGGATTTTCAGTGTTGCTCAAAGTTTTACTAATTAACTCTCCAATCTCTTTCATTTCATTTACACCTAGACCTCTTGTGGTAAGGGCTGCTGTTCCTAAACGAATGCCAGAAGGATCGAATGGACTTCTAGTATCAAAGGGTATCATATTTTTATTTGCAAATATCCCAACTTCATCCATGGTGTTTTCAGCTAATTTACCTCCTAAATTATAATTACTCAAATCAATGAGTATCAGATGATTATCTGTTCCGCCACTAACAATTTGAGTTCCGTTTTCTTGTAATGAGTCAGCAAGGGCTCTTGCATTTTTCTTTATATTTTTTGCATATTCCTTAAATTCTGGTCCTAAGGCTTCTTTGAAACATACCGCTTTTCCAGCAATAATCATATCCATTGGTCCACCTTGCATACCTGGAAAAACCGATTTTGCTACGGGGACTTCAAATTCTTCTTTACCCATAATCATTGCCCCTCTTGGTCCTCTCAAAGTTTTGTGGGTGGTTGTGGTTATCACATCACAATAAGGTGCTGGATTCATGTGTTCTTTTCCTGCGACTAATCCTGCTATATGTGCTATATCTGCCATTAACAAAGCATCTACTTCATCAGCAATTTCCCTAAAGGCTTTGAAATCAATTTCACGAGAATATGCAGAATAGCCAGTCAAAATTACTTTAGGTTTTACTTCTTTTGCTTTTTTCATAACATCATCCATGTTAAGGAGATGAGTTTCCTTATCAACGCCGTAAAATGAGAAATCATAGAACTTACCAGAAAAAGACACTTTGTGTCCATGTGTTAAATGACCTCCATGATCTAATTGCATTGACAAAATTGAATCGCCTAAATCTAATATCGCAAAGTAAGCCTCCATATTGGCTTGTGAGCCCGAATGAGGTTGAACATTAGCAAAATCAACACCAAATAATTCCTTAGCTCTGTCAATTGCTAAATTCTCAGCTACATCGATGTATTCATTTCCTCCATAATACCTTTTACTGGGATATCCTTCCGAATATTTGTTTGTGAGAACTGATCCATTGGTTTGTAGAATTGCCTTGGATACATAATTTTCAGAAGCAATCATTTCTAATCCCTGTCTACCTCTATCTAATTCGTCAATGAGAACTTGATGAATATCAGGATCTGCGATGCTAATATCATCCATGAAATTCTTTATCATTTGTTGACCAGTTTTGTTAAATTAAAATAATTTATAGATTGGTAACTAGAAAACACAAAATTTTTGGAACTCACTTTTTCTATTAGGTTCAAAATTGATTTTCAGTGCATTTGTAGTGTAAAAAATGCGGAGGGTGGGATTTGAACCCACGAACATCTAAATGACTAGGATCTGAACCTAGCGCCGTTGGCCAGGCTGGGCGACCCCCGCATAATGACAATATTAATTCCTTTGTAAGTAATTAATAGTTTTATTAATTTAACAAAATATTTAGTAAACATTGTCAAAGAAAGACTGATTTCTATAGTTTCAAACTGATAAATCTATAAATTCTAAACATATAAAAAAATATGAATATTCTTGAGTTTTATTGAAAAAGCACTATCGATGACTTCAGAAGATAAAATTCAGTATATATTTAATTCATTAAATGTATATTCAAAGAAATATATCGAGAATATTAAGTATTTATTTTACAAAGATCCCAGTCCAATTGTGAGACATGAAGCAGCTTATATTTTTGGGAAGTTAAAAGATAAAGAATGTTCGTCATCTCTTTTAGAAGTAATAAATAATGATAACAATAGATTTGTTGTTCATGAAGCCTTACTTGCCTTATCAAATCGAGGAGATATTCAATATGAATCTGAAATTGAAAAGTTGACCATTCACTCTGATGAAGATGTAGCTGATACCGCAAATTATCACTGCAAAGATTGAATATAAAACAGACAGATTTCAAACTATCTCTTACCCATGCTAAACATACAATTTTAGATGTTGAAGTCAAATTGGAAGAAAGGATCCAGGCAGCCTTTGTATTAATGGATGATGGAACAAACGATTCAGTTGATATATTAATAGAAGCATTGAATCAAGAAATTAATGCTATTGTAAAACATGAAATAATATTTGCCCTTGGTGAAACTGCATCAAAAAGGTCAGCAGAAGCCCTTAATTTAGCAATAAAATTTGATTCCAATGATTTTGATATCCATGAATCTTTACTCGCACTTAGTACATTAGGATTCAAGGAATATTGTGAAACAATTCATCAATACATTAATCATCCATCACCAGAAGTAGCTGAATCTGCAGAAATACCCTGGAAAGATTAAACTGTCTTTAAACTTAATCGAACAAAGAATCAACTTCCCAAAGTAAAATTTTTCTTAAGAGTTAGCGTTTATTTCATACTTGGAGAAGAATCTTACCAATATGTTTTCCAGTTTCCAAACGCTCATGTGCAAGTCTCGCATCAGATAACTTAAAAACAGAATCTATTACTGGTTTCACAGATCCATCAAAAAGAAAGTTCATTGATTTTAGGAAATCCTCATTTGAACCCATGAATGATCCATGGATCGATGCTTGTTTTCGGTATAGTTCTCGAATTTCAGTCTCACCTAATGCTCCAGTTGTAGCACCGATTGTGACAAGACGCCCTCTTTTATTTAGAACTTTTATGGATTTTCCCCATGTCTTTTCTCCAACTGATTCAATGATGACATCTGCACCACCTTCATTTATTACTTCGTTTTCCCAATCTGGTGTTTCTAAATAGTTAATAACAACATCAGCTCCGAGTTGATGCACAGCTTCAATTTTGTCTGTGGACGTAAGGACAATAACCTTTGCTTTCATAGCCTTTGCCATTTGTATTGCAACAGTTCCTATCCCCCCGCCTCCTCCAGTAACCAAAACTGTTTCTCCTGGTTGCACATTGCCTTTTGTAGCTAACATTCTATATACGGTAATAAATGTGAGAGGTGCAGCTGCAGCAACTTCAAATGTGATATTATCGGGTATTTTGAGAACATTTTTAGCATCTACTGCTATTTTTTCAGCTTCAGTCCCCCATGGTCCAGCGCCCATAATTTTGAAGCTATCACAGCTTGACTGCTCCCCCATGTAACAATATCTGCAATTTCCACAACTAAAACCTGGATTTATAAGCACTCTATCTCCTAAGTTGAGATTTTTTACTTTTGTTCCAATTTCTGAGATGGTACCTGATCCGTCAGATCCACCGACATGAGGTGTAGATGCGGCATATGTAGGAGATTTTCTCACCCAAAGATCAAGATGATTCAATGCAGCAAACTTAATGTCAATTATAACTTGATTTTCTTTACAAACAGGATCGTCAACTATACGAACAGAGAGGTTTTCTGGACCACCTGGTTCGTCAAACACTATCGCTTTCACAAATTGCTATTGAGCTAGATATAGAAAAGTAAATTGTTTCGATTGATTAGAAACTTACAATTAATACTGATCAATAATTGATATTCTCGATTTACTGTTATTTTAGAATAAGAATCAGTTGTAGCACCGATTGTGACAAGACGCCCTCTTTTATTTAGAACTTTTATGGATTTTCCCCATGTCTTTTCTCCAACTGATTCAATGATGACATCTGCACCACCTTCATTTATTACTTCGTTTTCCCAATCTGGTGTTTCTAAATAGTTAATAACAACATCAGCTCCGAGTTGATGCACAGCTTCAATTTTGTCTGTGGACGTAAGGACAATAACCTTTGCTTTCATAGCCTTTGCCATTTGTATTGCAACAGTTCCTATCCCCCCGCCTCCTCCAGTAACCAAAACTGTTTCTCCTGGTTGCACATTGCCTTTTGTAGCTAACATTCTATATACGGTAATAAATGTGAGAGGTGCAGCTGCAGCAACTTCAAATGTGATATTATCGGGTATTTTGAGAACATTTTTAGCATCTACTGCTATTTTTTCAGCTTCAGTCCCCCATGGTCCAGCGCCCATAATTTTGAAGCTATCACAGCTTGACTGCTCCCCCATGTAACAATATCTGCAATTTCCACAACTAAAACCTGGATTTATAAGCACTCTATCTCCTAAGTTGAGATTTTTTACTTTTGTTCCAATTTCTGAGATGGTACCTGATCCGTCAGATCCACCGACATGAGGTGTAGATGCGGCATATGTAGGAGATTTTCTCACCCAAAGATCAAGATGATTCAATGCAGCAAACTTAATGTCAATTATAACTTGATTTTCTTTACAAACAGGATCGTCAACTATACGAACAGAGAGGTTTTCTGGACCACCTGGTTCGTCAAACACTATCGCTTTCACAAATTGCTATTGAGCTAGATATAGAAAAGTAAATTGTTTCGATTGATTAGAAACTTACAATTAATACTGATCAATAATTGATATTCTCGATTTACTGTTATTTTAGAATAAGAATATTATAGGATTTATCGCATCATCTACCATGAGCAATTTGAATACTAATTCATTTATTTCTAATCAAACAGTAAGATTTTCAGATACTGACGCTGCAGGAATTGTTTATTTCGGTGCATTTGCAACATACTTCGATGAAGGATTTCACGCTGCATTACGATCAAAAGGAGTTGGTTGGAATCAACACAGAGAAGATGATTTTTTATTACCTATAGTTGAGCAGAATTGCCGTTTTTTTTATCCTTTACGAGCTCATGATGAAATCAAAGTGGTAATGAATATTTCTAAAATAGGTAATAGATCTTTTACTAGCTCACACAAAGTGTATGTAATGAAAGAAGATGGAACGGATCAAATGTGTGCAGCAGGAACAATTTCACGGGTTATCGTTGATTATAAAAATTTTAAAGCAAAAAAAATACCTGAAAAGCTCCGGATCATATTAGAATCTTTTGAATCACCTGATTCAGTTTGAATATTGTATTCAAAAATATTTTTCTTTTTCAATTTTTAACCAATCTAAAGCGTTTTCTGAGCGTAATTTTGATTTTGTTTCTAACGAGAAATCCGATTTTTCTATCAATTTACCCGGTTCAAGTTCTCCTAGTGGGAATGGATAATCTGTGCCCAAACAAACTTTATCATCTCCTACTAGTTTAACCAAATATTTCAAAACGGTTTCATCATGTACAAGTGAATCTAACCAGAAATTACCTAAATATTCTTTTGGATTAACTTGGTTCTCTATTGCAACAAGATCAGGTCTAACATTATAACCATGTTCGATTCTTCCTATTGTCATGGGAAAGCTTCCTCCACCATGTGCAAAAGCAACACGTAATTTGGGTAATCTCTCAAATATACCCCCAAAAATCATTGAACATATCGCAAGTGATGTCTCAGCTGGCATTCCTACAAGCCATGGAAGCCAATATTTTTCCATCTTATTAAATCCCATCATATCCCAAGGATGAACAAATATTGCCGCTCCCAATTCTTCAGCTCTTTTAAAAACTGGGAACAGCATTTCATTATCTAGATTCCATTGATTAACATGACTCCCAATTTCTACTCCTTGAAGATTTAGTTCGTTAATGCATCTATCTAACTCTTCAATTGCTAGTTCTGGATCTTGTAAAGGTAACGTACCCAGCCCTATAAAATTCTTTGAATATTTGTTGACAGTAGTGGAAATATCATCATTAAGGTATTTAGCAACTTGTAACCCATCTTTAGGCTTTGCCCAGTAACTAAACATTATTGGAACTGTTGATAATACTTGGACTTGAACCTTTGATAATTCGTTCTCTTTAATTCTCACTTTTGGTGACCATGAATTACAATAAATCTCCCTAAAAATTTTTTCACCTTTGATCATATTTGCAAATTGTGGTTTATGGTGTTCCAGGGTTATAAAATCGCCATATCCAAACTGTTTATTAAAATTCGGAATTTTTTCAGGCAGAATATGAGTATGAATATCTATGGTTAACTGGTTGGACACTATATTAAATTCTCATAAGGATTTTTGTATCTTTGTTTATACACTATTCTTCGATCATGAAAAAATCTGTCATGATAGTTAAAAGGCTTAACAGCCTTTCAACTTGGGTGACGGATAAGTGAACGTCACACCGATTTATGTAATTTTGGAGATGATGGATTTTATTGAAATTTAGGAGGCGATTATTTATCACTTCAAAAATGTTTTTACATCCTAAATTAAACACTTAGGTAGCTGAAGTCGATAAACATTAGTAGATATCAAATATGGTATTTAAACTGCTGAATTTAGATATCACTAATCTCTCAAATATTAGTATAATAATTAACTAGGTCGATTGGCAGATTTTGTTAAATATTTCTTCATCTGCCAATAACAGTTAATTAATTATCAAATCCCTTGATTTGCCCTTATTAAATTTATGCTGGCATTTCAAAGGGTTTAGCTTCTGTTAAATATGTACCACATTTTTCGCAAGTTCTAAGTTCTTTTGAATCAAAGAATTTTTTCATAAGTGGCGGAAGCTCTGTAACAATATTATTCAAATCAAATTCAAAATCAGCTAATTTATTACCACAGCTTTCATTTTCACAGTACCATCGTAAGTGATCTTTTTCTCCATGCAAAGCTTTAGCTTCCAATACTACCCCCCAACTACCAGCTGGTCGCTGTGGCGAATGAATTACTTCTCTTGGCATTAGAAATATTTCTCCCTCTTTAATTATTACATCATCATTATAGAGATTACCACTTTCGTCTTCTCTTTTAATTTTGAGCATCATATCGCCTTTGACTTGGTAGAAAAATTCAGGTCCTCTATAATGAAAATGATAATCTTTTCGTGAATTAGGTCCACCTACGGCCATCACGATCCAATCATCATCTTCATAAACAAGTTTGTTACCGACTGGAGGTTTAAGCGAGTCATTATTGTCTTCAAACCATCCTTTTAAGTTATAAACAGGATTAATAGGCATAAATTTAATCACAATTTTGGTAATAATAAAATTATCCCTTAGGGATAGATAAACAGAACAGAAATAATTTTCTTAAATATTTGATATTTACCATAAAATTTCTATGAAAATAAAACGATTTTATTCTCGGGATAGGAAGAAAAAGACTTTAAGAGACGTTGTATCAAATAAATTATGAAATCACATTTATCATTAAGTGGTAAGAGGGCCCTTGTTGGAGGGAGCACACAGGGAATTGGATATGCTGTTGCAATTGAATTAGCAAACCTTGATGCTGAAGTTGTTGTAATTTCGAGAAATGAGGAAAAACTAAAGTCAGTCGTAGAAGAATTAAATGAAATAAATAAACAAAATAACTCCTATTTAGTTGCTGATAATAACGACCCAGCTTCATTAGAGGAGAGTGTTAAATCATTTTTATCCACGGGAAAATCCTTTCACATCCTAATTAATAATACAGGGGGTCCACCTGGGGGTCAAGCTATCAATGCAGATATTCAGGAATATTATGATGCATTTCGGAATCATCTAATTTGTAATCAAATATTAGTTAAATTATTAGTTGATGGAATGAAAAAAGAATCTTATGGTCGGATTATTAATATTATATCTGGATCAGTTAAACAACCAATACCAAACCTTGGCGTTTCTAATACAATAAGAGGGGCTGTTGCAAATTGGGCAAAAACCCTTGCAAATGAATTAGGTCAGTTTAATATCACAGTGAACAACATCTTGCCTGGAATGGCGAAAACGCAACGTTTGGCATCAATTGTATCCTCCAATGCTGAAAAACAGGGTATATCAATAAATGATATGGAGCAGAAATATTTTGAAACTATTCCAGCGAATCGATTTGGTGAAGCATCTGAGATTGCTTATGCAACTGCATTTTTAGCAAGTCCAGCTGCATCTTATATTAATGGAATAAATCTACCCGTTGATGGTGGAAGAACCAAAAGTCTATGAGTTGAATATTAAAATTATTTCAGCTTAATTGTGACATTTTTAGCTTCTGTAAAGAAATTTAAAGCTTCAAAACCACCTTCTCTGCCGACTCCTGAGTTTTTCATCCCGCCAAAGAGGGTTCGTAAATCTCTTACCATCCAACAATTTACCCAAATAATTCCAGATTGAACGTTCGCTGCCATTCTATGAGCACGATTGAGATTTTCAGTCCAAATTGTCGCTGAAAGACCATAAATGGTACTATTTGCATATTCTAAAACTTCGATTTCGGTATCAAAGGGCATTATTGTCACGACAGGACCGAAAATTTCCTCTTGATTTGTTTTACAGAGATGATCTAATTCTTCTATAATTGTGGGTTGTATATAGAATCCATTTTTCAACTCGTTTTCAAATTCAACAGATTTACCACCAGTAAGTATTACTCCTCCTTCCTCTTTTGCCAATTCAATATAGGACATGATCTTGTCAAAATGCTGTTTTGATACAATAGCTCCAAGATCCGTTGTATCTTTTTTGGGATCCCCTACAATTAATTGCTTAGTTCTTTCAACAAATTCATCTTTAAATTTTTGATATATAGGGCGTTCAACAAATATCCGAGAACCACACAAACAAATTTCTCCTTGGTTTCTAAATGATGATCTAACAGTTGTTTCAATCATTTGTTCAAAATTACAATCAGCAAATATGATATTTGGATTCTTACCTCCCAGCTCTAATGATAATTTTTTAAACATTGGGGCAGCAATAGATGCAATTCTCGCACCAGTAACGGTTCCACCGGTAAAAGATATGGCTTTAATTTTTTGATGTTTTATTATAATCTCACCAACATCTGGACCGTAACCATGAACAATATTGAGCACACCCGGTGGCAGTCCTGCTTCAATACAAATTTTTGACAGAAGATACGCCGTCATAGGTGTAATTTCAGATGGCTTGGCGACAACACAATTACCTGCTGCAAGTGCTGGTGCGATTTTCCAAGTGAATAAATAAAGGGGAAGATTCCAAGGGGAAATACACCCTACAATGCCAATTGGTTGTCTGAGCGTATAATTAATAGATGTATCTTCATTAATATACGAATGAGTCGATGAATGGAGTATGGCTGTTCCGTAGAAATGGAAATTTGCAGCAGCTCTTGGAATATCAACAGATTTTGCTAGTTTTATAGGTTTGCCATTATCCTTTGATTCTGCTTCTGACAGTATATCTAAATTATTATCAATTAATTCAGCAATTTTCAATAGAATTTTTGATCTTTTCGCAATTGGAGTTAATGACCAATTCGAGAATGCTCCTTCAGCTGCGTTAATGGCTTTTAATACATCCCTTTCATTTGAGTTTGGAATTAATGAGTATACTTTCCCATTTGATGGATTGATATTCTCAATGTATTTTTCATTAATTGGTGCCACCAATTTTCCACCAATGTAATTCTCCAATTTCTCCATATAATTCATGCTCCTCAATGATTAAATTGAATGTTCCTATTTACGAAATAAATAATTAATAAATTACCTAATGCTTAATCTTTTTCTTGATTTGATAATTCATCAATCCATAAAAACAAATCTTATTTTCACAAGTTTAGGATTAGGAGTGCATTTAATCAATTAATGCAATAACTTTTAGTTCAATTGCAATAGGGGTAGGTAACTCATTTATCTCGATTGTTGTTCTACAGGGTTGGATCTTACCAAAATATTGAGCATATATTTCATTATAAACTTTAAAATCATCTTTCATATTGGTTAAAAATACCGTAACATCGAAAATCTTGTCCCACGACGATCCACAATCTTCTACTATCACCTTTATATTGTTGAATACTGCATGACATTGCTTTTCGATGTCGTAATATATTATTTTTCCATTTTCATCAAGTTCAACACCTGGAATCGTTGTTTCACCTAATTGACGAGGACCTACTCCAGAGAGATACAAGAAATTTCCAACTTTTCTTGCATGAGGATACACTCCTACAGCCAAGGGTGCACGATTACTGTTACGAGCTTCTCCATTTGACATAAATTCCGATAATTTGATTTTATTAAATGTATAATTCTTTGAAGATAGTAAAGCTATTGATAATTTACAATTTATTTAACTCTGAATATTTCTCTAGTACTTCGGTCTTTGCCGCTTCCAAATCAAATTCATTAATTGAGCTTATATTTGCACAATATTTAGAAACAGTGGATATTAATATTTCACCTTTAGCTTTAGCCTCTGCATATGGGATATGAGAAAAGGTTACCATTGAATATTTTGATACGATTTGTTCAGGATATTTTTCATAAAGCATCATTTCAGCTTTCTTAATCAAAAGGAATTTTTCATCAGCTACTTTATCCCTCATTTCTATGAAATTTTCCAATGCTAAATCAGCAATCGCTTCTACATTTTCCTTACGTAATTTATTGAACAAGGGGTAAATCTTTTTCCAGTTATTACCATATTCTTTTATCAAATTGTTTAGTACAGTACAATCTTCAAAAGCTGCATTCATACCCTGTCCGTAAAAAGGCACAATTGCGTGACTTGCGTCCCCAATGAGTAATATTTTTTCCTCAATATACCATGGATTACAGCGTATCGTACCTAATAGCCCATTTGGATTCTTGAAAAAATCTTCAATTAACGTTGGCATTAGGGGAACAGCATCCGGAAAATATTCATTGAAGAAATCCTTTACTTTTTGTTCCGTATCCAAAGAATCAAGTCCTTTTTCACCTGAAAATGGATGAAACAGTGTAACTGTAAATGATCCATCAGGGTTCGGTAAAGCTATCATCATGAAAGTTCCTCGAGGCCAAATATGAAGTGCATTTTTCTCGATTACATGCTTCCCTTTATTATTAGGAGGAATTTCTAGCTCTTTGTATCCATGTTCTAAAAAATGTTGTTGATAATTGAATCTACCAAGTCTTTGCATAACATAACGTATTGCAGAACCGTACAATCTTCAAAAGCTGCATTCATACCCTGTCCGTAAAAAGGCACAATTGCGTGACTTGCGTCCCCAATGAGTAATATTTTTTCCTCAATATACCATGGATTACAGCGTATCGTACCTAATAGCCCATTTGGATTCTTGAAAAAATCTTCAATTAACGTTGGCATTAGGGGAACAGCATCCGGAAAATATTCATTGAAGAAATCCTTTACTTTTTGTTCCGTATCCAAAGAATCAAGTCCTTTTTCACCTGAAAATGGATGAAACAGTGTAACTGTAAATGATCCATCAGGGTTCGGTAAAGCTATCATCATGAAAGTTCCTCGAGGCCAAATATGAAGTGCATTTTTCTCGATTACATGCTTCCCTTTATTATTAGGAGGAATTTCTAGCTCTTTGTATCCATGTTCTAAAAAATGTTGTTGATAATTGAATCTACCAAGTCTTTGCATAACATAACGTATTGCAGAACCGTACAATCTTC
>MDVR01000037.1 GCA_001940725.1 Candidatus Heimdallarchaeota archaeon LC_2 | reverse complement strand
CTTTTTGTGTACCTGTATATAGTGCTCTTTCCTCTGAATCATCAAAATTAACACTGATGATCTTGGATCCTACTAGGAGTTGTAGTATCATACCAGATGTGACTATAGGGCCGATTCCAAGTTCAGCAAGTGTTCCTCTTTGACTTGCTAGAATAATTCTGAGGGCTGCGAAGGGATCAGTTTGACCTTCTTCTTGATAGCCATAGACTGGAGTTTTAAGCATTATCAGGTACAGTAATAATGCCATAAACGTCCAAGCTAACTTAGCATTGAAGCTCGGTGTTTTAACCGGTTTTTCTACCTCGAAGGTAAATCTAACCGGACCTTTGAACAATCGTAAAAATAATGATGTCATATATTAGTCACATTTTTCGGTAATTTGCAGATACTCCTAGATTGATGTAAATCTGCTAAGCCTCACTTTTTTCTCCTCCATTAAAATCATTCAGATTGTATAATCGTATTTTCATTTTAAAATACAAATAATCAAGTTTGAATTTTACTAGTTAGCTTTATCCTACTTATAAATTTCGATATTTTACTTATTTTACAGAACCATGAATCTTTCCATTGGTGTTTTGATAAATGATTTTTGCCAGTCTTTCATTGAGATTCCTTTTTTGTCACCTTCTTCTAAGGTAATATTGTATTCACAAAAACTTCCTGCTCGATCATCCACTCCAGCAGTAACCCATTTTACTTTTGTCTTGAATCCAGTGGATCCTTGAAATGCACCCTCAAGTGCCCCTATTACCATATGACATGGTAGGTGAAAATCTTTATTTCCGTCACAAAGACATGAATGAAGTCTTAGATTGAAGTTATCAGGTTTCTTTTTACCTTTATTGGCTCTTAATTTGAATTTTGTTTTTGCATAGACTTTGCCATCTTTATCTCGATCTATATCCGTAAATGGATATGCAATCTTTACATGAAGTAAAGCCTCTAATGGATATGCATGAGAAAATTCTCTATCCCTATTACTGAATGCATCTTTCAATCTGTCATTAACCAGATTAAAAGCTAGGTTCTCAGCAATTTGACCCTTGAGATCATGTGATATTGGTAATTTCTCAATTGCAACCGCGATTGATCTATAAAAATCATTAATTCCTGAATAATAGTATTGATCAATTTTGGTATTTTTAGTGTTTTCACCCTCTTTCTTAACACCGATGGCTTTAATTTTGGTACCCATTAATCCTTTAAGAGTTCCTCTGATAGTATTTCTATGTAATCCACTTAATTCTGATATTTCTTTTATGGTTAAAGGCCACAATGATCTGCTTAGTAAAAGAAGAAGTGTTTCACTCGAATGAGAACAATGGAGTTTATCTGAATGAAGACTACAATCGTGAATTTTACCCATTCCTTATTCCAGTCGCCATTTCCAATTATAAAATATTTTCTATTTTTGTGTAAAAATAGAATTAAGCTATTTCTGCTTCGACTAATATTTTAGCCTCTGTTATATATTGTTCCACAATTCCAAAATCATTATCGGGGTTTAATGAATAAAACATACTTCGCATATCCTCAAGGTTATGTTGAGATGTGATTAAATTTTGCTCAGATAATTTTTTCAAAGCATATCTTACCGTCTTTGCAGGCATATTAACACTGGCAATTAACTGTTTTTGTGTTAGACTACCATGCTCAGAAAGCGCTAGAATTAATTTTTTGGATGATTTAGGTAATTTTGGGAGTTCATTATAAATATTGTACATCTTTTCCACCGAAATATTTTCTTATAATTAATGTGGCACTGGTGCATATATAAATATTTACTCTGCGGAATAATAGCTCACAGCATAACTTAACCTAATATTCCCATAAACATGAGATCATGGTCACAATGAAATGAGAGAGCTCATACTTTGATTTATCAACGAAAACCTATATAAAATTCGATATTGTTAAAACATTTTAACTTGTTTTATTTTTCTTATGTAAAATTACTATAATGGTTACTGTAACAAACGTAGATCCTCCAAATATAGCTAGAAGATACCCCAAATTACCTCCACCAGTATTTTCTCCAATTGTTCCTTCACCAATAATTATTTTTCCCCTCATGGAAAGAGATACATGAGGACCACAAATATAGTATAAAGTGGTATTTTCTTGAACATAATTTGAAGGTAGAACCCATTCCTTAGGTCCATTTTCGGGACCTCCTGATCTGAATCCACTATTATATGAAACATCATTTGAACTAAAAACTTGCTCAACATTATGTCCATTGGCTCCATCTATCCATTTGAAAACAACAATATCTCCGATGTCAATTATTATTTCAGATGGAGAAAATGAGAAATTTTTAATAATAATCTCATGGGTTGTAGGTGAATTATCTTGTCCGTTTACATTTGTTGGAATAATTATGATAAAAAATAAAATTACATGCCAAAAGTATAAACTAATTTTCTTCATAGATCCACGAAAATTATATTATATTTATCCTTCTAGGTAAGTTAACATGATCATTTTTGTGTATACATTTTCTAATTTCATAAAAAATGATTACTTCACGTTCTGCAACCCTATATCTGATGTCGCCATCACTTCCCCTTTTTTGTTTTTACATAATAAAGCTTCTGTTGAAATAGGTTCTGTTCCATTGGAACGGTGCTTCCTTCTGCTTCTCGTCCTACTGGGATCATCAAAGTCAGTTTTCCCGTGATCTTTAACTACTGGCAGATCATTTTCAGTCCGTAAACTGATTACCAGCATTCCTGTTATTTTGTATTAGCAAAACAGGATAGGACAACCTTTGGTTTTCGGTACGCTTCTCACTTTTCCGTTCTTCTTCTTTTCACAAGAAGCGACAGGTAGACACTTACCTAGTCCTCTTACACCTTATTTACAAAGGTAGTAAGTTGTATGTCTGCAATCTTTGGATTGCAACTTCTACTATTACATGATTTGAATATTTATAGTACTGAAGCTAAATTTCAATAATTTACTCAATGTCTATACAAAAATGACCATGCAAATTAATTTGCGTTTAAGATCTTTCTTAACCTAGTGAAAAGAGCGTACAAGATCAAGTATAGACCTATTCCCATTATTGCAGCTATATGAGTATTAACTTCTTCATCTCCATTACCATTTTCTTGAAGATCTCCTCGATATAGAAGAGTTAAAACAAATCCAAGCAGACCTATATACATTAATCCAAAACCTACATTTTCTAATTTTTTATTTTCTTCATCGACATCTTTGACTAATACTAGTATTGATGCAAGAATTACTCCTGTTGCTCCTCCAACAAATAAAGTATGAATGTTTGACAAGAATAATCCAATAATCCAGGGACTTTCGAACAGTTCTGTAGGGTCTCTACCCCCAATAATTATGCTTACAAAATAAATGAAAAATCCAATCGAAAATGTTAAGGCAATGGCAGCTGGTATGAAAAATCTATCTGGCGAAGTTTCAATTATGCTCATTGTTTTAATCTTTGTGAACACACGAATTACAATTAATATAAATCCAATAATTAATAGAGGTAAATTCAACATCAACAATGGTTCTAGATTAAAGCCTGCTCCAATAGCTACAGTTAAGCCCGCAAAAAACAAAGTCCCAGTTTGTACATATCCACCCATTGAGATTTTTTCCATCTTATCCCCAATTATTTGCCATTCGAGAACTGCTGTAATAAACATAAATAGGTAACCAGCCTCCATAGCCGCAGCATGAGCAGCAACTCCATCTTGGCCTGCATCAACATCAAAGAATGATTCGCCTATGAGATTTTGAATTTCAAGTATCAAACCGAATATTCCTCCATAAGTAGATGTAAGCATAGCACCAAGAAATAGATAATGCGGTGTTGTCTTCATCTCAATTTTCCCTAATTCCGTTAATCCGAAATAAAATGTAAATCCAAAAACAGCTATTGCCAGTAATGCTCCTGTGACTAATAATATAAAATATCCATTTCCACCACTTCCGATAGAAATAATCCTTAATATCTCATCTCCTTCTGCTAGGGTAAAACCTAGATAAAAAATTGCAACGTATATTGGAATAATGATCCGAGCAAATTTTAGGACACTATTAGCCATATTCAAACTTTCATCAGTGAGATCCCGTTCACCTGTAAAATACCATACAAGAAGTGTTACAGCTGATAAAGAAAGCCAGCCAATTGTTCCTGAATGTAGATGGAATAATAGTTCAGCCCTAGTGAAATCAACTAAATTTACTGCATTGAGTATACCTATGAATATGGTAAATACAAAAATTCCCATAGCCTCTAAGAAAGACAATTGAATATTTTTCAGTAATTCTGCATTTCTAACTTCTTTACTATACATAATAATGGGTTAAGGAGAGTTGCTATTTAATCATTGTTAATTTTCTGTAATTGCAATATTATTTTATGAGTTATAATTTACTAGTTTCAGAACGTATCTATACATTTTATATCATTTGCTACTAAGAAATTTATGCATTTTCTAAATCACTAAATTTTATTTTAAAGTGATCTGATTTCAAGAATTTTTCTGGATCTGTCTTAAATTCAACAATACATTCATTATTGCAGAATATCATTTTTTTACCTTTGTAAATCTCAATGAATTGCTCTTCCCGACGATTTACACAGGATTGACATCCGCAAGCGGCTGTTACCAAATTCATTTTTTTTTCCATAATAAATGAATTCTAACATAAATGAATATGAAACTTGTTAAATGAGATACAATAATATTAACTGAAAAATAGCAATATTCCGAAATGAAGTTGTTATATTTTTCTACAACCACACAAAAATATTGTTGTGGGTTTCGATGGACCATATCATTTTTTGACTTTAGCTCAATTAGCCGAAATGAATCAAATAAGGATTTGGATTTCCGCCATGAAATGTGAAGATATTGATATTCCGGATTTTATGCAATGTGCTAATCAAGAGGAATCTCTATTACTCTTAATCCCAAATTTAGAACAGGATTTGATGGCAAAATTAGTTAAGACTGATGAATTTTTAAGATCAATTCGAGTTTTTGAAGATAAAAACGTCGAGATAGAGGTTGATTATGAATCAAGAGATAAAATGGCAGAATTCACAATTTTGCTGACTACGTATGGAAGAATGATCTTACTGCATACTAGCTCATCGAATAAATTACATTTTGCAGAAAGATTGCAGATTGAATGGATCAAATTGATAACTCAATAATTTGACTAATAATTCACATGTTAGATAAAAAATTATTATAATCAACAAAATCAGAGATTAATGAGCTCTTTAGAAATATGAATATTCCTCAAAGAATTTTATTATTGACAAGTCTTGGCCAAATTCATCAATTAAGGCTATGGTTGCCCAATCTAGAATTCCCCGTACCACCTGATTTGGGTATTAAAGTACTAAACAAAGAAGATGGAGATTTATTGATCATGTCAAATCTTGATATGGATTTGTATCGTCGGTTGTCTCAATTTGTTGACTTTTTGAAATTTACAAATATTTTTGATAAATCGATGTATATGTTTGAGGCTGATTTTGACAGTAATATTATTTTCCCAGATCGTTCTATTATTTTCAGTGTGATGTTGAGCTCCTCCCATAGGTCTATTGATCAGAGTCAGTTAATTCTCACATATCATTCTGATGGTGATTTAAAAGAACTGGATGAATTATTACAAAAGGAATGGAAGAAGAGAATAAGTATATTCGATGACATGTAAGTATTGATGTTAATAATAACAATTTGTAAATTATTAGTTCAATGACCAATAATTCAAATAGTGAAGAAATTTTTGTGATTTGTATAATATGGTAGAACAAATTGTAACAGACAGTGGGCATACAGAATTTGCGAAAGAATTGGGACTAAAGGAGGCAGTTTCAATTGCTGTTGGTGCAATGATCGGTGGAGGTATCTTCTCGGTTTTAGGGAGGCTGGCAGGTATTGCAGGTCCATCTGCAATATTGAGTTTCTTATTAGGTGGTATTATTGCATTTCTAACCGCAAATAGTTATTATCGTTTAGTTAGCAAATATCCTAGTGCTGGGGGAGAATTTGTCATTTTAAGGAAAGGTTTTGAAGATAGACCTATAATTGGAAATTCTATCGGTGCAATGTTATGGTTGGGTTATTCAGTAACCATTGCTTTGTACGCATTCACTTTTGGACTTTATACTAGTGAAGCGATTCATCAAGCAACTAATTTGCATTTTTTTGATATTGACAATACTGATTTAGTTACTGGTCGTAAAGTATTGGCATTTTTTTCAATATTTATTTTTATGGTCATTAACTTACGGGGTGTTAAAGAAACAGGTACCATTCAAAACGTAATTGTAGCCTTTAAATTAGGCGTATTGTTTTTCATTGGTGTCCTAGGGTTTATTTATTTTAAGCGAGATCGGTATTCTCCTTTTACTAATAGCGATGACCCATATGGCATTGCCTCCAAAGACATATTTGGTGGTTTTAGTGGTTTGGTAATTGGTGCGGCAGTAATTTTTGTTTCCTATGAAGGTTTTCAGGTAATTGCCAACACAGTTGAGGAGATGAAATATCCCGCAAGGGATGTTAAAATCGGAATGTATATCTCAGTAATAACAGTTACAATTACGTATATGTTAGTGACACTTGCTACATTTTCACTTGTTGATGATCCTAATGCTATAGATGAAGCTGCTTTAATCCAGGCGGTTGAATTCGTCGGTCCATGGGCGGTTGTATTAATAACTCTAGGGGCAGCTGCAAGCACAACATCTGCAATTAATGCAACTCTATTGGGATCTTCTCGATTAGCATATACAATGTCTGATTGGGGGGTTTTCCCAAATAAACTTGCTGTAATAAGTAAAAAATCTAAAGTTCCATATCTAGCTATCATAGTTACAAGTACAATTTCATGGTTTTTCACTTTTGTTGGGAATGCAGAAGAAATAGCTGAAGTAGGGTCAATTATATTTTTAGGTATCTTTCTTTCCATGAATATTGCCATTCTTCAAATATTCAAAAAGGATAAAAATTACGTTGCTAAAGCTGCTATCGTGTTAATTGTTTTCTTTATGCTATTAGTTTTTGGTTTCTTCTTTACTCATATTGAGGAATCACTTTTAGCAATAATTGTACTGGTCGTTTTTACTTCAGTAACGCTCGTTTGGATGACAATTAGTCAGAGGCTTCAAAAAGACGTCGAAATAGATAAAACAAAATATGATCTACCACCATTAGGTAAGGAATTAATTGTGGGATTCACAAGAAAAGGATTTAGATCGGATGATTTCTTTATTGATTTGGAAAGCATGTTGGTTCCAATATCAGGAGGAAAATTTGAAACCAAAAATTGGCAATTATCTGCTCTTATTGCTAGAAAGTATAATGTGAAGGTTACACTTCTTTATATCGGTTCAAAGCCCTCAAAGTTGGATAGAGCAAAAGAATATTTTGACAAATATGATGTTCAATACGAAACTATAGAAAAAACCGGTCATAAGGTCCACGAATTGATAATAGAAACTTACAATGAAGGAGATTATCAACTAATAACAATGGCTTCAAGACGCAAAAAAGGTTTTATTTCAAGATTGTTCGATACCAGTGTATCTAAACATGTTGTAGACAATGTCAATTGTGCAATATTACAGGTTCATCCTCCTAAATATGGACAAGCTAGGAATGATATTGAAAATATGTTTTTACTATTTGATGGCTCTGAAAGAGATTCTTATCTGGGAAGATGGGCAAATATTATCTCTTCAGCTGGTTCAAAAAGTACTGTCAAGGCTTATCACATTGTTGAGATTCCACAAACGATAAGTTTGGACGATGCTGCACAATTTCCTGAAGTTCAACAGAGTAATGACGATTTTCGAAAATATGCTTATGATATAACAGAACGATTAAATTTGGATGCAGAATCTACTATTTTATTCGGACATAGTTTTGTAAAATCATTGGTCTTAGCAACGGAAAAGCACGAACCTGATGCTGTCCTCATTGGTCATACCAGAGATGAGGGTTTATGGAACCGATTGAGAACCCGATTGGCTTATCGAATCATGAGAAAAGTGAATTCAGCCGTCATTGTTTTCCATATGCCAAAAAATAATTAAAGGTAATAAAAGAGTTAGTGCTTATTATTTATTTTACTTAAACATCTAATTTCCATTGATTTACAACCATCCCGAAATAAGTAGGGAGGTCGTAAATACTAAATTGATTTTTTAATCCATATTTATCATGGATACCTTGTAACATAGATATTCCTGCTATTCCACAAGCAAGTGCAGTTTTTTGTAAATTTAGAATTTTATTGAAAACATCTTTTGTAGGTTTTTCTGACCAATCTTTGACAAAACTATCAAATTCTTTAGATGATTCATGAAACCCGTAAGGTCCTGTTTCTAAATGAGTATGTGACAAATCTCCAGAAAATATTATAGATACTTTTTTCTTCAATTTTAAACAGAAGTCAACAATAGATTGTCCTAATACACATAGTTCGTCTTGAATTTCATTTATTTTTTCATGACGACTCCTGGGGATTCCTATAATAACAATTTTTGATTTGCAATCTTTAGGTAGGTAATATAATGGAACGGTTTCACCCCATGCTAGTGTTAAAGGATAGTCCGGATACCCCAGAGTCAATCCATTGAAATCCAATTTCATTTCTTCAAGATAATTTAATAAAGAATGAGAAATCATTACATCTCCACTCCATTTTCTTGATTCTATAAGATCCCCATAAACAACGGATTCTTTTTCATTAATAACATAATAATTCCCGTCAAATTCATTATGAAGATATATTAAATATTGATTTTGAAGATTAAAACCGTGAGGTGTTATTAAAATAACATATTCGGGGTCTTCTTCATTCAATTTATTCCTGATTTCCTCCATGGCGTCATGTAATTTATTAAACTTAGTATTTACCGGATTTTCAATTCTTGGAATGATTTGCATGCCATGAGGTAGAAAATAGATAGATTGAATCATATTTGTTGATTTAAAGAAAAATATAATTTAGTAGCTACTGATTTATGAATATTTGCAGTTTGAAATAGCAAAATTAGTATTTTCCAATTATTTCTCTGGCAATTATAAGTCTTAATATTTCACTGGTCCCCTCATATATTGCTGTTATCTTTGAATCTCTATAATATCTCTCAATCGGAAAATCTCGAGAATAACCAGCACCACCATGTATTTGTAAACTCATATCCGCAGTTTTCACAGCCGCTTCAGATGCATATAATTTAGCCATTGCGGCTTCTTTAACGAATCTTACACTTTTATCTTTCATTAGAGCGGCTTTCCAAGTTAATAGCCTAGCAGCTTCCATTTCCATTGCTGCGTTACTTATCATCCATTGTAATCCCTGAAATCTCGCAATAGGTCCTCCAAAGGCATGCCTTGTTTTGGAATATTCAACCGCCGCATCAAGAGCTGCCTGTCCAATACCCAATGCCTGGGATGCGATCCCTAGTCTTCCACCATCTAAAGTTTGCATTGCAATTTTAAATCCATCACCCTCAGCACCTAACAATCTATCAGAAGGAACCCTACAATCATCAAATTGTAATGGAGTTGTTGAGGATGCTCTGATCCCCAATTTTTTCTCCTTTGCCCCTATTTCAAATCCAGGATCTCCTTTTTTAAGGATAAATGCAGATACGCCCTTATGTTTCAATTCAGGACTAGTATTGGCAAATATGAGATAATAATCAGCAGCATCGCCATTTGTTATCCACATTTTGGAGCCATTGATTACCCATTCATCACCTTCCTTAATTGCACGGGATTTCATTCCAGCAGCATCAGAACCAGCATCTGGTTCTGATAATCCAAATGCACCTAGCTTTTCCGAAATGATTGGTCTGAGAAATTTCTCTTTCTGTTCAGGTGATCCAAAAGTTTCAACGGGATATGCATAAAGGCTGTTGTTAACACTCATCGTTACGCCAGTACTGGCACAAGCCGCACTAATTTCCTCCATAGCCAAACAATAACTCAAGGTATCCAATCCACTACCTCCATATTCCTCTGAAACCATCATTGCCATGAATCCAAGCTCTTGCAAGTATTCTATTGATTTCCATGGGAATTCCTCTTTAGCATCATATTCACTTGCTAACGGCGCAATTTTTTCCTGAGCAACTTCTCGTGCTGTATCTCTTATTAGCTCCTGTTCCTCTGTCAATTCGTACATGGTCAAATTTGAAATTTGCATATTTGATTATAAGATTGTGTTATCAAAGTAATTATTCGTAATTTCAGCTTGATCTTATTGATTTTTTATATATTAAACTAATGAATATATTCGAAACAATAAATGCAAAATACATCAACGGAACCCCTTCTGTTGTTGTCGTTAATTCTTCAACTGTTAAATTCATGACGACTGGAAGAGTATCATTATTAATAAAAAGTAAATGAAATGTTGAATTTATATCTAATACTACGAAAAATTTGAAATCAAAATCTCCAGACAATGTTCTATTGTCTATCGTAGTATAATTTAAGAATTCACTCCAAAGTTGATAATTTAAAGAATCAAATGCAAAAAATAAGATTCTTTGATTAGTAGACCCTTCAAACTGTAATTCCAAATCCCTCAATACTGTTAACTCAACATGATTTATCTCTTTGGCATTTATTGTTGAATCAAAAGAATAAATTTGCTCTCCTTTTACAATTGGTGCTAGAAAAATTAAAATTATGAATAAAGAAGTAATCCCTTTCAATTATATTTATTGAATTACAAAAATTGATAAGTAAATCGGTATAACTATCCTTTTCCGAATAAATTGAAATTGAAGCTAATCATTGTATTTCATTGGTGTAATCTAACACTTCTTTTATTTACTTGAATTTCACCATTGAAAATAGAGTGTGGAGTTACTTATCAGTAACTCACTAAAACGGATTGTTTCTCTTAGAGACCGTTGTTTCTAATAAACAGCCCAGGTGATTCTTATTACAGAAAAAGATCGTTTGCTTAAATTAAGAGCAAAGAAAAATAACAAGCGTCCAAAGTTTCTACGAGCTGAATTCCATCGTCTTAAACGGATTCAAACAAGTTGGAGAAGACCAAGGGGTATTGATTCAAAGATGCGTAAGAAACTTAAAGGAAAGAGAAAACGTCCTTCTACTGGATACCGTAATCCTGTATTAGTAAAGGGATTACATCCCTCAGGTAAAGAGATTGTCAGAGTATTCAATATCTACGATTTAGAAGATGTTGATTCTACTGAACAAATTATTCAGATTGGATCTACCGTTGGAAGTAGAAAAAGGACTAATATAATCAATTTAGCAGAAGAAAAGGATATTCATATTATTAATCCTCAAATTCGTCGTGATTTAGAAGAAGAAGATTTCGAAGATGATTTTGAATTTGAAGATGATACCCTGTTAGATAGTGATGATGATACAATTCTTCTTGATGATGTTGATGGAGACGTAGCTGAAGATGTAGCTGATAGTTCAGATGAGGAGAATGAATCATAATGACCAATCTTAGATCACAACGAAGAATGGCCTCAGAAATTATTAAACGTGGTAAAAATGGTATTTGGCTAGATCCCGAAAGAGGATTTAAAGTCGCTCTTGCAGTTACAAGAGAGGATATCCAAAAGTTGATCCATGATGGAGTAATAAAGCCAAGGAAAGAGGTTGGTACAAGTCGTGGACGAGCTCGAAAACAAAAATTCAAAAGAGCAAGAGGTCAACGTAGAGGCCCTGGAAGTAGAAAAGGAACAGCCAATGCACGATCAAACAAAAAAACTCTATGGATTAATAAAATCAGAGCCCAAAGAAAGTACTTGAAGAAATTACGTGGTGATGAATACATTTCTCCAAACACGTATAGAGTTTTGTACAAACAGTCTAAGGGAAATCATTTCAGAAGTGTTCGTTTCTTAGGTAATCATATTAGAGAAAGCGGAGTTTCTTTGAAACGCATACCGGAGGGATATTAAATGGCAAAAGGACCAATTTACAGAGTACCATTAAAGAGACGTCGAGAAGGTAAAACAAATTATTATAAACGACGTGAATTGTTAAAATCTAACAGTCTTAGAGTAATTATTCGAAAATCTACCAAGCACATGAGAGTTCAATTTGTTGAAGCTCATCCAAATGGAGACACAACATTAATTTCCGCCTCGAGCATTCAATTAAGTGAATTTAATTGGACTTTATCGGGTGGAAATATTCCAGCAGCATATCTTACAGGATATTTAGCTGGAATAAAAGCAAAAAAGTCGGGAATTACTAATGCCATATTGGATATGGGATTACACCGAAATACAAAAGGTGGAAGAATTTATGCCGCATTGAAAGGTGTAGTTGATTCAGGAATTGATTTACCTGTCAATGAAGAAATTTTTCCTTCTGAAAGCGTTCTTCAAGGATCACATATTAAAACAATTAGTGATCATATTAAGAAAGAAGATGCAAAAGCGCACAAACAGATTTATGCCAAATATCAAAAAGCGAAAGTTACTCCGGATAAACTTCCTACTTTGGTAAAATCCACAAAAGGAGCGATTGATAAGTTATGAGTTTAGAAGAATGGGAACCTCGTACAAGACTTGGACATGAAGTCAAAGAGGGTCGAATCACTAGTATTGATGAGATTTTTACTCGAGGTGTACCAATAAAAGAATATGAAATTGTTGATACATTACTTCCAGATCTTGTTGACGAGGTTGTAGAAATCAATCTTGTGCAGAAAATGAGTTCAGCAGGTAGAAAAAGACGGTTCCAGGCAAGTGTTGTTGTTGGGAACAAGAATGGATATATAGGTATGGCACAGGCAAAACTCAGAGAAATCGGACCTGCGATTAGGCATGCAATTTTATTGGCAAAAATTAATATTAAGCCTCTTCGACGTGGATGTGGATCTTGGGAGTGTAGATGTGGATTACCACATTCTGTACCATTCAAGACTTCAGGACGTACTGGATCCGTAAAGATAGAAATAATTCCTGCCCCACGTGGGACTGGTTTAGCCGCTGGTAAAGTTGCTCGTACTGTACTTGGTTTAGCAGGTATTGAAGATGCTTGGACACAAACTAGTGGAGATACTCGAACAACATCGAATTATGCAAAAGCAACATTCGAAGCTTTGAAAGCAACATATAATGTGTTGCCTCCAGCAGAATGGATTACATGAGGTGTTAAATTATGGCAAAAACAATCGCAATAATTAGACTTCGAGGAAGAACTGGTAGAAATTACCATATCGAGCATACATTGAAGCTGTTAAAACTTCATAAACCAAATCATCTGGTAATTTATCAAGAATCCGAATCACTTTTTGGAATGTTACATAAAGTAAAGGATGCTGTAACTTGGGGAGAAGTAAATAATGAGATGATTGAACATATCCTCAAAAAACGAGGTGAATTACAGGGTAAGAATAAGCTCAGTGATAAGCATGTGAAATCAAACTCAGAATATGCTTCTGTTAAGCAATTTAGTAAAGCAATTTTCAAAGGAGAGGCAAAAATTAAGGATTTAACCGATTTGCAACCTGTATTTAGGTTAAGCCCACCAAGAAAAGGCTTTAAGTCACTAAAAAATCCAGTTAATAGAAAGGGAGACTTGGGTTATAGAGGTGAAGCAATTAATGAATTGCTTGCTAGGATGGCGTGATTAATATGGTAGTACGAAGAACAAAAAAGGTTAGACGTCAACGCAGTAGCCGTTCACATGGTTGGGGTGTTGTTAAGGATCACAAGGGAGCAGGTATGCGAGGTGGAAGAGGCAATGCTGGTGTTACACAACATCATTGGATTGCAACTGTAAAGGCTGAAAAAGCATCAGGTAAGAAACTTATTGGAAAATATGGTTTCAAGAGGCCGCAACAATTTATCAAAAAATATAATACCATCAATGTGAGTCATTTAAATGAATCTGCCGATACCTTGGTTGATAGTGGTAAAGCCGTGTTAAAAGGCAAAACTTATACCATTAATTTAAATGATTTAGGTGTATCCAAATTACTTGCTCAAGGTGACGTAACTAAAAAGATGAATATTACTGTCTCCAAAGCAACTGACAGAGCAGTTTCAAAAATAAAAAAAGCTGGTGGCAAGGTAACTTTCGCAGAAAAAGTTGAGAAAACCGAAAAAATTGAAAATTAATTAAAAATAATAAAATCCTACTAAATTTAAATAATACATTAATTCAAATAACTTTATTAGATTCACTAATTTTTCTACATTTACAAAATAAATTTATGAGAAGAGATCTAATGCCTCTTCCGTATTAAATCCTGTTGTTTTTGACAGATCTGTATTGGTTGGTAGTAATTGACTTAGTAACCATTTTAGCTCATTTGGAAGCTTATATCCGTGTAAACCGAACTCAGATGGCTCAAGAATTGAAGTAACAAGTAATAGATGAATTTTTTCAAGAATATTTTTAAAAGATTGATGAGATCCCGTGGTCAGTAACATCGATAAGTACCCATTAGATGTTTTTGCATACAAAGAAGAGGATTTAAATTTTATTTCCATATTTTCAACACTCTCATTCGCAAAATTTTCTAATAATTTTCTAATACTTGCAACCGAACCACCTTCAAGTGTGAGTGGGGATTGTGTATCTATTGTCCAGGAAAAAACTAATGTCCCATACTCATCAATTAAAAATAGCATAACAGGTTCAAATCCTTCTCTTGCCCAATCAAAAGGTCTAGATCCAAGCGTAATTATAGGGATAAGTAATAAAATAAATGGGAGTACAAATTTCATTGGGCCTATAAAATTAGAGAATAATTGAACAATGATAATGCCAAATATCCAAGTTTGCCAAGCTAATAAATGCGTGGTAGCAATTGATTTTCCATAAGATTTTGAAGTGTTTGATCTACTTGATAAATAAATAAAATAAGAGTCCCTTATTAAGGTTAGAAAAACGGATGTATAAAGAATTAACGTCAAGACCAAATATTGTATGTTATCAGAATATATTTTTTCAACAAATAAATCATCTTCAATTTTCAATTCTAGATCACCGATCCAAATATAGGTGATAAGAACACCTACTAATAATGAAATACCAGCAAATCCAAGCATATCTAATTGATTTCTTCTTGCAAGTAGGTGTGAGACTCCAAATGTCCATGTTGCCAGAAATGAATAGCTTAAAGCCAGCCGAAAGTAAAATTCAGAAAGGTCAGCATTATTATTATGAATTAAAATTGAGCTAATTAAATGAAATAAAATGGCTAAGGAAACAAGCAATGAACCCAATCCCCACATACCAATTGAAGTCTCTTCCCATCTCCTGTACACATTAATTAGATACAGAAAAATACCCGCAAATGTAATAAATAGAAATATATCAATTGCAATTGCGAAAATTATTGCATTAACCACGTTATATACTAAATTCAGATTTATATGTCTTTAAGTTTTTATCACTACTAATAATCTGCTGTGTTAATTAGATGTAAACTGATGCTTTAACTTCTACATCATCTCGACTGAAAATTTTTTCGTTTACTTTTTTACTGAAATCAACAATAAATTCATCATAATCTGTTTCCCAGCGAAAATGAATTGAAAATTGCTCGGAGGCGGTCAATATCTGCAATTCTTTATGTGCTGCATGAGTAACTATCCCTTGAATGTCATCATACTTAAAGAAAAAGTTTCGATCATCTTCTTCTGCAGCTTGTTGAGGATCCATATTCCCACGTGTTCTCCGACTCAAAAAATCACGTAGATGTGAAAATCCAGGAATTCTAAATGTGTTTGTTTGCCAAACTGCATATCCAGCAAACCCATCATTAAATATGTGAATATCAAAAAATATTCTAGTGCTTGGGAAAGTATCCCGCATCACGTTTACACCTTTGAACATCTTTTCTGTTGTTTCAATAATTGTACTCATTCTTGTTGATCTCCTTCGTCCTCTAATTTAGCTTTAATGAATTTCATTCTAGAAAATTGCTCTCGATCCTCTTCTTCCAAACTTAAATCAATAAATCTTGCTGTATTCACCAATCTTGGAATAATAATATGATTCAACGCATTTACTCTCCTTTTTGTTCCAGAGATTTCATACGCTAGTTTTTGAAGGGTTGCAATCTTTTCTGCTAAGTTAACAACACTATACAAATAGTCTCGGAACGCTATAATTGAATCATCCAGCACAATAGATGTATTTTCAGCACCATAAAATGGTACATTAATTTCTTTTCTCTTTAAGCTAAGTTTTGGTGTTTTGACACCCATAATACTTCTTGTTGAAGCAATAAGACTTAGTGTTTTGGGTGCTGAAAATCCAATCTCTCTTAATTTTGACATACCGAGTTTTAGACTAGCCCTTTGCAGTTGTGAATGTGCTCTAATAAGTACTCCTTCTGATTCTGACTGACTAGATTTTACTTCTTCTAATACATTGTAAAATTCAATAATCAATGCATCCATTTTCTCTTTTAATAGATCATGGCCATGTGTTGCAAGAGCTGCTTTATTTTTCAATTCCAACAATTGCATACGTGTGGGAGCTATCCCCTCTATTTTTTCTGAGCTCATTCCTTATTATCTTTACTCAATTGTTGATATTTATAGTTACTATTAGTTATTGCAATCTAAAGAATTGAAAACTGCTTTTATGAAACAAAAATAATATGTTTTTTTTTCAATTAACTTGATCAAAAAGATATTATTGTTTCACGATATAATATAGAGTAAGACGCGTATACAATATCCATTCCTTTTTTAATAACAATTATTTTTATAAATTAGATAAATCGATTTTTTATTAAATAATCGATAATCAAATAATGCATATAGAGGCTTCATGCAATGTCACAAGATACAATTGACGTAAATGAATGGATTGGTGACCGTTGGAATAATTTCAAGAGACGAGTTACTGGACATTTTGAAGAATATGATTTTTCAAGACGAGCTATTGCACATAATTTATCATTGCTAATGATATTAATTGTTGCAGCAACAATTAGATTATTCCCTTTACTTAAGGGATGGGATCCCACAATCAAAGCTTTTGATCCATGGATGCAAGTTAGAGCTGCACACTTTATTGTAGATAATGGATTTTCTGAGTTCTTACTATGGTACGATGAGCTCAGTTGGTATCCTTATGGTCGAGCAGTTGGAAAATCACTTTATTTTGCAGTCCCTCTTGCAATTGTATTAGTTTACACAATATTAAATTTTCTAGGGTTTGATGTATCAATTGAATTAGCAGCTTATATGGTTCCAGTAATATTTGGAACTCTCGGTGTTTTCTTTAGTTATCTCTTGGGCAAAGAATTGATTAGTTCTAGAGCTGGATTAATAACTGCATTGATTATGGCTGTTATTCCGGCTTATGTTTCCAGATCAATTGCGGGATTTGTAGATAATGAATCTCTTGGTGTTTTATTTACCGTTATGGTATTTTATTACTTCATTCGTGCTTTAAGTAGAGACAGTAACAAAAGTGCAGTCATGGCAGGGATCTCAATGTTTCTGTTAAGTTCTTCATGGGGTGCATTTAGATTAGCTTATGATTTACTTCCAATTTATGCCTTGGTTATTATTGTCACAGGTAATTATTCAACTCGTTTCTTAAAAACTTACACCACTACAATTGGAGTTAGTTCATTATTGATGTTATTCATCCCTCGTGTTGGAGCTCCATTTCTTTTAGATATGGAGGGTTTAGCACCTGTGGGAATGATTATTTTCCTAGTTTTATTTGGAATTACTCAAAATTTGGCTCAAATATTAAAAGGAGATGAGTTTAAAAGAGTAATTTTGTTTAGTTTTACTGTAATTACTGGAGTTCTTGGAGGTTTATTTATTCTATTAATATCCCTAGGTGGAGTAAATCTTATTGGAGATAAATTTATTTCTGTGATATTTCCTAAATCAAGAAATGCATTACCTCTAATCGATTCCGTAAGTGAACATTTACCATTAGCATGGGGTAATTTATATTTTAATTTATCAACTCTAGTTTTCTTCATACCTTTGGGAATCTATTTTGCAATCAAGAAACCAAGTGAGAAAAATCTTTTTATCTTGACTTTTGCTTTATTAACAATCTACTTCAGTGGATCAATGGTTCGTTTGATGCTAGTCCTTGCCCCAGCAGCAGCTCTTACTTCTGCTTTGGCAATAGATAATTTACTAATACCATATGCTTATGCAGCTCACGGACGAATAAAATTAACAAAGACTACTATGGCCTTACCTTCTATTGGTGGGGAAAATGCAGCAGTATCGTATATGAGTGTATTCGTGTTATTATCTATCATGTTCAGTCACGGAATTAATACCGCAGCAGACTTTTATACAACCCCTGAACTTACACCAGGAAACAATCCAACGAATGTCCTAGGTGATTGGTTAGAAGCATTCGATTGGATGCGATCTCATTCAAGTTATAAACCATATACAGATCAGGATTCGAATAACTATGAAGGATTACAGGATTCACAACCACCGGTTATGTTGAGTTGGTGGGACTACGGTTATTACATCACGAGTCAAGGTGAAACAATTAGCGTAGTTGATAATGCAACCTTTAATTCAACTCAAATTGGAGCAGTTGGGACAATGCTAATGTGGAATGAAACTGCAGCAATAAATTTGATGTATATGTATAATATAAAACATGTATTAGTGGTACCCGCAGGTGGTCAACTTGGTCTAGGTTCAGATATTGGTAAAAGTATTTGGATGATCCGAATTTCTGAGCAATATACTCCACAGTTTGGAATTTCCGAAGATGATTACTTTTCTCCGGGTTCTGGATATATCAATAAGTATTATGATAGTGTCTTATTCAAATTAATGGCCTATAAATCACCTGAAATGGAAGGTGTGAGTGGTGCAGCACTTCCACCATTTGTAGATGACACAGGGTTTGCAAACATTGCACCTGAAATTCGTGATCATCCTATCAATGTATTGGAATTCTTCACAGAAGTATTTCGAAGCACTGGTGTTGTAGATTCCGCCCCAGGAGATTATCCATTCATCCGAATATTTGAGGTTAATTACCCTGCTGATATTGAATTACGCGTAAACGAATTTAAAATTACAATGGCACAAATTAAGGCTAATGCATAATCGAGCATCAACTACTGATATTGCAATTAAACTAATTTAATCAAAATCAAACTATTATATTTGTACTCAGTACTAGTCCTAATTAATGAGAAAATTAAAGTAACATCAGTGGAATGTCATAGTTGTGGTCCTGCCTCAAATCATACGGTCCTATATAGGTGTCAAACATGTCAAAATGGTTTTTGTGACTCTCATATAAATTCACATGCTCCTTGTTTTACCGCATCATATCAACAACCCCAATTTCAACAAAGTACAAATTTTGGTACTAGGAATCCCCAATCACCCAATCAGCAACAATCCATTAATTGGATCCTTAATTACACACATGCAATGCAAGGAGATCCAAGAAGAGAACCTACTAATGAAGAATATGAATATATTTTACGATCAAATCCTGATATTGTGACCTCTGGGAGAGAAAGTATTGATTTGTTTTTCGGATTTTTACTAATTTTGTTTGTCTTTGGTTTTCAGCCAGTTTTGAATGGTTTATATTCATGGCAATATGTTTTAATTTTGAGTTTAATAATAACACCTGCCTTTGTTTTACACGAACTCGGACACAAATACACCGCCATAAGATACGGCAAATATGCACGTTTCACAATGATAAGAAAGTATTTACAAATGAGTTTATTGTTTGGGTTTCTAGGAATTCGGCTTGCTGCACCTGGTGCTACCGTTATTTTGGGTAAGACTACCGATGATGAAAATGGTAAATTTGCAGCTGCAGGGCCTGCGATTAATTTTATTCTTGCCGTAATATTTTTTGTGTTAAGTCAAATATTCTCAAATACTTATTTCCCTTCATTGGATTGGTCATTGCACGAAATCTTAATACTAGCAATTCAAGTCAATTCAGGTCTAGGTTTGTTCAATCTGTTACCTGTATGGCAATTAGATGGCAAAAAAATCTTAAATTGGAAATCAACGGTATGGATTGGATTAATATTACTAAATGCAACAATGCTAGCTAGTTCCTTTCTTCTATTTTAAAAAATATTAATATAGATAAATTATCCTTGTTTAATTTCAAAGTAAAATTGAATATTAGAAATATTAAATTAAATAATAACTTCTCTATATCTCTCTCTAAGTTCTTCTCTCATCTCTTCAGAGATCTTATCGTCAATATCTTTGAATTCAACTATTTCGATAAACGCCTCAACACCATGCTCAATTTCTTGTTTAATCAAAAATCCTTGACTTTCTTCATTATCTACAATTTTGAATCCACAGTCAATACATACTATTATCCTAGATTGATTTGAATTTTTTTTTCCTTTTTCTTTTTTTAAAATTAACACTGCATCACATTGTTGACAGAACATAAGATAACCTTTTATTTTGGATATATTAGCTTAAACGAAAGTTTTCCGCTGTTTATATTTAATACATAAGAAAAATAAAAAGGAAAAAAAAATATTAATATAGATAAATTATCCTTGTTTAATTTCAAAGTAAAATTGAATATTAGAAATATTAAATTAAATAATAACTTCTCTATATCTCTCTCTAAGTTCTTCTCTCATCTCTTCAGAGATCTTATCGTCAATATCTTTGAATTCAACTATTTCGATAAACGCCTCAACACCATGCTCAATTTCTTGTTTAATCAAAAATCCTTGACTTTCTTCATTATCTACAATTTTGAATCCACAGTCAATACATACTATTATCCTAGATTGATTTGAATTTTTTTTTCCTTTTTCTTTTTTTAAAATTAACACTGCATCACATTGTTGACAGAACATAAGATAACCTTTTATTTTGGATATATTAGCTTAAACGAAAGTTTTCCGCTGTTTATATTTAATACATAAGAAAAATAAAAAGGAAAAAAAAATATTAATATAGATAAATTATCCTTGTTTAATTTCAAAGTAAAATTGAATATTAGAAATATTAAATTAAATAATAACTTCTCTATATCTCTCTCTAAGTTCTTCTCTCATCTCTTCAGAGATCTTATCGTCAATATCTTTGAATTCAACTATTTCGATAAACGCCTCAACACCATGCTCAATTTCTTGTTTAATCAAAAATCCTTGACTTTCTTCATTATCTACAATTTTGAATCCACAGTCAATACATACTATTATCCTAGATTGATTTGAATTTTTTTTTCCTTTTTCTTTTTTTAAAATTAACACTGCATCACATTGTTGACAGAACATAAGATAACCTTTTATTTTGGATATATTAGCTTAAACGAAAGTTTTCCGCTGTTTATATTTAATACATAAGAAAAATAAAAAGGTTCGCTTTTAAGATTTATACACAGAAGCAAAAAATTTTGGGAACAAAGCTATTAGAGATAAAAATATTATTTGAATAATAAGAAAAATGGAGCCTCAGGGGGGATTTGAACCCCCGACAAATTGATTTCTAGACTTTCTAAAAGAAATCATACAAGTCAATCACTCTACCGAGCTGAGTTACTAAGGCTTCCTTAACCTAATTCTTATTTCTTTATTTTTTACTATTTCTCTATTGACTCACAAATAAATTAGAAATTCACCCAGTTTATTATCCTATTTTACACTATATTTGAATTATATTTCTAATTAATCAGATAGCATTTAGCTTATCCTCAAAGAGTAAATATGAATGCGTAAATAATGATTTATGGTCCATAATGTAGGAATAATCGGAACTGGATTTGGAGCAAAAGTGCATTTACCCGCGCTAATCCATCATCCAGATTTCAAACCATTAGTAATTGCAGGGAGAAACAAGGAAAAAGCAGATAAAGTTGCCACAGAATATGGTATTAAATCCACGACTAATTGGAAGGACCTTCTCGAAAATGACGATTTGGATTTGATAACCGTAAGTACACCACCTTATCTCCACTATGAAATGGGAAAAGCAGTTCTACAAAGTGGTAAGCATTTATTATTGGAAAAACCAACAACCACAAATGCCGCAATGGCAAAAAAATTAGTTACTTTAGCTGAGGATAAAAATTTAATTGCCTTAATGGCACATGAATTCAGATGGGTTCCATCAAGAAATATGTTACGAAAATTAATTTTTGAAGATCAAGTAATAGGTAAACTCCGTGAAATTCATTTCAATCAATTTTACGGCTGGTTAGCATCGCCCACAAATCCAAAATTTGGTTGGCTATGGGATTCAAAATATGATGGTGGAATGTTGGGTGCACTTGGTTCTCACTTAATTGACATGATTAGATATATAACAGGACTTGAATTTCTTGAGGTACAGGGTAGAATCTATAGAAGAACACCTTTACGCGAAGATAATAGCGGAAAAATGGTAAAACAAACAGCAGATGATGGTTTTCTTTGTGAGTTCAAAATGGAAAATGGTGTCACTGGGGTTTTAAATGCCTCAGGAACTGTGGGTCCGTCACCTCCATCAAGATTGCTACTCTCTGGTTTTGAAGGGACGATCTATTTAGAGGGTGATGATATCTTTGTTGGAAAACAAGGAGGTGAATTTGTTAAAGTGGATATTTTAGAAGAATTGCTAATTAATATGGAACATTCAAAACAGGATCACAGAATACCTCCATTCATTAAATTATTGGATCAATTATCCAAATCTCTCCAATTGGGAAAAAGTCTTTCACCATCAATTTTTGATGGTTACAAAAATCAACAAGTAGTAGATGCTATCAAACAATCTCACAAGTTGAATACAAGAATTACGATTCTTGATTAGATCCTATAACAACATATCTTTTTCTTGTTCCCGCAATTAATTCAATTATCTTTGTTTTACGTTGGAATGAAGCTAGTATCTCGATACTTGGGAAAACATGTGATTTGAATAAGCACATAACTGTAATAATGTCAATTTTGAACTGATTAGAACAGGCTTCATGTAATAATTTTTTAATAAAATCGAATCCATCATCACCTCCACCGATCATTTCTGACATTATTCCCTTGAAACCTCTTTTTTTATTTAATTTTCCAGTATCTTGATTACTATCTGAATAAGTAGGTGGGTATGTAAGAAGAGCATCGAAATTAGATCCAGCTTGTAATACATCAAATAATATTCCTCCATCACTTTTGATTAGGGTGATATTATTAGATTGATTATTTTTAACAAAATTATTATTTGCAGTTTCATAACTTATTGTATCTAGTTCTGTAGCAGTAACTTTGAGGTCAAATAACTTAGCTCCGAATAAAGAAATAATTCCAGATGCTCCTGTTCCAATTTCGATTATTGTATCATTTGGTTTCAAATAATGTTCAGAAATCAACCTCATGTAAGCATAACGTAAACAAACAGCTGGAATTAAATGTGTGTTGGGGACATCAATTTCTAACTGGGCTAATGAATATGCCACAGCTTTGTTATACATTGTAAGAGATTCATGATCACCAAAATCAAGTTTTCCATTTTTCACAAACTGTTCTAATTTTGGATAATCACTTACAGCAGTTTCAATCTTTACGCACCAAGATTTGATATTAATACTCTCATCAATGTTAAAAATTGTCACTTAATATTAATCTTCAGAATTTTCAATAATTACATATGCTTTAGCACAATTATTATTTGAATTTTTCAAGCTTGTTTATTGATAAATCGAAATACAGAGAATGAGTAAAAATATTTAAAATTCAAGAAATTAAATTTAAACTGATTTGTATTTCACGTATAAAATAAAATAAATAAACACGTAATTCAATTCAATTTGATGCCATTAGATCCTAGTCAGACAGTTATCTCATCACTCTATATTTATAAAAAAAGATTGTATGTTGGTCTAGCTGATTATAGGGTAGTCGTTGTTGATTTATCATCATTTACAAAGATTATAGAAATTATAGAAGAGCTTTGGGAAGTAAAATCAATTTATAGTGATGACACTGGTATTTATATTGCTTCTCTTAATGAAAAAGTGAACTTCTATGATGTAGATGATGATCAATTAAAGAATACTATCTCCCATGAATTGGGAGTCATTTGTGTTACAGGAGATGATGAATATATTTACACAGGGTCATTTAATGGAAATGTTAACATTTGGAGTAAATCTGAACTAAATTTAAAAACCATATTAGATGGGCATCTGCCTCGAGTAAATTCTGTTTATTTAGATTACGATCGAATCTATTCTGGAGATGGATTTACAACATTAGGTGCAGGAATTAGGATTTGGAACAAAAATAGCTTTAATCAAATTTATATGATAAAAGACCCCCCAAGTAAAAGAGTTAATTGCTTTACAAGTAATGATAAATATCTAATTTCTGGACATGGTAGTCCCGGGGAAATTAGAGTTTGGTTAAAATCAAATATGACATTGGAACAAACAATCAAAACAATGAATGATGTGAAATCATTGGATATCAATAATAATTTGTTAGTTTGTAGCTTGAAAGATCAAATTATGATATTTGACGTTGAAAATTTTAATCTTATAAAAGAAATAAAGGAAAATGGGAGAGAAGTCAATTCAGTAAAATTATACTCTGATTACATTATTTATTGTGCAAGAGATAAAATAAAAGTAATTAATTCCAAAGATTTTCAATTAATTACTGAGATCAATTTTAAGAACTGATTAAAAATAAATAATTTTTTCATATTACCGGCTTTTTTAGATCTTTGTAATAATTATATAATTCAACAACATCTTGATTAGGAACATCATGCCATGAACTTAAGCTTCTAATTTCTTTCATTACCAAATCAGTTACATATTTCACAACTTCTTTATTTTCGTGCATTCCGTGGTATTCGTCAAAATACATAGGTTCTCCAATTACCATTTCAACTGGTTTTCCCAATCTTGGCATTTTAGCACCGTAGGGCCATAAACCACCCGTGCCAAAAAGACCAATAGGTGCTACTGGAATTCCAGCCTCCAATACCATTCTTGCCATACCTGTTTTTCCATTATATGCTTTTCTACGAGGTAAAATTGCACCTTCTGGGAAAATACCAATACACGCACCTTGTTTTAAAGCATTGACGCACGTCTCTACAACGACAGATTTGTTTTTGACAGTTCTTTCAGGAACTGGAATTGTTCCTACAATATCATTGATTTTCCCAAAAATTGGATTTGACCATAGGGATTTCTGTCTACCAACAAATCTAACTCTATGGGTATCAATCATTAAACCCATAACGAATGCATCTACAATAGAACCATGATTAGATGCCATTATGAAACCTTGATCTGATGATAATCCTTCTAAATTTCCAGCGTCATGAATTCGTACATCGTAAGTTATCCTAAGTATTGATTTGAAAACCCCTTTAATTGCCCGATATGCCCATTCTGAGGTTTGATATTTTTTCATTCGGATATTTAATGAAATAAATATAATATTTTAAATGCATCGAGTAAGTTGTGAAACAAATAAAGATAGTTCTCCGTAATATCAATATCCCTAATATTCTTCTATCGTTTATTGACCATCTTTTTTAACAATAAAATTTAATTTAATATTGCTAGTTCGATGATTATTGATGTCTATACTCCAATCAACATTCAAAATGAGTCCATAGATATCAGGCATATTGAATTAACAAAGAGGCGAAAAGGTCAACCAGTTGTTTTTCTACCTGGAATTGGAGGATTTGCAGAAAGTTATAAGTGGAATTTTGAGGGTTTTTATAAAGAAAAATATTGGCCTTTAGCTGTGGATCACATTGGATTTGGCAAAAGCGGAAAATCAAAAAGCATAGTTTATTCTTTTGAAATTTTTTCAATTGCTATCGCAGAGTGGATTAAAGAAAAAAAATTGAAAAATGTGATTATAGTTGGAAATTCCTTTGGAGGAGGTGTTTCGATGGGTATTTGGGACTTAATTCCAGATCGCATATCTTCAATAGTATTAGTTTCATCTGTTGGTTTCGGACGCGAACTTTATTGGAATTACAGAATTGCCTCGTTACCAATACTTAATCAGTTAATTGTTTATTTAGTTATAAATAAACATATTCCAATTAATAATAGCAAAAAATCTTGGAAATCAATAATTAATAATTATAAAGATCTCCCTGAAGAATTTTTAAAAATTTCAGATCGGTTTAAAAATGATCACAGTATACGTAGAGCTTATGCGTATATTCTCAGGCACATGGTGACTTTTGCTGGTCAGCCCAAAAATAGTGTATATCTGATTTACAAAATTACTCAAAAAATCAAAAAATCAAAGGTTCCAGTTCTTATTATCTGGGGGAAAAATGATCGAATTATTCCTTACAAACATGGCATTGTAGCAAAAGAAATGACAAACGGTACACTTGAGTTGATAGATCAGTGTGGTCATATGCCATATATAGAATATCCTGAAAAATTTAATAATTTGATATTTGATTTTCTATATGATAACGGTATTTCTAAAGGTATTTCAAAAAAAGTGAAAACAAAAAAGAAAAAACGAAAAGTTAAGAAAAATTAAGTAAATTTTATTATTTTGTTGAGGCTATTGGTTTTGGTTTCGCTTTTGTTATCCAATCTATCCAAACTGTAATGGTATCTAATATTTTCACTCCTCTAACTTCAATTAAAATTGTGAAAATAATTGTACCAAAGAAACCGAGAGGTCTACCCATCCAATCATGAGCATAACTCCAAGAAGTTTCGTATTCCAATCCAAAGTAATTCATTAGAATTGTGGTTATTGCTATCATGGCTGCTATTCTTAATGTATTTCCAATGAATAATGCAATTAGAATAACATAACTAGCTCTAATTCTATCATGCATTGAAGCAGGTGTGGACCAAATTAATCCAATTAGAAGTGCTCCTGCCTGCATTCCAGTGCATGCTCTCACAATCAAATAATTCGATCTTCCTGCATCGGTGTCTAAGCTTATGGCAGGATAAGTTGCACGAGAAGGATCATATAATCTCGTCAAGAAACGATCAAAACTGGTTAATTCCTGTAATGAGTCTTCATAGATGAAAACACGAGGATGAAATCCAAAAATGTCGAGGAAAAAGTATGAAGTTCGAGTTGTTAAATCTTCCAATCCATAATAACTGGGAAATACATAGAGTAGAAGGGTAATTGACGTTGTTATTAAGAGTGACCTAATCGCAAAATTCCTTCTTTCTACGCCATCTAACTTTAAAAGTGGATGTGGATTCTCTTCTGTTGGAATTAATGAACGTTCCATTTTATATATTTTATGTAAACCATACTAGTTTAAAATTATTTAGAAATTGGAAGAAGAGTATAGCTTTACTAGAAATCGTAGATAACTAATTAATTGTGGTGATGGCTGGATTCAATCCGTCTTTGTTCAATTCTGTAAGTTAATCGTTCTTTAGCATCTTTGAATCTTGATCGATCTTCATCTGTTTCAAGTTTTAATTTAGGTGCAATAATTGAAGATCCAGTTTCACTGACAGCAACCATTGTCAAAAATGCGTGTCCAGTTTTTTTCCGAGTTCCAGTCGCTAGATTTTCAGTTTCTATTTTGACACCTATCTCCATTGAAGTCCTACCAACATAATTAACACGCGCTTTGAGAACAAGTAATTCCCCCACATGAACCGGATTTAAAAAATCCATTCTATCAATTGATGCCGTAACAACCCTTGTTCTACAATGCCTAAGTGCTGCCAATCCAGCAATATTATCAATAAGATTAAGAATTGCCCCTCCATTTACTGCCCCTAATTCTAATCCATCTGATTTCCAGGTAGGGTTAGAATGACTGGGCATCATTAATAGGCTTGTCTCAATTTCAGATGCTCTCGGTGATTTTTCTTCACGTTCTTCTAAATGATCCATAATTATTCTAAATTTAGAAACTGTTAGATTTATTCATTAAGAAATGCATAATTCTCAATTAATTAGATCGAGAAAGATAATATTGAATAGAGAGGTCTACGATCAATTAATCTTAAAAATTTCCCTAATCACTAATACAATCCCCGTACAAAGAAATCAAATACTGTTATGACGTTTTATACATATGATTATCGAAGATACATCTGAGTTAGAAATTCCAGATGTAATAGAAACCAAACGATTTATCCTACGACCTTATCAAGAAGGAGATGGTCAAATGTTCTTTGATATGTTGGAACACGATAACAGAGATCATTTAAAAGAGTTATTAGGTTTGGTTGCTTCTTCGGATGAAATCGAATTTGTTGAAAAATGGATTTGTGATTTGGGTAAGGATTGGAAGGACCATGATCGATTCGTGATGGGAATATGGAGTAAATCAACTCAAGATTTTCTAGGTCATATATGGATTGAACCAATGAATTGGGATAGCGGACACTTCGAAATAGGATGGTTTGTTGATAAAAATCATCAGGGTAAAGGTATTATAACCGAAGCTACTATACGTGCATTAATTTTTATTTTCAACAATTTAAATGCTCATAAGGTAACAGTTAGGATTAGAGAAAATGGCCCTTATGCTATTAAAAGCAAAAATATTGCAGAAAGGTGTGGATTTATTTACGAAGGATTACTCCGAGAAACAATTAAATTAGAAAATGGAGATTATACTAGTGAAACTTATTATGGGTTGTTGAAATCTGAATTCGTATCACTTGAAATCTATAAATCAATGTAAAAAACAAATTACAATAAAAGTTGAATAAAAAACAGGCTCGCCCGGATTTGAACCGAGGTCTATGAGACCAAAACCCATAATGATAGCCTCTACACCACGAGCCTAGTTTTTGTGTTTTTGTGTCTCGAATATCGTGAAACACATAGGAATCAAAAAAATCAATTCCTAATGTAATAATGAATTAGTATTTTTTATCCATTTCGAAAGTGACCTCATATAACGATTGCAAGTATTACAAATATCAATAAATGCACACAATAAAATGAATCCACTCGATCAAATAAATGCAAAGTAAACGATATTCTTAATCTATCATAAGTCCACAATATGATAATGGAATTTCATGAAGATGCATTTGGTTCATTTGGTGGTCTAGTTTATGAAAATTTGGACATATCTGAAGCAGAAGTTATTATCCTTGGAATCCCATATGAAAGTGCTCTCTCAGGTAAAAAAGGAACATCTTTGGCACCTTCACAATTAAGATTGATTTCGCAAGACATGCAAGTAATGACCCGAGATGGGAAAAGAATTGACAAAATGGTATTGGCTGACATGGGAAATATTCCTGTTTATCCAGTAGAGGGTAAAAAAACTCGTACGAGCATCAACGAGCACTATAAACATATATTAGAAAATACAAGCGCACCCATTTTAGCTCTTGGAGGCGATCATTCTTCAACTTATCCAATGTTAAAAGCCTTACAGGAAAGGGGAAGTGTTGGAATTATTTGGTTTGATGCTCATCGGGATTTATTAAATGAATTAATTGGGTCCAATTATTCGCATGGTTGTCCTTTAAGACGAGCGATTGAATTGGATAATGTCGATCCCAAAAATGTTTTACTTGTTGGGACACGGTATATGGATCCGGAAGAACAACACGTAGTAGATGATACTGGAATCAAAGAATTAAAAATGGTTGACCTTGAAACTAATAATTTTGATTTAAATATATTTTCTGAATTGGTAAATCAAATTTCTGCGGTAGTAGATTTTCTTTATGTATCAATAGATATTGATGTTTTAGATCCAGCATATGCACCTGGGACCGGCACTCAAGTTGGAGGTGGTATGACTACAAGTCAATTAATGCAATTTGTGAAACATATTCCAGGAAAAATCAGAGCTATTGATATTATGGAAGTTTCTCCACCGTTGGATCACTCAGGAATAACATTAAAGGCAACTATGGGATTGATTACAGAAATTTTAGGTAGATTAAAAGATCAATAAATTTTGTAAAATAATTAAATTTTACTGTACCATTTCTCCTTCTAAAGGATAACCTGCTTCTTCCCACTCAACAATTCCACCAGAATATCGTTTAACATTAGTAAAACCTTGGGATACAAGTTTATTGTAAGCTATTTGGCTTGCAACACAAAGGACATCCGAACAATAGACTACAATTTCAGCATCTTTTTTTAATTTAGACATCGCTGTTTCAGGATTTTCTAAAAATGTAGATCCAGGGATCCTTTTAGCCATAAAATGAAAAGCACCAAGAGTCATAACTAATTTAAAATCATGTTTTGAATCTAGTTTCGCCTTCAGTTCTTCTTTATTAATTGTTTTCATTATGATCTTTGTTAAAATTTTTATTTATAAATTTATACCCACTTCATTATTCAATGATATAGAATACATTTTAATTAGCTGGGATTCCATGATCATTTTTGTACGTACATTTACTAGTATTATTAGAAAACGAGTACTTCACGTTCAGCAACCCTATATCTGATGTCACCATCACATACCAATTTTTGTTTTACACAAAAAAGGTTCCGTCGAAATAGGTTCTGTTCATAATGAACGGTGCCTCCTTCTGCTTCTCACCCTACAGGGGTCAACAAAGTCAGTTCTTCCGTGATCTTTAACTACTGGCAGATCATTTTCAGTCCTTAAACTGAGGACCAGCATTCCTGTTATTTTTCCAAAAACAGGGTAGGACAATCAATATGATTTTTCGGTACTTTTCCGGCTTTTCCGTAAATCTTCCAAAGGAAGAAATGACAGGCAGATGCTTACCTAGTCCTCTCACATCTTTATTGCTAAAGGTAGTAAGTTGTCTGTGCACAATCATTAGATTGCAACTACCATAATTTGTCATCCGGGTATTTAAAGTACTGAAAATGAAAATTAGTAGATAGACTAATATTAGTCCGTAAAATTATTCCCATGCAGGCATTTCTTTTCTTAATGGTTTATCCACTCTATAACCCATAGCATATTGTCCTTGCATCAATTCTTGAATTTGATCGGTTCCTTCATAAATTCTTGCTCCACGTGCATTTCTCCAATGTCTTTCAACTGGATATTCTGCACTGAACCCATAGGCTCCATGAATTTGAATAGAATCATCTGCACATTGAGAAGCAACGTTTGTAGCCATCCATTTTGCCATGGCAGTTTCTCTGGTATTTCTGCGCCCAATGTTTTTAAGCCATCCAGCTTTCCAAATTAGTAGTTCTGAAGCATCAATTCCTTGTTGCATATGAGCTAACAATCTTTGAACTAATTGTTTTTTACCTATTGGTTCACCAAAAGCCTGTCTTTCATTTGCATATTTCACTGCAGCATCTCTTGCAGCTTTTGCCAGCCCGACAGCTCCAGCTCCCACAGTATACCTGCCATTGTCTAAACAACTCATTGCGATTTTAAATCCCTCTCCTAATTCTCCAACAAGGTTTTCTTTTGGTACTTGGACATTATCAAAATTCATTAGTCCAGTATTTCCTGCTCTTACACCAAGTTTATCTTTAATACTCCCAGTTGAAAGGCCACTATAACCTCTCTCAACTAAAAATGCGCTGATTCCTCTGCTGCCTTTTGTAACATCGGTCTTTGCAAAAATTAAGAAATTATCAGCTGTATCCGCTAAAGAAATCCACATCTTATTCCCATTAAGCATATAGAAATCACCTTCTTCTTTGGCTGTTGTTAGCATGCCTGCTACATCTGACCCTGCATTCGGCTCAGTCAATCCATACGTTGCTAGTTTTTTTCCCTGTGCCTGGGGTATCAAATATTTTTGCTTTTGTTCTTCTGTTCCCCATTGATAAATTCCCATTGAATTAAGTCCATTATGTACAGAAATGACAACCCGCAATGATGAATCAACATATTCAAATTCTTCTGATACAATTGCAGTTGAAATATAATCCATTCCTGAACCACCATATTCTTCCGGTATAGAAACTCCAAGAAAACCTAATTCACCCATCTTTTCCATTACTCGTCTATCATATTGTTGTGCTTTATCAAGATCCGGAATTTTAGGTGCAACTTCAATTCGAGCATAATCTCGAACTGAATCTCTGAGAATTTTATGTTCATCAGTAAACTCAAAAGATATTGTCATTAGATCAATTTTGATATATCCTATATATCTAAAATATGATAGTTAAGCAATTTTTTTATTATTTTGTATTCCCATTTTGCAAATTTTCTTTTTCATAATTCAATCAATTATAAGCAAAATATTTAATTCGTAAATTACATTTTTATTAACTATGAAGAATAGAATACCAATAATTAATATTATCAATACAAGCCGACCAAAAATTCCTGAATATGGTATTTCAAAGGAAGATAATGGGATGGTCTCTTGGACTCATGTGGGTCAATGGATGGATGATTCAAAAAATTATTGGATATCTACATCAAAAGCTAATGGGAATCCTCACGCAAGACCAATTTGGGGGATATGGTATGAAAATATTTTTTATTTTGGGGGAGGTCAGAAAACACAAAATATAAAGAATTTGATCAAACATCCACGCATAGTTGTACACACAGAAAGTGGGGACAACGTGGTAATAATTGAAGGTAATGCTCAAAGATTTGATGATGATGACCTGCACCAAATATTAGGAGAAAAATATAAACAGAGGTATAAGATGTTTCATCCTCCGCCGTTTTGGAGAGTCATTCCGAATACTGTTTTTGCTTGGTCTATGAGTGATTTTGCAAATACTCCAACACGATTTGATTGTGCTGTTGTTTAGGGGGGATTTATGTCATTACATGAGAAAGATGTTATTTATTGGTTATTGCAGGGAGATATATCTGTAACTTGGCAAGTTCAATCTGATTTGCTAGAATTGAACGAAGATATTTATTCAAAAACTAGAAATTTAATTTCTCTCAACCTTTGGGATTGATGGATTTAGTTTTCAATGACTGTGATTACTACATTTCCCTTTTTACGTCCCTTATCGACATATTCATGAGCATCTACAATCTGTTCTAATGGAAAGATTCTATCCACTACCGATTTTATCTTTCCAGCCTCAATTTGCTCTTTTAGATAAATTAACTCTTCTACTTTTTCGCCTCCCATGGCCTTAACAGTGACGTAGGCTCCATTTTCCTTAATAGATCCTTTACTGCTTGAAGAGGAAATCTTACCAACTGCATCGAAAATTACATCATAGACCTCAGCATTATCCGTAAAGTCCTCTTTTGTGTAGTCAATTACCTTGTCAGCGCCCAGGGATTTCACTAAATCAATATTACTAGTGCTACAAACAGCTGTAACTATTCCACCAAACGATTTGGCAAGTTGTGTTGCAAAAGTACCTACACTTCCAGAAGCTCCATAGATTAGAATTTGCTGACCTTCCTGGATATTTGATTTTCTGAGAAAATGCAAGGCTGTAAGTCCACCAACAGGAACCGTAGCCGATTCCTCAAAGTTCATATTGGAAGGCTTCGTTGTCAAGGTACTTTTTTCTTTTAAACAAATATACTCGGCATAGGCACCCCCAATAAGACCAGTAGATCCAAAAACTTGATCCCCGATCTTAAATAGTTTGACATCTTTTCCAACAGCTTCGATGGTTCCAGCAAATTCGTGACCGAGTATTTTTCTTCTTGGGTTCCTGGGACCAAGCATAGTAAGTGAGATGAACCAAAATAATAGAAATAGGAGAAATTTACGCCGCATTATTACATCCCCTGCAGTTACTGTTGTTGTATGGATTTTTATTAGAACTTCATTGTTTTTTGGATTAGGTTTTTTTACCTCTTTGACCTTAAGAACACCCGGTGATCCAGACCTTCTATTTACGATGGCTATCATAGTTTCCATTATTTATTGATGATAATTATCGTTAAATATATTTTGATAGTTTTTGCTAAATGACGTATCTAAGAGGGCTTCAGTAATATGTCGGTTGCTAGATACCTTCCTGGTCATCCGAACGGGAATCTGATCACCCGTAAAATACAGAAACCTGTACCTGAAGACAGTTCAATACATTCTCAAGAAATTGATGAAATTGAAACAGGACCGACAGAAGCACGTGTACTTTTATCCAAAGGTACAGATCTCTTATCTACTTCATTCAGCGATCTAAAAAATAGATCATGTAATGAGCATGAGTGGCGACGCTCGGTTAAGAGTGCGGAACGTATAGGTCTGGTCTCCTAGACCGAGTTATTTTGTATGTACATACAAATACGATCATGAGTTTTTACTTTTGCATCAATTATATAAATCGCATAGAACTGGAAAAATAGCCAAACCTGCATTTACAGAAATTACCTTTCCTCCTCGATGCCACTATAATTTCCTTGGAGGGCTAGATTATTTTCAATCAATGAATTTTCCATATGATTAAAGATTTATTCCTGCAATTGATTTATTGTTGTCCACTGAGAAAAATAAAAAATGGCCAAAAGGAAAAACCATATCTGGAAAAACATGGTTCAAATTGGAAGAGCCTCGTAAACCTTTTCGTTGGAACACATTAAGAGCAACGCGAGTCTTACAATGGTAGAACAGAATTTCCAATATTGTTAATTAACGAGAAAATTGTGATTTTATACAAAAATATATGAACTATGATATTCGATTATCAATATTTTCCACTTTATGTGGGCATAAACAAATCTTTTAATTTATCATCAATGATCTCTATTTTGAACATAATGAAAATCGTTGTACTACTGAAAGTAGTTCCTGATACTGAAACAAGGTTTCAATTAAATTCTGATTCAAGTGATGTTGTGTGGGATAGCAGTATCGAATGGGTTATTGGTCCATATGATGAATATGCAATTGAAGAAGCCATACAAATAAAAGAAAAACTTGGTGGTGAAGTTATTTCTGTTACAATAGGAAGAGGTAATGAGGAAAAATCAATTCGTAAGGCAATGGCCATGGGCATAGATAGTGGAATTCTCATCAACAGTCCAGAACTAGCGGATAGTGATTTAATTTCTCTAGCAAAGGCTTTGGCTGAAGTAATCAAACCTTTGGGTGCTGATTTAATTATAACTGGTAAAATGGCGACGGACTCTGGTGATAGTTTTATTGGTCCTGCAGTTGCTGAACTTCTTAGTATTCCTTCAATAACTGAAATCTCATCACTCGAAACTACAGAAAACGGAGTGGTTGCTACACGAGATGCATCAGGTAGAAAGGAAAAATTCGAATCAAGCTTTCCCGTTTTACTTACAGCGGATAAAGGTTTGAATGAGCCTCGCTATCCTAAACTCCCTATGATCATGAAAGCTAAAAAGAAGCCTTTGGAAATAAAAGAAAGTGCCGGAACTGAAATTACCAAAAATGTTAATCTTGTATCTGTTTCATATCCACTTAAGAAAGATGCGGGAGAGTTAATAACTGGTACTGTTGATGAAATAGTTGGCCAATTGGTAGATGGTTTACAAAATAAGGAGAAAGTGATTTAACATGAGCATTGGAGTTTATTTAGAAAGTTACAACGGTAAAATTGTTAAGGCAGCTTTAGAAACAATAGCTGCGGCAAATAAATTAGCCTCGTCTACCGGAAAAGAGGTATTTGGTATCATAATTGATAATGAAATTGATAATTTGGTTTCAATTGCTGGTTCATATGGAATAACAAAAGTGAAAAAAGTTTCGGATGTTTCACTTTATCATCCAGCTTTGTATGCTCGTTACATAACCAATGCAGCAACTGAAGCAGATTACATATTATTTCCAGCAACTGTTTGGGGAAAAGAAATTTCTCCACGAGTCTGCTTAAAATTAATTGCTTCACCTGTCTCTGATATCATAGGGATTGAGGACTCGACAACTTTTAATAGATCTTTGCATGGTAATAAAATTCAAGCGAAAGTTAAAACACAAGGAAAACTGGTAATTACAGTTCGTCCATCTATTTTCGATGTTCCATCAGAAACCGGTGGACAAGCTTCAACAGAGGATATTTCTGCGGAAATCATTGATTCGGAAAATATTATGAAATTAGCTGAGGTGCTGGCTGCTTCTACAGGTCGGGTAGAGCTTACAGAAGCCGATATTATTGTTTCTGGTGGAAGAGGCACTGGTGGTCCTGAGAATTTTCATTTAATTGAATCCCTTGCAGAACAACTTGGTGCTGCAGTTGGAGCCTCAAGGGCAGTTGTAGATGCAGGTTGGAGACCACATTCAGATCAAGTTGGACAAACAGGAAAATTTGTTTCACCAAAAGTCTATATTGCAGTCGGGATATCTGGTGCAATTCAACATTTGGCAGGAATGAGTACTTCAGAAATAATAGTTGCAATAAATAAAGATGAAGAGGCTCCAATATTCAAAATCGCTGATTATGGTCTTGTAGGTGATTTATTTGAGGTTATGCCTAAATTAACCGAGGAAATAAAAAAAATAAAGACTTTATAGCTTAGAGACACATAGGATCAAAATATGATAAACTAAATCAATCTGTTTTGGTATCATTAATTCATTAGACATATCAAAAAATAAGATTATATGTTCTTAATTTTTAACTTCAATATTCGTTTTATTAACTTCTCCTGCCCTCGTTATTGCAAATTTAGTTCCATACGATCCCAATAATTCGGAGAAAATAGTGGAGATTACAATAGTGGTTAGAACCAATTTGCCCAATTCAATTTCGCCCGCCTCTGAGAGGATCTCATTTGCAATTGAAGCAAGCCCTAAAGCAACACCTCCCTGTGCCAGTAAACCAAATCCAAGATTGTTTTTGATTTTTTCTTCAACATTGCTTGATATTGCGCCTAAATAAGTTCCAACGATCACCCCCGTCGTTCTTGAAATTAAATAGATAATTGCTAACCAAGGGAATGGAGAGAAATCAGCGAAGCGAACTCTAGCACCTATCAAAATAAAAAACATCATTATCACCGGGTTAATCAGAACGTCCATTGAGCGATCAGATCTTTTATAATGATGACCATCCAAATTTGCTACAGTTGTACCCATTACCATTGTTGAAAGAATAACAGAAGTATATATAAAAATCGCAATTCCAATAGTTAACAAAATAAAGGCTAATGTTATTTGTGTCGCTTGACTATCTGTTTGAATTACACGTTCAAGAAAACCATTAACAATTAATCCAGTCATAATACCGATTACAATTGCAAACCCAATTTCTCGTCCTAAATTAATGAAATAATTAGTAAGAGTTAGGGTTCCACTAAAATTTACTGTAAGATATACTAAAATCCCTTCAACAATAATGACTGCGAGTACATCATCAAAGGCCAATAACCACTGCATTTTAGTGGTTAAAGTCCCCTTAGCTTTGAGTTTTCTTATGACTTCAACAGTTGCAGCTGGGGCTGTTGCAGTTGCAAGCCCCCCTAGGAGAATAGCGAGCAAGAAATTCCCCCATACTAAAAAAATTGCCAAAAAAACCACTAAAAAAGCCCCCCCAGCCTCACCAATTAATAATATCGTTATTACTTTTGACTCCTTTTGAAGATATTCTATTTTTAACTCAGTGCCTATTTTATAACCAATAAACCCTAAAGCCAAATTTTCAAATAATATAAACCAAAATTCTAAATCTTCAGATAAATTAAGATTTGTTAAAAAACTATTAGAGATAAGAAAACCCGTAAGAATGTAACTCACAACATGTGGTATCCCATATTTATCGAGAAAAATTGAAGTTGCATATCCACTTATCAAAAAAACACCAAAAAGTAGAATTTGCTCTTCTAAGGATATCAATGCTACTTCCTATTTATTTACTCAATACATATATATATTGATAAATAACTAATAGGATCAACATATTATATGTTTTATCACTAAATAACTTAAAGAATGATTATATGCCTATATAATGTTTAAACTACGATTTAAATGGACAAAAGTTTAAATAACACTTAAAATAACTATTTAAAGTTCTAATAATTATAGTTATAATTAACATTTCTTTTTAATAATTTATCGAATATATAAATTATTAATAATATATTTTTATCATTCATTTAGTATTTAAATAATTAATAATTGCTCTAATTAACTATATGGTGATAAAATTGTTCGTTTGCTTAGGTATACTGGAAGTAGTCATTTATAATGACATCGCTAAGCTCTCAAGATGGGAAATTACTAGGCAGGTCGATCGATTATGAACTGTAACAAATAATGAGACATATGTCAGTAGCTAGACATGTTACGCAGATATTACATAATGAAGAAGTAGGACCTGCAGAAGTTGAATTACTTATGTCCAAACTTAAGCAAGTCCTAGTTAAGAAAATGAAAGTGAGAGCATTTATCTCTCTCGCTCAGACCATTGAGGATAGTTCAGATCCTCGATCAAAATATCATGATAAAACAGTGGACAAGATCCTGGAAAGTTTTGAAGTCAGCAAAGCGACTTTTTACAGAAAATCCAAGAGATACAAGCAATCTGGATTGGATGGCATTATCCCCAAGATACCAGGTCCAAAATCAAGTAGACTCCCCTAGAGACTGGTGGACAAGCCTCAACCGAGGATGTTTCAGCGGAATTAATAGATTCAGATAATATGATGAAACTTGCAGAAGTGTTAGCAGCTTCTACAGATCGAGTAGAGCTCACAGAGGCTGATATCATAGTGTCTGGTGGAAGGGGTACTGGTGGACCTGAAAATTTTAATTTAATTGAATCTCTGGCAGAGCAATTAGGTGCAGCAGTAGGTGCTTCAAGAGCAGTAGTTGATGCCGGTTGGAGACCTCATTCCGATCAAGTTGGACAAACAGGAAAATTTGTATCACCAAAAGTGTACGTTGCGGTAGGTATATCCGGTGCTATCCAACATCTGGCAGGAATGAGTACTTCAGAAATAATTGTGGCAATAAATAAAGATGAAGAGGCACCAATA
>MDVR01000036.1 GCA_001940725.1 Candidatus Heimdallarchaeota archaeon LC_2 | reverse complement strand
AGCTTTTTCTACATCTATTTATTTGATATTCCCCTTATTATATCAAATGTTGCACTTGTAATATATCCTGCAGTTATTGCCGGGTATACATTTGTATATAGATCACAGTTAAATGAGGTTGATATAGATCATGAAAAAGCTCGAAAAGAATATTTTTGGTTGATTGGAGTAATTACTCTGCTTGTGATGTCAACATTTCTGTATCCAATATTTATTTAGAATAAAATTCATTTTTTCGATTTAAGCTATTAACAAGATAAATTCCAATCGATCTCTTTTTTTCCTTTATTATAATTAAACAAATATGTCAAAAGAGGATGTCTATGCCTATTCAAAAATATTGAAATATCAAAAGAAGAGATATGGTGCCTCATTATTTGATTATACATTTGTAGGCTTGAGTAGTATTATTATTATCACTCTGACAATTCTAATTGCTTCTGCTGCTAATAGTATAACTGCTACAATTTTATTTTTGATTACATCAATTTATCTTCTATTTTTAATTATTGGATTTGTTGATTATATAACTGGGTTAGGACTTTTCAAAGGAATTGGGTTATATACTGCTTCCGGGTTAATATTAATCGCTGTTTTCATCTCACTGTATGTCTCAGTAGCAGCGGACACTGCATTTAATAATCACGACCAAAGTGAACTTTTTTCTTATTTGACTTTAATAAATACTTTATTTGGATCTCTTGTGGTATCCTACTACTTAACTGCGTCTTCTCCCTCTAGACAAGGTAAAGATCAGATGATCGTGAAACTTAAAGAAATTCAGCAAAACATTTCCAAAATGCCACTTAGTACATTAGGATCTGTCAGTGCAGAAGAAAGAGCAGTGAAATGGATACAATACAAGCAACGACCCGACGGTATCTGGGGTGAATCTAATCCACTATTTGAAACCTCAGAAGTGTTATCAATGTTTTATTTTACTGGTAGAGGGCTAAACTATTCTTGGAAATCTATCGTTAGTGGTACTGAAGAAATTCATACAGTAGAACAAACCTACTATTTAGTCCTTGAAGCATTAGATACTGCAGCCCGTGAACCAAGTTATGAATCTTTATTGTCTCTGCTGATAGTGTCAGAAATCAATCCAGATTCAAGCATTCTACAAAATGAGATTTTTGAAGAATTTAAAGAAAATTTAGATCAATATTCAGAGTGGGAGTTTGTAAAAGATATTGAAAGATATGATGATAGTAATTTGCAAACTAGTGAAATCCCAATTATTTTTGTGATGGCGAAAATGTTCTACATTTTAAATGACATAGATTCGGCTCAGCAATGTATTGATATTATTGCAAATACTTTTGGTATATTGATTAATAGAGCCGCAACAAGATTCAAAGTCGTCCAAGACAAAGACGTGTCAAGTAGACTATTGGGAATTATGTATAATACAATAATTCGCCTTGTCAGAGGAAAACAAATTCCTCTTGACAGGAGTAATTTTGAAGACATAAAAATTAATATTAAGAGTTCAGAGAGTTCTGATCCTGATATGCCTGATACTTCATTCCTTGCAGATATGGATTTTGAAGATAGTCCACAAACTGCAGTAAACATAGAATATGATATGCCTTCAATACCAGGAATGGATATGGATTTGGGAGATCCTTTAGCTACTTTATCAGGGGAATCTGTCTATGATAGTCAACGACAAAGTCCAATAAAATTAAGTACTTCATTGTCCTCAATTAGAAATTATATCAAAAGTAGACAACAAATTGATGGTAGTTGGGGTGGTAGAATCGATATAACTGCAGAATGTTTAAGAGCTGTGTTGGATCAAGAATCTGTTGAGACTGACTTTGTGAAATCTGGTTTACATTATCTATTAGCATTACAAGAGACTAACGGTTCTTGGCAAGATGATATTGTTTTAACTTCAAAAGTATTAATAATATTATCTAGAATAAATCGTAGTTTATCAATTGGTGGGCTATCTGACGCATTTTAGAGAAGAGTAAAATGATACATTTATTTTGGCTTTTGCTAACATTAGTGATTCTAGTGTGGGCTACCTATGAAGATCTAAAGTACCGAATGATACAAGATAAAATTTGGGCAATTTTTATTATATTTGCTTTACCCTCATATATTTTCTGGGTTAACACAATTGCCACGTCTGATGAAAGGATTATTTCAATAATAAATATTATATTTTCAATAATTATTACATTTGTTTTATTTATTGGTGGGTCATTTGCTGGGGGGGACGGTAAAGCTCTGATTCTCCTTTCGCTAACAACACCAATTACAACTTGGGATCCTGATATACTTTATCTAAATCAAAGTCCATTACTTTCTGTATTTTTTATTTTATTGTTATTTTTGGCTTATACTCTATTATTTGCACTATCTTTATTAATTCGAAATTTATTTGAAATTAAAAAATTTGGTAAATTATTTGGGATGACTGAAGGAAGTGTTTTTGCAAAAATTAATGTTCTGTTATCATCTCGTAGGGTGGAATTCAGCCATATTGTACATATCAAACATTCAGATCCTGCCGAAATTTATGACCTTGGGGGTTGGAAGTTATTTGCACCAATATTTCAAGGGGCCATTGAAGATGAAGAAGCAATTAAAATAGAGATTGAAATGAGGGAAAAAGCATTAAATGATGCAAAGAATACAAATAGAGAATATTTATGGTTTAGACCTCAACCCCCTGGCTTATTCATTCTAACCTTGGCATATCTTACATGGATAATTATAGGCGGTCCGTATTCAATATTATCATAAAATAATCACAAATATTTACGACAATTTATCGTGTAACAGATCTTCCTTTTTTTAAATTTCCTACTTAATTGATATTCATTGATTTGTGCAGTTTGCTATTCGTCTTCAATTGAGGATTTAAAATATCAAGTAGAATTAGCAATAAATTTGAAAGTTAATATGATTGAAATTCGAGTTGATGGATTAGATACAATAGATTTCTCTCAAGTTGGACAAATTATTGCTGATGTGGATATTCCAGTTATTCTAACAGCAAGATCTGAATGGAAAAATCATCTAATAGATCCACCTAATCATAGTAACAGAAGAGAAATATTACTCAAATTGATTCAACAAAAACCACAATATATTGATTTAGAATTTCCGATTGACATTTCCGTTGCATCACAAGTCCCGAAAGAGATGAATATTGTGTTGTCACTTTTAGATTGGGATGGTTTAGCTAAAATTAACCTAGATGATGCTATTGAACTAGCAACAAAATATAATAATCTTATTGTTAAAATTGTCGCGACTCCGAGAACTGTTTCCAATTTGAAACAATTATGGAGATGGTCTAAACGACTTCACAAAGAAAAAATCCCAAATATTATTATTGGAATGGGTGAGTTAGGCAAAATAACAAGAATTAAATCTCCGGAAATGAATAATACTTGGATGTATGGAATGCTCGCTAAGGATCTTGGAGAACCATATTTGCCGGGAATGTTGACTATCGATACACTCCAAAAAGCATTTGCTGATAATGCTTGGCATCTTTCATCGATTGGTCTCAATTCTGAAATTGAATCTACAATGTACAAGCCAATTTTCAATAAAATTATAGATTCAGCCAACCTCAATGGAGTTTATTTGAATCTTCCAATTTCCAATCGGGCTGAACTAGACCAATTATTACTATGGATAAGAGATGGATTACTCGATGGAGTTAGGATATTAGATCCATGGCAGACAGAAGTATTACAGAAGCTAGATCGATTAGATAAAAGTGCAATTTACACAAAAAAATGTGATTGTGTTGCACTCTCAAAAGATGGGTTAATTGGATATAATACCACAGTAGAAGCGGTAAAAAGAGTGTTGTCTCCATTTGGAATCAAAGGCTTAAAACGGATTTATATTGAAGGTGGAGCCCTATATAGTCGATCAATCATTGCTTCGCTGAAGGATAGTTCTGAACTAATTGTAGTAAGGACGAAAGAAGAAATTGAATTTGAAAATTTAAAACAGGAATTTCCTAGCATTACTTCTGCAAGTGATTCCTTTACAGAACATTTTGATTTAGTGATTCAAAACCAACTCCCAGAGCCGGGATTTGAGAGGGTATCTCCTCTCCCGCCAAAAATATTAAAAAATTCAAGAATTGTTTTTGATATTGCATCATCTTTTAATTCAAGTTCAGAAACAATAAAATTGGGTAAATCTTATAAAATCAATACCATATCAAGTTGGGACTTTCACATCAATTCAACTATAATCGCATTTGAGTTATGGACAAACAGATCCATCCCGGCTTCAGAATTATCTCCTGAATCAATATTTGAAAAATCATTATAATCTTTTAGAATTAAAGATAATTAAATTTAATTGAATTAATTTTTTGCAAATAGAATTAGAACCTATTTCACAATAAAAAAAAAGTGATATAGAATTTAAATAAGGCTTCATCGATTTATTTAATTAATCATCTCAAATATGTAATTGTTTACAAATTATATTGGTGAGTTAATGGCGAATAATGATAGTGTAATTGGCGGAATTCTAGTGGTTATAGGCGGAATCAGTCTTATAGCAGAAATAATATTTTTAATAGTTAAACCATTGAAGGATGATCCCCCTTTCGATAGTGGCATATATTGGGCGATGGCTATCCCATTATTTTTGGGAGTTGCAGGTGTTCTAGCTATTTTGATTTGGATTGGTGTAACTATGATACAAACACCCCCACCAGAAGCCTGGGATTTTGATGATCTTGAAGATGAATTAGGCGAAGAGTTAGAAGATCAAGGAAAAGGCAAAAGTGCTTCTAGTGATCTTTCATCAGTTGTAGGATTATCAAAAGCAAATATGGAAACCTTAATTGAAGCAGGAATTGATACAAAGGCTAAATTGGCTTCTTCTACTGTTGAACAATTATCTTCATTGAAAGGGATTGGAAAAGTTTCTGCAGAAAAAATAATTGCTAGTGCAAAATAATCTATTAAATTACATTCCAAAATATAATTTTAAAACTAAATTATGATAATATTAAAATAAAATTGGTATTATAATTTATTATTATTACTACGATATGATCATTTTTTGTATACATTTTCTAATATCAAAGAAAATGATTACTTCACGTTCTGCAACCCTATATCCGATGTCGCCATCACTTTCCCATTTTTGTTTTTACACAATAATGGTTCCATTGAAATAGGTTCTGTTCCATTGGAACGGTGCTTCCTTCTGCTTCTCATCCTGCTGGGATCAACAAAGACAGCATTTCCATGATCTTTAACTACTGGCAAACCATTTTCAGTCCGTGAACTGAGTACCAGCATGCCTGTTATTTTAACAAAAACAGGGTAGGACAACCTTTTGGTTTTCGGTACGCTTCTCACTTTTCCGGTCTTCCTCTGTTTAGAAGAAGCAACAGGTAGACACTTACCTAGTCCTCTTACCCCTTTATTTCTAAAGGTAATAAGTTAAATTGTGCAATCTTTTGATTGCAGCTTCTACTATCATGTGATTTGACTATTTAAAGTACTGAAGATAAATATCCGTAATTAGCTTATTGTAAATAAGAAAGAGTACATGTGTTATCGTTTATCCTTCAAAAAAGTATACTTTTTCTAACCATGTGTCAAAATATTAAATTAGCCTTTGAGTAAGCCTCGACCGATGATAAGTTTGAACTCATCAAAACCCAATTTTTCTCCAGCTTGATATCTTTCAAGAATTTGTTTTGCTTGAGCATCTAAATCACTTTCACGTGCACGTGCTTCAGTTTGTTTACGTTTTTTACGATCAACTGCAGTCTCTTGACCAAGTTTCTTTCGAATTTCATCAGAATCATTCGAAATGGCATTAATACCCTTTCGAATTTCTTTTATTTTCTGAGTAAGTTCAATAACTTCTTTGTGATTCTTATCTGCTGAAGCCCTGATCTTTCTTGCATCTCGAATTTTTTCCAGCATTTGATCATGATACTCTTGACTTTGAGATGCTAATTTCTTTACTTCCTTATGATGAGACATTGCAGCATTTCTCAATGATCTTAATCTATTCTGAATATCGCGAATTGCTTCTCTTTTTTCATCCGCTATTTCAATTTTATCAAAATCGTTGTAGAGTTGTTCAATATTCTCAATCAATTCTTTTTCTTGAGCAGGATGCAGATTTGCAGTAGTTTCTAAAGTGGTTTCTAAATCTCGAATTCGTTTGGAAATGTTGAATTTCTTTGATTTTTGTTCTCTGGGTTTTACACCCATTTCCTTCATCTTCCCTTCGACACCTTCGAGTTCACTTAATACTTTGTCAGTATCCTCTTTTCTCAAATCACGTAAAGCTTTATTGAGTTTAACGTCCTCATTAACTTCGTCTCGTTTTTCGCGAGATATTCTAGCTTCTTCAAATAAAAGTTTAACCTGCTGGTTTTCTTCGTCTCTATTTTTTCTCAAAGCGTCTCTTTTTGCCTCTTCTTGTCTTACGTTAGATATTAGATCTCCTTTTATCTCACGTAATCTCTTTAAGCGGTCTCTCCCTTCTAATGAGGGATCTATTTCATGTTTAATTTCCGTTGCCAGAGATATCACTCAACTGGTCGTTGCCATATCTTCCCATTACTTTTATTGGGTCTAAGCCTTCAATATCAATAAAACGGGTAGATCAAGATAAAATACTATTACTTGGTTTTAAAATACACGATAGCAAACAAGAAATCAATAATATATTTTCAAATTTTTAATAAAAATAAATCATTTATTTCTTGTCTTACGTTAGATATTAGATCTCCTTTTATCTCACGTAATCTCTTTAAGCGGTCTCTCCCTTCTAATGAGGGATCTATTTCATGTTTAATTTCCGTTGCCAGAGATATCACTCAACTGGTCGTTGCCATATCTTCCCATTACTTTTATTGGGTCTAAGCCTTCAATATCAATAAAACGGGTAGATCAAGATAAAATACTATTACTTGGTTTTAAAATACACGATAGCAAACAAGAAATCAATAATATATTTTCAAATTTTTAATAAAAATAAATCATTTATTCACATACTCATGGAGATAATCTATTCATAGTTCGTGGGAAAAGCGTTGCATCTCTAATATGATCTAGACCTAATAACCATTGCAGTAATCTTTCTAACCCCATACCAAAGCCCGAATGTGGAACTGATCCATATTTACGTAAATCCATATACCAATAATATTCATCAGGATCTGGTGGAGGATCCATCATTTTCATCCGTTCTAACATCGATTCAGTATCTGTTTCTCTTTCTCCACTACCAATTAATTCACCACATATAGGGAAAAGGAAATCAGCTGACCGAGTGAATTTAGGATTGTCTGGATCAATTTTATGATAAAATGGTTTACTCTCCTTTGGAAAATATTGCAAAATTACTGGATAACCAAAATGATCGACTAATTGCCTTTCCGGTGCATCAGAAATATCTTCACCGTATATGATATCAATATCATATTCTTTTTTGAGTAGAATTAATGCATCATCATATGAAATCCTAATAAATGGTTTTGTTAGAAGTTGTAGATCTCGTTCCCACATTTTTAATATATCTTGATCATTTTCTGTGACACGTCTCACGACATATTTAATCATATTTTCAATAAATTCTAATAATCTTTCAAAATCCATAAAGGCATGTTCAGTTTCAACATGGCGATATTCAGTCAGATGTCTTCTAGTTCTACTTTTTTCTGCACGAAATGAAGGTAAAATGCAAAAAACGTCTCGTAATGCAAATATCGCTGTTTCTAGATATAATTGTGACGATTGAGTCAAATAAGCAATTCGATCAAAATATTTGATTTCAAATAACTCACTTCCACCTTCTGCTTGAGCTTCAACAATTAATGGGGGATAAACTTCTTCCAAATCGAATTGATAGAAATATTCCCGAAGGTATTTTAATACATGACTTTGTAATCTTAATACAGAAGAGGTTTTTGGACCTCTAATTGCAATATGCCTTTTTGATAACATCACATCGGGACCTGATTCTGGTGTAATTTCTTGATCATACGTTTCAGAGGATGGATGTATTATCTTAAAATCATTGACTTGTAATTCATATCCTTCTGGTGCTCTGTTATCCTCTAATATTTTCCCTTTCAGTGATAAAGATGCTCCACGATAAAATTCATCGATTAAATCAAATTTTTCACCAATATTATTTTTCTTTAGTGTAGCTTGCAAGGTAGCTGTACCATCAAATAATGTTAAAAAACATAGTTTTTTTCCTTGTTTTCGTTTGTTTAAAACCCACACATCTAATTCGACTTCTTTGCCGAGAAAATCTTTTAATTGGTTTAATTTAGTCAATGTAATCACTTAAATTGCTTAATCTAGAATAATATCTAAAAAATTTAAACTTTGATATACTTATTCAATATCCTTTTCGGAAAATCGCTGTCAATTATAATTAATACCTTAGTACTAAATTTCTTTAATCATCATTTGAATATATAATCAAAATTAAGATAGTCTTTATTTATGGGGAAATTAAAATAGAATTGAGCAAATGTCAGAACAGGTTCAAAATTTTAATCCGATTTTAGTTTTAATTTGGATACTTCAATTAATAATTTTAGCTATGGATTATTCCAGTGATGGAGCTGTTAGTTGGTCAATACCTGTTATTGGTAGTTTTCTATTGGTACAGCTATATATGGTATGGAAAACGAATTATGATGAGATGGTGGAAGAGCAGAATCAAAGAATGATGGCGAAATATGGAGATCCTAAAATTGCAAATACTCCTACTATAACCCCTGGGATAACAAATCTTCAATTAATAAATACTAATTTGAATAAAAAATCTCAAGATCCAATTATTCAACTAAATTTAGCACCATCTGTGACTTTAGATGATCAAGATGAAGAAGATAACATGGATTAAATCTAAAAGTCAAACAAAGATAGGTTATTAGTATTAATGCATATATCGGTTATCCAAACTTCATTGTTGAACCAAAAAGTAAGCAAACTTAGTTGGGACTTAGAGGAGCGTGTTAACGTTACAAATACCATTTTAAGTAAGGTGAATTAGATAAATTATATTCAAGTATCGATCAACGGTAACAGTAATTTCTAATTTCTTAAATTCCCCTTTCGAAAATCTATGCTGATAAACTAAACAACTAAAATAGTGAGTCCTTTGAATGATTGAAGATTAAATGACTAATTTATTTACTGATGAACATGATATGATAAGAGAAACAGTAGCTGATTTCGCCATCAATCGATTAGATCCAGTAACGGAAAAAATGGATCAAGAAGATTATTTTCCAATGGATATCTTCAAGGAATTTGGTGAATTAGGGCTATTGGCACCCACTATTCCAATGAATTTTGAAGGCGCGGGTGCTGATTATATTAGTCAGGGTATAATATTAGAAGAATTAGCAAAAGTTTCTCCAGCTTTTTCATTATCAATAGGCGCTCATTCTAATTTGACCTTGGATAATATGTTTAGAAACTCAAATGATGAGCAAAAACAGAAATTTATTCCTGATTTGGCTACAGGAAAGAAACTTGGTGCTTTGGCATTAACTGAACCTGGTTCTGGAAGTGATGCATTAGGTATGAAATCAACTGCTCAAATAGATGGAGATTATTTCATATTAAATGGATCAAAGACCTTTATTACGAATGCATCTATCGCTGATATTTCTTTACTTTATGCAAAAACAGCACCTGAATTAGGTGCAAGAGGTATAAGTGCGTTTATTATGCCAATGGATCTAAAAGGAGTATCAACAGGAGAACCATTTGATAAAATGGGTATGCGTGGTTCGTTAACAGGAGAGATTTTTATGGATGACGTAGCAATACATAAGGATAATTTACTTGGGAATATAAATGAGGGAAGAACAATTGTTATGACTGGTTTGTCGATTGAACGAGCAACTTTAGCAGCAATAAGTCTTGGAATTTCAAAAACAGCCTTAAAAATTGCATTAAATTATTCTGTTGAAAGAGAACAATTTAATCAGCCAATATCTAATTTTCAACTGATACAAGAAAAGCTAGCAGATATTTATACCGAAAGTCAGGCATCCCATCTCTTGGTTTATTGGGCACTTTCCGTAGTTCAAAAAAATCATCGTGCAAATAAAGAAGCTGCAGCAAGTATTATGTATGCAGCCGAACTCTCTACCAAACACGCTCTTGATGCAGTTCAAGTATTAGGTGGATATGGATATATGAAGGAATATAAAATAGAGCGGTTCGCCCGTGATGCAAAATTACTTGAAATTGGGGCTGGAACAACAGAAATAAGAAAATTGATAATCGCCCGAGATCTTATTAAAAACCTACAAAAATAATTCAATTAATAGATTTATCTACGGAACCAACCCTCTAATCTTGACTTTGGTAATCTAAGAATTGTAGGTCTTCCATGTGCACAGGTCCAAGGATTTGTACATTTTAGCAAATTGTCAATGACTTTAGCTATCACTTCATTTGAAAGAGGATATCCTGATCTTATTGATCCATGACAAGCAAGTCTAGCAACAATTCCGTATTCAATTTTATTTAAGGGTGATTCAACAATTGACTGGTCATCGACTGTTTCTCCAAAAAATCCTGCAATATCTAATAGAACTTTTTTTATTGATAACTCACTAATTTCTTGATCAAAATATACTGGAGTTGAATGAACCAAAATTGATGTATCAGAATCGTTGGATATTCTTAATCCAAATTTCTCCAATTCAATTTTATGATCTAATATAAACTGTTTCTCTCCTACTGCTAAACTGATCGATATTGGTTGTAACATCTGTTGAGATAGAACTGTGCGTTGTGATCCCTTTTCATAATACTCGAATTTTACACGCTCATCAGCTGCATGGATATCGATAAGCCAAAGTTCGTCGTTTGCGTATGCAAGTGCAAATTTGTTCATAATATGCCCTAGGATCTCAATTCCTGATTTCGATACTACTTGTTTATTATCAGATAATGATAATTGTTTATAAATATCACCGGTAGAAGGGGTTCGAGATGAATTTTCCTCCTGAATTAATTCAGTATCCAAATGTGATATATCTTCTGAATCAGAAGTAACAGGAAATAGATCATCCATTTTCTGTGTTCCTATCTTATCTTTGATTGGTACCTTTTTAAGAGGGAGTATGACTAATTCTGCATTAGTATCAAGTGTTGTTCGCGTCAATTCTGATAAATCTGATAGAATTGTATCATTGGATTTGAATCGAATTTCTGATTTCTGCGGATGAATGTTGAAGTCAATAGCATCAATTGGTCCTGATATGTTTAGAACTAATATTGGGTGAGCAGATCTCATTAATTGTGATCCATACGCATTTTCTATCTTTTTTTGAAGCTCTTGATGTCTTACAATTCTTCCATTTATACATAAAAATTGCACAGATCGATCACTTCTAAATAAATTCGGTTTTGATATATATCCACTTACATGCCAATTTTTCAACTTGGAGTCCAGTACAATTAATTCAGATGCAATATCAGATCCTAAAACATCAAAAATAACTGCTAGTAATGATTGACGTGAAGGACTCTCTAAGCGAGTTGTAAACTTATTTTGAGCTTCCTCTTCTAATATAAAATGAATATTTGGATAGGTCAAGGCAAAATGGGTAACCATATCAATAATTCTTTTTCTCTCAGTTGCGGTTTTTTTTAAAAATTTCCTACGTACTGGGGTATTATAAAACAAACCAGTTATTTTAACGGATGTCCAAGATTTCTCTGATTTTTCGATGGTTGTTTGTTGCTTTACTAGATCACCACCTTCAATTGTAATCTCATTTACTTTGTGTGATGAGGAATTCTTCGATTTGCATATAACTTTTGATATAGAAGCAATAGAAGCTAATCCTTCACCTCTGAATCCAAGGGTTTGTACGTCTTTTATTTGATCATCGAATAATTTACTGGTTGTGTGTAGTTCGAAAGCTTTTAGGACTTCATTTTCAGGTATCCCAGTTCCATTATCTCTAACGTATACTTGATTGAGACCTCCATCCTTTATTATAATGTGAATTTTATCAGCCTGAGCATCGATAGAATTTTCAACTAATTCCTTAACTATGTTTGCAGGCCTTTCAATTACTTCCCCAGCAGCGATCTGGCTAATTATTTTAGTTGGGAGTTTAATTATTTTGCTCATTCGACCATCTTCTTTAACTTTTCAAGCAAATTAAGAGCATCCAGTGGGGTTAATTTTTCCAATGATAATTTTCCAAGCTCTAGAACAACTGGATGATCAATAAACTTTTTCATCCTTTGTTCTTCTGTTATTCCACTTGATATTCTCTTACTACCAAACCAATCATCCAATGATGTTTGACCATTTTCAGCAATGATAAGATCTGCAAGTTTTACTCCGTGAGGATCATGAGGATTTACTTTGGCTGCTTGGGATTCAAGTAATTCAAGTATCTTTCTTGCACGTTGAATAACCAACTCAGGGATGCCAGCAAGTTTCGCAACTTCTACTCCAAAACTTCTATCTGAAGAACCTCGGGATAATTCATGATTAAATTTTGGCTTGCCTTCTTCAAATCGTATTTCAAAATGATAATTAGCGCATGAATCCAAGATATCTTCTAATTCTGACAATTGGTGATAATGAGTTGCTAACATGGCCTTTGGTGAATTCGGCAAATTATGCAAATATTCAGAAATGCTCCAGGCAATTGCTAAACCATCATACGTCGATGTTCCTCGACCCAATTCGTCCGCAATAATCAGGGATCTTTCCGTACAATTATTAACTAAATTCGCTGCATCAATCATTTCTAACATGAATGTCGATTGACCTGCAACTAAATTATCTGAAGCACCAATTCTGGTAAATATCCTATCAATCACCCCGAGATCTATATTCGCTGCAGGTACAAAACTCCCCATTTGAGCCATTATAACAATTAGAGCAGTAGCTCTCAATAATGAGCTTTTCCCTGAAAAATTAGGTCCAGTGATAATCATTAATCTTTGTTTATCATAATCCAAGATAATATCATTAGGGACATATGGTATGGATTGGTTGATACTCTCAATTACAGGATGTCTACCTCCTGTAATAGTTAATGATTTCTCTTCATTAAATTGAGGTTTACAATAATCCCTCCTTTCTGCTAAATAAGAGAAAGATGATAAACAATCTATATCTGCAATTTGGTTCGCTGTTGTCTGTAAAATATTAATAAATTGTGATAACTCTTGAAGTGTGTTATTATAAATTGATGTCTCCAATTCTTGGATTTTAATTTCAGAAGAAAGAATTTCGCTTTCCCAATTTTTCAATTCTTCAGTAAAATATCTCTCAACATTTATCATAATTTGTTTCCGAATATATTCCTCTGGTACTTTTTCAACTTCCCTCTTTGATATTTCAATGAAATAGCCCATAACATTATTTTGTTTAATTCTTATATTTTTAAGACCTGTCCGCTTTTGCTCTTTTTCAATGAATTTGGTTAACCAAGATTTGCCTTCTTTCATGATACTAATCAATCTGTCGAGTTCTTGATTGATTCCTAATTTGATAATTTTTCCCTCACCAAAGTTTATACCTGGTTCTTCAACAATAGTTCTTCGAATTAACGTTGAAATATCTGTGCACGGATCTAGATTTTCAATTAAATCATTTGGGAATTTATTTTTTACCGGTTTCAACTTTTCTTTGAGATCTGGTATATTCTCCAATGATTGAGCTAGTTTAATTAATTCATAGGGTTTAACAGTTCTAATAGAGATTCTAGTTGTAAGTCTTTCAATATCTCCAATATCTTTCAATATTGATCTAACGGTATGGAGTAAAATTGCATCATTTTTTAATGCAGTAACTGCATTCAATCGCTCATTTATCTTATTAATCTCTGCTAACGGATTTGCCATCCAATGACGCAATTGCCTACTACCGATTGGAGTTACAGTTTCATTCATTAAATTAAATAATGAAGCATATGCTGTGTGATCTTGATTATTTTCAAATAGTTCTAAACCTTTAATTGCGGTTGAATCAAGCGTCATAGTATCAGTTATATCAAATGATTTTATTGAAGTTATGTGGGGAAATTTTGTTTGTTGAGTCGTTATTAAATAATTTAATAGAGCTCCTGCAGCAGAAACTGCGGGACTAGAATCTTCAATTCCAAATCCTTTGACGGTCTTAATATTAAAATGATCAAATAATATTTCCTTTGCAAAATCAATCTCAAACCACTGACCTGGTTTTTCTGTAAGAATTTCATTATTATTGAGATCAAGCCCGTATTCTAAATTTAGATCATCAATCTCATTTGAAAATAGTATCTCAACTGGGGAGAATTTAGTGTATGCCCGAATAAGATCTCGTTGATTCTTAAATTCAGCCGATCTAAAATCGCCTGTAGAGAGATCGCAAACCGCAAATCCGATTTTAACATTTTTTCCTTTATTAAATTGAGTTATTGCTCCAAGGTAATTATTTTTCCCGGGAGTTAACATCATATCTTCAGTTATTGTGCCTTTGGAAATGATTCTAGTAAGTCCACGTGTAATAGTTTTTTTTCCGCGAACCACCTTCGCATCTTCAAGTTGTTCCATAATCGCAACTTTATGCCCTTTGGAAACTAATCGAGTAACATAATTCTCCAAAGATCTTACGGGGACCCCTGCTAGTGGATAGGTCCCTTTCCCTAATTTTCTTTTGGTTAGCTGGATATCTAGAATCTTGCTTGCAATAGTTGCATCGTCAAAAAATAATTCATAGAAGTCACCTACACGACAAAACAGTATTTCATCACCAAGTGATTTTTTAATTTCATACCACTGTTTCATCATGGGTGTGGTTTTTGCAAGCTCATATTGGTCCAAATCGGTTCACCAAAAGATATCAATATCTAAGTTTTGATTATAATTTGTGGTATAAATTAATTATTGTGAGATCGTTAAAATTGAATGTATTTTTACAATTCGTTATATAATGGTAATTGGATTGTGATTCACTGACAATTAATATTTCAAGATGTAGACTACAGTATTAAGATCTATTTTTATTTAATACAAATACCCAAATCCTAATCTTTTTGGGATACAGAAATAATCAAAAATTATAAAATGGGATTCAAAGCAGTTGATTTAAATCCATGGACAATTCTAAAAATTAGTGGTCCCGATAAATTGTCTTACCTTAACGGAATAACAACATTTGATCTAGAGAAATTAAAGGAAATTAAAATCTGCCAAACAGCATTTCTAGCACCTAATGCTAAGATCCGATCAGTTTTTTGGCTATCGGAAATCGATGATCATTATATCATATATACTCCTCCTCAAATGAGAGAAAACTTAATTGCAGACCTTTTAAAATATAAACTAGATATGAATATAAAACTCGAAGATATTCAAGAAGAAACCCCTCCTCTTTATTTAATAAGAAGTGACGCTGAAAATAAATATACAATCAAATTTGGAAATGTCCTGTTTGAATTTCATCAGACTAAAGATAAATTAGATGAAACAATTGATTATACTACTTTCGAAGAATGGATGGTGAAAAATGAAGATATTCCAATTAAAATCTTTATAGATCAAAATCCGTTGGAAGCGGGGATCTCAAATGCAATTACTTTGGAGAAAGGATGTTTCTTGGGTCAAGAACCACTTTCAAGAATGTATCATAGAGGTCGCCCTAGAAAATTTTTATACCAAATAATAACAAATTCTATTTTATTAAATGAATTGTTTATTGATAATATTTCAGTGGGAAATGTCTTACAAAGTGTGCAATCTGGTGATCAGCATATTTCAATAGTTTATATTAAATCATCGGTAAATCTATCTGATAAGTTAATTTTTGACAATATCACACATAGTTCTCTGAAACGAATAGGATCATATCTCAATATTGAGAGGTAATAATTGAAAATCACAATATTACATAATTATTGGTTTAGTTCATGTTTTACCTTGATATGACTGTAAAACACTAAACAATCGCTCTTTTCAACTGATATAGGTCGTGTTAGAATATCCTTTTTATATCTCAAATGCATTATAAAATTGATGGAAGAATTTGATCCATTAGACGACCTAGATTCTCTTTTTGAAAATGAAGAATCATATGTGAATCTCTCTCAACAGAATAACATTCTCATTATTGGAAGTCGAGGGAAGTTCCATACAATAAAAAAGGTATTATCAAATTCTTTAGAGAAATATAACATATTTCAGAAAGATACTCTGGATGAAGCAATTGTTTTACTATTACAGGAATTATTTGCAATCGTCGTTATAGATAATGATCGTGAGGATATAAATGCAGTATCAGTATCACGAGTTGTGAGGATTAATCATCCACTAGCGAGGGTGGTTGTAATTTCGAAGAAGCGGGGTTCTAGGTTAATTGCAAATATCATCAATCACGGTTCTGTGGATGCATTCTTGTCTTATCCATTAAAGGAAAATTATGTTTCAAATTTATTTGCTGAACAGCTGGCTAAGCATGAAATTACAAAGATGCTATCTAGCTTTGTCAGTCAACCTCCAAAATTAAGCAAAGCTAGTTACTTACTTTTAGATCCCACTCTAACATTTGCAGATGAAACACAACCGGTAAAGTTTGTTGGCGTTATGATTATTTGGAAATCAGTACCTCGATATACAAAATTCTTTGAGGATATACTTGCCAAAGATGAAATTCTATTTGCCGGATACTTATCAGGTGTTTCAATGTTAGGTAGAGAGCTCCTTGCAACCAAAGATCCTTTAAGAGAAATCAATTTTGGTGGAGTGAGTGTAATTCTCCGTTTTCATGATGATTTACAAGTTTCAATATTTATAAGAAATTTAACAAGGCACAATTTTGAAAATGCAGAGATTATCATCACTGATATGATTGATGAGATTATACGAGATAATCTTAAGGATATTGCACAATTTGATTTAATCAAAGACGATGCGTACAATAATATAGTAGCTATTACTGGAAAATTAGAAGCATCAAACCAAATCGAAAAGATAGAACCCGAAATTAAAACAGAAGTTTCTGATAATAATGAGGTGTTACTTTTTGGAATTGATAAAGCAAGTCAAGATCGATTAGTGAAATATTTTGCAAAAAAATCTGACATTCAAATAACAAATACAACTAATCATTCTGATGCCATCAAATTTCTAAACAGTCATCATTGCGGAGTTCTCCTTTTAGATTCAAATTTACCTGAAGATGCAGGTGATCCACTGTTCTTTGCAGAACATGCAAAAGAAATAAATCCGTCAATTCAAGTTGTTTTCAGAGCAAGGGATAGACGTGCATCATCTCCTTTAATTTTTGCACTCAATAGTGGTTTTGTCAATTTCTTAATACCTTACAAATTATCTCGGAAGCAGACATTAGAATGGTCAAAAAAGGCTATGGAAAAATCATTAGAAATTTCAATGCAGTCAAAATCAGGAGAGAGTATTGACCAAGCTCTAGATCAAGCTGCTATTGCTCGAACCATGATACGAGGTAATGTGAAACAATATGATGTTGACGATATCCCCGAACTACATGGTATATTCATATTTCGAGATGTTACCCCAATTTTTCAAGTATTTTGGGAATATCAAAACTCAAAGATTGAGTTTGATGAGGAAATGATGGCAGGATTAGTGTCATCCTTGGATGCAGTTGGTGGCGAGATGTTTGTCGAAGCAGAGAGCATTGGTGCATTGGAATTAGGAGGGGCTAAAATTATTGTTCAGCACTCAGAAGATATTAAAATTGCATTTTTTGTAAAACATGTTGATCCCAATACATCAGTGGTTATCAATAAATTTGTATCAGAAGTGGCAATTCAAATTTTTAAAATAATTGCTGATGAGAATCGTCAAATCGATTCTTATAAGATTAGAGCACGATTTGATACACTTTGTAATCGTATGCGTTCTGAATTTAACGAAAAATTTTCAATCTAATTTATTGGTATTAAATAACTGTAATTAATTAATTTTGTATATGTTATATTAAATGAAAGAACACCCTCAAGGTGCTCTTTATTATGTTTTCCAATTTATGGTTTTCGTGCTCTAATTCCTATAAACATTGATGTAAGAAGCAGTACAGCTCCAATAGCTGCACCAGCTATTGGTGCTACATCTCCGATTTGCTGAGCTGCATAGATTGCATCTTTGAATTTCTCAGCTAATTCTGGAGTTATAGCACCGCCTTCTTCAACCCATACTACTGGCATATAATGATCTTCTTTTATCGATGAGGTTAAGAAATTACCAGCACCAATTAAGAAACTGATTTGTAATCTCTTGGCAGCATTCATAACTGCACCCGTTATCGGTTCTACTTCAATGAATGTTTCGTGATTGTCGTAAACAGGAGTTACTCCAGTTATATTAACGTGAACTGAAGCATCAGCATCAAGGAAAGCTGGTTTTGAAACCATTAAAGGTACACCATCTTGACTATAAGTCATATTTCCAATACCATTAACAGTTTGATCGAAAGCTGAATCAACACCGAGTACCTTTTCTGAGAGTACAAATCGTAATAAATCTATACCTTCAATTTCCGTATCCTTTGAATAAACGATCTCAATTGTACGAAGTATGTCAGAAAGCCATACTTTTAACTCTTCATCCTCTTTCACATCTGGGTGGAATTGTGTTCCATCAGTACCGAGAACAAATTCTTCATGATTCCAAACACCATTAACCGGATCATCAACCCTACTCGGTAATGATTCTACTC
>MDVR01000035.1 GCA_001940725.1 Candidatus Heimdallarchaeota archaeon LC_2 | reverse complement strand
GAAAGCTTGGAGTGACTTACGATACTTGTTGAAATCCATCGGATTGATTGTTATTGTTTTTGCACCCATTGCTTCAACCGTTTTTGCAATATCTAAAGGAGAATTTGTTGCTGATGGATTTGGCTGATCTCCCGTCATAGCGTTGGATCAATTTGGGCTAACCTCTTTTTGTTTAAAGTCAATGCTGGACAACCCAACGGTTCAATACACATATTACAACCATTACAATTTTCTTCATTAATTTTTGCCAGAGGTAATGTTTTACCTTCTTTCTTTATTTCTCTAGCAATATTCAATGCACATGGATATTTAGAAACAATAACTTTGACTCCATCATCTTTAATGAAAGCTTGGAGTGACTTACGATACTTGTTGAAATCCATCGGATTGATTGTTATTGTTTTTGCACCCATTGCTTCAACCGTTTTTGCAATATCTAAAGGAGAATTTGTTGCTGATGGATTTGGCTGATCTCCCGTCATAGCGTTGGATCAATTTGGGCTAACCTCTTTTTGTTTAAAGTCAATGCTGGACAACCCAACGGTTCAATACACATATTACAACCATTACAATTTTCTTCATTAATTTTTGCCAGAGGTAATGTTTTACCTTCTTTCTTTATTTCTCTAGCAATATTCAATGCACATGGATATTTAGAAACAATAACTTTGACTCCATCATCTTTAATGAAAGCTTGGAGTGACTTACGATACTTGTTGAAATCCATCGGATTGATTGTTATTGTTTTTGCACCCATTGCTTCAACCGTTTTTGCAATATCTAAAGGAGAATTTGTTGCTGATGGATTTGGCTGATCTCCCGTCATAGCTGTGGTTTGATTATCCATTATTACAATCAAAATATTAACATTTTTCCAAATAGCATTTGCCAACCCTGGAATTCCAGAATGCCAAAATGTACTATCTCCAATTAATGCAACTCCCATATTTTCAGGTTTAGTTAAACTAATACTAGTAGCCATTGGGATGGAAGCTCCCATACAAATCAAAATATCTGCAGTATTATGAGGAGGTAATACACCAAGTGAATAACATCCAATATCGTTACAATATATTGGATTACTTTTCTTTAGTAATTTGTCAATTAGCACATATGTAGACCTATGAGGGCATCCTGCACATAATACGGGAGGACGTATTTTAATAAGATCTATAATTTGCTTCGATATTACTTTTGGCGGTTCATAATTGATGTTTAATACTTTTGCAAGATTTGCCATTAATTTTTCTGTTGTTAATTCACCTTCTCGACTGGTTATTCCATCTTCTTTTCCATAAACTTGAACTTTTATTTTGTTACTTTGTATGACATGTTTTACTTTAGTTTCTAAATAGGGTTCAAGTTCCTCAATTACAATCAATTTTTTATATTTTGGAGCTATTTCAATAATTTTTCTCTCAGGAAAAGGAGCAATTAATTTTGGAATAAAAATATGACAATTCAAATTCAATGCCGTAATAGCCTCTTTTGTATAATTCGCGCTAGAACCAGAAGTTACAACTAAATAATCAGGGTTTGCGCCAAGCTTAATTTCTTCCCAAAACTCAGAAGATATCACTTCTTCTTTCAATTGTCTTCGTAATTCGATTATTCGGTGATGATTTTTACGAGCATTCCCAGGTATATTAACAAATCTTTGAGGATTTTTCTTGAATTCTACTTTTGGTGTTAGCAAAGATGGTCTTCTTGTAACTATACCTAAAGCATGAGATACCCTTGTAACAGATCTTAACATAACAGGAATCTTATATTTTTTGGAAAGTTTAACTGCTTCGCGTGCTAAATCATAACACTCTTGAACGCTAGAAGGTTCAAACATAGGTAACCTTGAAAATAGAGTTATCAATCGATTATCTTGTTCATTTTGTGAGCTATGCATCCCAGGATCATCAGCGACAACAATAACAAAGGCACCATTTACTCCGGAGTTTGCCAATGTCATTAGAGGATCCATAGCCACGTTAATACCAACCGATTTACACACAAAAGCAGAATCTGTTCCGGTTATTGCTGTAGCTGCTGCTTCTTCAAATGCAACAGCTTCATTGGTTGACCAAGATGCAATTAATGAACTATTTAATGATAAATCCAATAATTGGTCCATTACCTCAGTAGAAGGTGTCCCTGGATATGATGCAGCATATTCTACTCCTTCATCAAAAAGACCAAATGCAATTGCTTCATTACCTAAAACAGTCTGAGAATTTATGCTAAATAAATTTTTTTTTGAAGGTTTGATTTCTTGTACTAATGCCATAAAGATCAACAAATACTATTTCTTAGAATATAATCTATTTTAAAGTAGAAAAGGTAAGTGAAACTACAAAATCAGTTTTGTATTAAATTAATATTAATTTGTACAATTTGAACGAGTAAAGCCATTCAAAAATGTCAAAATGTGAGTTAAAATAAATAAATTGTAGCAATTTTTTAATTAAGTTTAAACTAAATCTTTTTTTTTCTATATGGATATATTTGAATCAGATTTATTTGAGTAATAAAGAAAAAACAAAACGGTAGTTAGTTAATTTGCTAAACCTGAATTAGTTTGTTTAAGATAGAGAATCAGTAACTTCATAAATTTTCATGACAAAAAAAAATTATAAATAAAAATAAAAATAAAAATATTCTTTTTGACTATTGGTTAAGAAGAATCAACGATCATTCTACCCCATATGATTTCCGATGGAAATCAATCATTCTATTATCTCTTGAATAAGGTTTATAATGATTTAAGGAAGGGTAAATTTTATTTACCCAGATCATCTAATATCACAGGAATTGATCCGATTATCTTAATTCTTCTTTAGCAATTATCATTCTCATTATTTCAGAAGTACCTTCATAAATCTCAGTTATTCGAGCATCACGGTAATAACGTTCAACCTCAAAATCCTTGAGGAATCCAGAACCCCCATGTATTTGGATTGATTTGTGACTTACGAGAGTTGCCGCTTCAGATGCAAATAATTTTGCCATAGCTGCTTCCTTAATATATGATTTTCCAGAATCTTTTAGTTTAGCTGCATGATAATACATCAATCGTGCCGAAAGTGTCTGAGTACTCATATCCGCAAGCATCATCTGAATTGATTGAAACTTAGAAATAGATTGATTAAATTGCTCCCGCTGTTTGGCAAATTTAACCCCATCTACCAGAGCAGCTTGAGCAATTCCTACACTTTGAGCTGCCACAGCAATTCTTCCAGAGTTTAATGTTGAAAGTGCTATTTTGAATCCTTGGCCTTCTTCTCCAATTAAATTTTCCACGGGAATCCTAACTTCTTCAAATGTCATTGCACTAGTTGGAGATGCAACTATTCCTAGTTTCTTTTCTTTTGGTAAAACATGAACCCCATCAACGTTTGCAGGAACAACAAAAGCAGATAATCCTTTATATCCTGGATCTGGTAATGATCTTGCAAAAACAATATGTAAATCAGCAACAATTGCGTTTGTGATATAAATTTTGGATCCATTTATAATATATTCATCACCTTCCTTTTCAGCACGTGTTTTCAGTGCTGCAACATCAGATCCTGCTTGCGGTTCAGATAACGCAAATGAACCAAGTTTAGTATTTTCACCAAGAACTGGTAAGAATTTTTGTTTTAGTTCTTCTGATCCCCAATCTTGAATTGGTAAAACAGCTAATGAATTAGTTCCTGCTACAGTTGTTGCCGTAGCTGCACATCCTCTAGCAATTTCCTCAATTACTGCAGAATAAGTTAATTGATCAGATCCAAATCCACCATATTTTTCTTGAACAGTCATGCCAATAATTCCAACATCAGCTAAATCATTGATATTATCGTAAGGAAAATCACCTGTATTGTCATAATGTTGGGCTCTTGGTTTAATTTTTTCATTGACTAGATCTCTAACTGTTTCTAGGATCATTTCTTGTTCTTCAGATAGCCCGAGCACAATACCATTCCAGATACCGAATAAACTTAAACCTTTGATACGATGCTTGTTATTTGAGCCATTTGATTAATTTACTTGTGCAATATTCGACTTTGAGTAGTTTACAAACTTCAGAGCTAAATCAGAAAGTCCATTTGGATGAACTACTGATAAATTAACCGATAATCGATTTAAAGTTTCATATGCATTATCTGATATTTTATTTCCAATGATAATTAATTCTTTGAGATTAAAATCCTCAAGAACTGTTAATGCTTTATTTATATCAGGAACATTTATTCTTTTATTTTTTTCTGCAATTATAACTCCAGTATTATAATCCGGCAAATAATAATTTAAATTCACTTGATTCCCTTTATTTTCAAAATCTTTTTGATAAATTAAATTAAAATGATGTAGCCATCCTTCAATAAAACCACTTGAACTAGTCAATTCAACTGATAATTCATTCATAAGAAAAGATGATTTAATTCATTTATAAACCAAGATAATAGGAGGATAATATAATGAGATACCTAGAATTAACTTACATAAATCAATTAAATCTTTTTAAAGTTGTAAAGTAAAGTATTTTCAATCTATATTTATATTCTCTATATTGCTACCATTGATCTTCAAATTCATCTTCAATTTTATTTTTTGATGAATGTTCATCTTCGTAAAATTCATAGTTTTCTCCAGAATCAATTGAAAATTCAGATTCATAATCAAAATCATCTTTGAAATCCTCTTTAGAAGAATCTTTCCCTCGATTTTCAAGTCCAACCTCATCAAGGATGTTATCTGCCATATCTTCACCATCAATTAATGAATCCATATCCCCTAAATCAAGTACTTCAACCCTGACGATCCAATTCTCAAAGGGTCTTGAATTTAAAATATCTGGAGAGCTTATTACATTTTGATTTATTTCTTGAATAACACATGAAACTGGTGATTTTAAAGAAAATTCTCTTGATATAGATTCTACACTCAATAATTCGGATCCTGCTACAAATCTTTGACCGTTTGCAGGAGGAAGAATAGATGTAATATCCTTTAACATTTGTTGAGCATAGTCAGAAATTCCTATGAACAATTCATTATCTGAGATTCTATCAATCCAGATGTAATTGTCATAATAAAGAAAATCTTGTCTTACTTCATAATTACCAATCTTTACCATAAGCAATCCCTATTTACCTTTGATTTCATTATTTATAAATCTTCAAGTGTCGAGCGAATTCTTATTCATTAAAATCTATCGAAATCTTCAGTCACAGATAAAATAAAAAATCAAATTTACGTGTAATGCTGTTCATTTTATTAAATGTAAATAATATTTTAAATAATATTCAGAAATTATTATTATCTAATTTATATGAAAGGTGATTTTCGGAAAGAATTAAACTATTTTATTTGGGGAAAATAATGAAACAATGATATACTCCAATTTCTCTGTCAATGTGTGGCGACTATTTTCGAAGAAATCGAAGGCTGGTTTACAGATTACTCAATATTGGTTTTAGGATTTCTTTTTGTCCTGATTGGATTATTTTTTGGGATTCCAAAGGTAAAAAATTATTTGAAAAACAAATCAAACCAATATTCTGCACTTCTCTGGGTTTTGGTTTTGGCCTCAGGTATCTTAATGATAATATTTAGTAATAGTTTACAAACTTATTACGATGAAACATTGGCATCTTCGTTTCATGATTTAGAAATTTGGTTCACAGATAATTCAATTATTGGATTAGGCCTTCTGCTAGTCGTAGCAGGTTTACTATTCGGAATATCAGAGTTAAATATATATCTGAAACATAATTCTACTCCAGATCAGCTCATTTTGTGGTCAATGGTATTTCTAGCGGGTATGATTACTACTATTTTCAATGATTTTGTTTTTGGTTTGTTGGTTGGTATTAGTATCATAATGTTAATTGAAACGGTTAAGTTATGGGATACACCTGTGTGGGGGCAATTAATGGCTGCAACAACCGCATCGTACTTAGTAATATTGTTTGGAAAAGCAGGACAAATTGCATTTGATTATATTACTAAACCAGAAAATCCAAACGAACAAATATTCTCGACTGCTTTCAATATTAGTTTCTATGTATTCATAATAGTAGCTTTCTTTTTCTTTGGCAGGAAATTCATCTTAGTTTCACGATTATCTTCCCCCCAAATGGTCTACCTTTTCCTTTTTGGGATGATGTATGGAGTTATCGTATTCTTACAAAAACGAGAAATACTTTTTTCAAGGGATGAACAAGGTTATACTCAGGCTTACAATTATCTCAACATTAATGCAAATTGGCCAGATAGGATAATGTTTGCAAATTTTGGAACATTTGAAGCTCTAGCGGTAGTTATGGTTTTCATGTATTTGATATCTGGTTGGTTATTAGAAGTTCTGTTTGGGATAGAACCCGTAACAGATCCAATTATTTTAGCAAAAGTAGCCGAAGTTGCTAAAACCATGGGAATTAAAGATAAAGTTAAAGTCGGTTTTGTACGAGCTCCAATTCTAAATGCTTTTGCATTTGGGCCTTTTTTTGATAAACGAATTGCATTTATTTCAAATGATATTAACGAGTTTAGTGATTCCGATATACGCGGAATTGTAGGGCATGAGTTGGCTCATTCTGCGAAGCATCATGTTGTGCTTTTACTATTATTAAGCATATTCGAATTAGCATTCAAAAAGGCTTTAGGCTTTCCTGCAACCACCTTAGATTACACATTTCTACCTGATGATGCAGTAAAAAACATATCATTCGGAGCTTATTATGGTTTAAGTTATTTATTTTTGATATTCCTACTCATTTTTGTTAGAATACTTGAGGGTCATGCAGATAAAGTTACAAAAGATGCAGGATATGGAGACGACCTTTCAAAAGCGTTATTTCGACTTGAAGGTTTTTATCATGGAGTAGCAAGTGATTTCGGAATTTCTGTTAATCTTCTAACTGACAGGCAATATTCACCTGCAGAAAGAAGGAGATTCACGGCACAAGCAGGAAAGAATCTTTATTCCGAAATATTATCTCCCACTCGAGGATCTGCTTTCGCAAATGTGTTTCAATCCCATCCTAGGACCGCGTATAGAATATCAGCTATGGCATCCGAGAATGTGAGTCCAATTAAAGCTGCATTATACCCATACAGACTTCTTGGATTCGGTTTACGGAAAGGTGCGTTGAAGAAGTTAACAGAAAATTATCAAATAATTCATTCTTTAATTGATGAAACTTATACCGAGGATTATGGAGAAGAAGCATTAGATGAAGTTCTTAATTTTAATCCAATGCGGGACACCTATGAAAGATATATTGGGAAATCAATAATCGCATTTGATAAATTCGAAAAAAGAGTATATAATGGGGAATGTAAAGATATTATTTCAACTGGAAGGGTAACATCTCCATTGTTTTGTATCATAAATGATGAAAAAGTCGATCTTGCTAAAGTTGCTATGAAAGAATACAAAATTGGAGAATCTTATTTTCTAAGAGATGGAAGCATAGTAGTTGCCACTGGTCACCACATAGACAAAGAAAAAGGTTTAATAATTGATATTGAAAATAATGGAAGGATTGAGGAAATTGAGATTGCTAAATTGGGAAAACCTGTCACCTTTATTTCTAATTTAAGCGGAAAAGAAATAATTGTTTATGACAAAGGTCTCTCAAAATTAAAGAAAATTGATACAGTTGATTTAGGCAAATCATGGGCTGATTCGAAGATCAAAATTAATGGTGATACATTTAATGGAGTAGATTTTATTGTTGGTTTCCCTCCTTTAGGAATTGAGACAAGAAAAACTAAAATTGATGAACAAATGGATCTATTAAAGCATCTAGTTGGCAAGAAAATTTATTTGTACACGAAAGAAAATTTTGATGTAAGCTTATCTGGATTGGTCGAATCCGTTAATGATAACGGATTAACTTTACTTGATGCTGACGGCTCACATACAATTGAGTTAAATAAATTGGAATACGTTATTTACGAAGATGACGTTATCGAGTTAATTCGAAGTGAACATATATCATTTTTCACCAAAATAGAAATCAAGTGGTCAAATCGCAATGAATTCAATTATATTATAAATTAATGATATTCAATCGAGTTAACGTATCGAAGACTAAAAAATCAATTAATTATTATCCAAATTATGGATAAACTTTATCCATTTTATATTGAAACAAAAGGATCCGTTGGATCAATCAAGTCAAAACTACTTGAAAGGAATGAGATCCTTGTTTTTTTTGATGGAAGACATATCGTTTGCGAAAATCAGATCCAAATCGCTCTTTATCGCGCATTCCGATCAAAAAAAGAAAATAAAACCATTGCAAAACAATTCAATATCGAGGTTTTATTGCATTTATCCGGAACCCATCAAATTAAAATTGCTTTGGATCTTTATGACTTAAAAGAAGATTCTGAGCAAATAATTATTTTACAAACTACTAATAAACAATTAATAGAAAACTCAGTATCAGGTTTTCCCAATTTTACTCCTAATCAAAAGACAATTGATAAATTGAAACTTATGAACGACAATGATCCTTGCAAGGGAATAATTAGCCGTGGTGCACGATTTATCCTAGACCATGAATAATTTATGTTCGAAATTAATCGTTGAACCTTTATCATTCAAAAGGATATAATAATAATGTAAGCCAAGAATATATTGTAAGGATGGGAAGGCGAGAAAATATATTTGAATTGTTAAAGGACTATGAAGAAACCTTCAATAGACCTTTACCAATAAGTTACGATTTACTCGAATTAAGTGATGAGCATAGGAGATTTGATGCGCTTATACGTAGATATTGGGATACCCTACATCCATTATCTAGAGATATCTTTACATCCTTTGCAAATGAAATTCAATATTTACTTCATAGTTTAAGTGAAAATCATGAAAGATTAGAATTGAATAATAATGAAATTGCGAACCTGAAGAATAATTTTGAAGAAAAATTGAAAGAGTTTGAAAATGATTTTGAAAATCGGATTAACCAAGGAATAGCTACTATATCTAATAAAAATTTTGATTCCATAGATCGAGAAAATCGGAATTTGAAGAAAAGTTTAGCTGAGATAAACATCCGGATAAAAAACAAAAATGAATTGATAGACAATTTGAGAAAAGAACTTAGTCTAATTATTGATGATTCTGATGAACAAGAAGAAACAACAAAAATGCTTGAAGCGAATATAACCGAGTCAATAAATCAGTATCAAAATTTTACAAATCAACTTGATGTTTTTGAAGATGTTATGAACACTTTACAAAATGCTAATGTCGCAGCAGAGCATAAAATTGATGAACTTGCAGAGGAACTGGATATAAAATCGGAACTCATAAATGACGTAAAAAGTACCTATCAAAAAAGTCTAGAACTCTCTGAAACAAGATATGAAGATCTGAAAGAAAAAATCAAAAAAATTTCTCCTCAAGTAACTAAAATTCACGAATCATCAAAAAATATCCATTCTCAAAATAAAAAACTACTTCAAGAAAATAATCAATTGAAAAATGAATTAAAGAAGTCATCTGAATCATCAAATTTGAGAGAAAATGTAGAAAATCAAATCACATTCCTAAAAGAAAAGAATTTAAATCAGGAAGAAGAAATTGATCATTTAACCGCCAAAATAGAAATCATGAATTTGAAACAATCCCAACAGGATGATATTCTTTCTGGTTACAAAAGCATAGTATTTGAAAATAAATCAAGCTCGTCAAATATTCCTGTCCCTAAAAAACATGAATATACACTGAAACCCCAACAAATCAATCAACCCCAAATATCAAAAGCTCATGAAGTACCATCTAATGAAAAGTCTAAACCGTCCACAATACCAAAAATAAATAAAAATCATTCAAAAATTTCTAGAACAAGTCTAGTGCAAGAAGTCGAAAGAGAAAAACCTCCTTCAGAATCTGAAGAAGAGGTTCAACAAGTCATTAAAGAGGTTTTAATGAGAAAGACAAAGGATAATGATAAAGCCTTGGAGGTGCAGGAGGAAGAAGTTAAAGAAGATGTAGAATCCAAGAAAATTAAAAAAACCAATTCAAAAGAAAAATTATTTAGTTAATTATCAATTAATCTTCAGAACGTGCTAACACATAAATAATTTACAATTGTAGATTTCTTACAGATGGCAATTCCTTTACCAAGTATAGATAAAACGTCTGAATTTAAAAGTAAGTGTGAAATGTATGATGGTGATGCTGGAACAAGTGGTTTATGTAAAGGATGGATTACCCGTACTAATTTGTGTACAAGAAGAGAAGATGAGTTGGGGAAAACATGTGATGGATATGGGAAATTTCCATAATTAAAGAATTATAAATATTAATCGTTTTTAATTTGTTAAAACTAGAAAAATAGTGATTTCAGAACTTCAACATTATCTTTGACTTTAGCTACTAATCGATTTGTTTCCCCATTTTCAGGTATTGATCCATCTAAATGGACTGGTGAACTTGTCATAAACAAAGGAACAAAGAAGTTTTTTAATTCTGATACCGTATCATGTAATAGTGGGCTCCAGGCTCCTGTCCAAATATCATCTCGAATCCTTGCTCTAAGATAAGCTCCAAAGAATGGTCTTCCTTTTCTTACTGTAATTGCCAACGTTTTATGGATATTATTTCTTCTAATGTGACCGATTAAGATATTTTCATGAGTTCCAATTTCTGCAATTTTATCTCCATTACTACCTTCACCAAAATCTGTAAGAATGAAAATTGTTGTTCCGGAATCAGCAAGTGCTTTCAATCGCTTAACAGAATAATCATCAGTTGATTGACGAATTAACAATAAAAATGTCTTTGTTTCATCTCTAATCTGCGTCTGATGGGTTAAAAATGCTGAAGCGGCCATTAATTGTTGATACCCTTCACTATCATCTAAATTAATTTTTGAACCTGTTTGGTCATTTCCATCTTTGGTTAATAATTGTGCAACGCAAGCTAGAATAAAATATTCATTTAATTGACCACTTATTCTAACTTTTTCAAATAGTAAAGCTGGAACTTCTTCCAAACCGATCTCTTTCGCACGCTCGGTGTCGTCTCCAGCAATATCATATACCTTTAATGTTGCATTTTTCTTACCTAATGTATCGACTACGTCTTGCATCATAAGTTCAAGAGGATCCTTCTGATTGCCTTTTCTTTCAATGAAAATCTGAAACTGCATTTTTTTCTATCATATTGTCCTCTAGTCAAAAAAGATAAAAGATTTTAGTAATAGTATTTTAATATCGCAAAAAATCGGGTAATTGATTTTCTTTGTAAAAGGATTCTTTATCAGTGTTGATCAATCTTTTTTCCCTCTTAATTTTTTCCAGGTGGACGTGAATCTTTGCTCTGTGGTCTTAGACTTTTTCTTTCGACTAAATTTAGATACAAGTTTGTCTTTGCCCATCCCAATAATCATTTTAGTTACATCCATCTTCCATGCGATTTCACCAGATTTAATATTAGTAATTACATCTTTCAAATCTTCATATGGTGGTAGCCATGTGATACGATTAATTTCTGGGTTAGCATATCTTCTGAATGGAGGTAGTAAAATAAACAAAACAAGGCTAACGATGTAAATAATCAAGGAAATTAGTAAATTAACTTCATGACCTAAAATAACAATTCCCGCCCCTTCAAATATTGAAACATCTTGCAAGAAATTTGTTTCTTGTCCCAAAATAGTTTGTACTTGCATTGTGTGATAACCCAATACAATACCTAAAATTACGAGAACAATCCCTCGATCAGATAATAATCTAGCAAGTTTTGAAGTTAGACCTCGTTTCTCTTGTAGCATTAATTCTTCTTCCAAAGTATCAACACCTTCTTCATTATCTACTTTTTGTCCAAGAGTTATTCCTCTTGCAGCTGCATTTTGTATGGCGTATAATGCAATAAATAATGAAAATAATATATCCCAAACCGATGTAGATTCATTTCCCCCTCCACTTGCTACTTGAAATGTGAAAAGTACTATTTTAATTGTTGTAAACATATAAAAACTAGTCAGAATTGTCCAAAAACCATCATTACGACTTTGAAAACCTAGCAGCGGAATCACTGCCAATAATGATAAGATAATAATAATTAACCCTGAAAGATAAATACCATCTGAGATCCCAGAAGTTTGAAGTACAAAGTAACCTAACCCTATATTTACAAAAACAAGAACCCAAGCAAGAGTAGAAAACATTACTTTACCATCATCTTCGGGTTTACCAAGAAATAAAATTGTACCAAAAGTTTCATTTGCAATTAAATCTCTAATTACTGAGAATGTTGAGAATGCAACAATACCTATCCATAAAATATAGAATACTGCAGCAACATTAAAAGTAACTTTTGTAGGATCATCTAATATTTCAGATTTTAAAAAAAAGGTTAATCCAGTTGTAGATCCAAGTATTGCAATAATCTGAAATTTAATATTTGCTCGACCTAGAAAAATGCCTATCCAAACGAAACTAATCGCTGCTGCTAATTCTAAGAAAAGCAGATTGTCTTTCAATGAATCGGAAACCTCATCTGTGATTTGGTCTAGAAATGCAGTGAGTGTCGTAATCCCAACAATTAGAAATAAAAATGCAGAATATGGAAAGAATCGGGGTGATTTTAATGTTCTAATCCCACGAGTCATTATAGACTTGATGAAATCTCCAAGTGCAGATTCAATATACGTTGCCATTCTAAATTTATCCCATAATTTAATTTGATAACTTTTTTGAGAGAAAAAATAAGATAAAGTCACAAATAGAATTAATATGGTGTTATTATATTGATAATCAATAATATAAAAAATGCAAATGGAAATTGATGAAAACTATTTAGTAAGTATTTCATTAAGTCTGGAGATTAATCCTTTAATATTTACATCCCTTAAACCCGAAAGCTCACTTTTATCAGTAATTACAACTACATGATATTCAGGATTAACCTTTCTCACATATACGAAATGATTATTTTCTTCAATGGTTACTGATTGTAAACCAGCATTTTGAATGAGCATTTCTATCACTTCACGAGATAAACGCATCAATTTCTCACTCATTCCTTGTATAATTGATCGATCAAAATGATTTGAGGCTTCAGCCATCATTAATGCTTGAGATGAAAGTATTACACAAGAGCCTAAAATTCCTTCTGTTTTTTCTTCGAACTCTAATAGGCTTGCTTGAAGTTTAGAGCCAATTCCCATATTATTAAGGTTAAATTAAATTATAAATAAGGTTATCATTAACTTGTAGCTAATTTAATGATTCTTATCGATTAGCTGTCAATATTAAGTAATTAACGTTAGAATAAGATAAATGGGTGATGGTTTATAATCGATCAGACACTAAAAATTGCTAATGATCTAACCGTTATTTATTTTCTTTTTTAAATAAAGATTTTTCACGTTCTGCAACCCTATATCTGATGTCGCCATCACTTTCACTTTCTTAGTTTTAGCCAAAATAGCTTCTGTTGAATTAGGTTCTGTTCCATTGGAACGGTGCGTCCTTCTGCTTCTCTTCTTACTAGTTTCTACAAAGTCAGTTTTTCCGTGATTTTTAACCACTGGTTGATCATTTTCAAAGAACTCATTCAGTGATGAATGAGTACTCTGAGTACCAGCGTTCCCATTATTTTTATTATTTAATAATGAGTTAGGACTACCATTATGGTTTTTCGGTACGCTTCTAGCTTTTCCGTACTTCTTCTTTTTAGAAGAAATGACAGGTAGATACATACCTAGCCCTCTTACTCCTCTATTTCTAAAGGATGTAAGTTTAAATGTTGCAATTAATCTTTTTGCAATATTAATTGCTCCGTTTACATCAGCATTGCCCCTCCAAATACATTTTTTGTTTGTACATTGGAATAAATTCTGACGTATTCTGTCGCCTCTGGTGTTACATTTCCAGCAGGTTTTTGATGTCCAGGCTTCTGAGATAACTAATACTCGTTTTTTCAATCCAAGTTTAGCCATTTTCAGTTCAATCATATTAGTTATTCTATAAAATGTCCAGCGATTTACTAATCTTCTAAGATATTTATTTCCATTACCTCTTCGAGAACGATTTCTAATTCCTTTAAGCTTACCAATTGAAATATAGATATCATAATCTTTAGATATTTCTTCGACATACTTGTTGAATTCAACTACTAATTTTCTATCAGCATCAATTGACAACTTTTTCCTTTTATTTCTCATATCTCTTAATTTCTTGAATATGCTATCTGTATTGTATAATTGTTGAGGAGTCAATAAAAGTTTCATCGTTTCCAAAGAATCTTTAGTTTTATAAATTGATTTGCGAATTTTCCTTAACTCGGATTTTTCATCCTTTGACATGTTATCATAATTAACATCAAATATTGATTTGATAGCATTGAGTATGCTTTCTAAATAAGCCAATAGTGGTATTCTATTATTATGAATTATCTCAGCTCTTGATTTGAGATCAAATGATGATAAATTATCATATTTGAAGGCATTTCTAATCTGAATTAATTTGTCATTTATTACAAACATTTGATGTAATGATATTTTATTTAGATATAGATTAAATGAATTTGATGAGAGATCTTGAATTATCTTGTTTCTACGATCAACATAAGTATCAACAAAATTATCAAATTTTCGGATCTGAGAAGATCTTTGTAGCTCCTTCAAAGTATTTTCTGTTTTTCGAATAGAATTTTTGATATCTTCATCAACTTTGAAAGTCTTGTAATCAATAACCCCCTTACCAGTTATCATAGCAGTGGTGATATCAATTTTTATCCCAAGATCAATTCCAATCACACCAACAGGTTTTGATTTGACATCACCTTTCGTATTCCTAGGTAATTGATTTACATCATGAAGGATTGAAAATTTAATTGAAAATTGATTTTCACGATTTTGATTAATGCTTGCAACAATTTGAATAGTTCTGAGTTTACCCAGATTCATTTGTTCTAAATGATAGCTGCTTAATTTGATTGGAATATTTATCCAATCGTGATAAGTTTTATTTTTTCCATCCTTAATCATTTTGGGATTGCTATCCATACTATCAATTATTCTTATAGTACAGTTTGTTACATCCAATTTCCATCTTCGTGAATTAATTTGTCTTCCAGTCAGATTATTAATTCGAGGAAAGCCAGTGTTAACATTACCCTCATCTTTGGATAATTCAATATAACTTTTGAATAAACCTAATGCTCCATCTCTACATTCTAATAATTCGTTGTGAGAAATTCGTGGGAATTTACTTTTCAAATCATACTGAGGTTTCCTACCATAATGTGTTGAAAGGGTTAATTCATCTAGTTTTCCAGAGTATTGACCTTTCTTGAATTCCAATAAATATTTTTGATTAAATTGAATAATGCCTAGATATTTATTAATTACATGAGTATCTCTCTTGACTATTTGTGTTAATCTCCTCAATTCATACTTGCCTAAAATAGAATAGTTTATAGGAACTGTAACCGAAGTGATAACACCTTTTTTTGCCATGAGATTTAACCCCAGTTCATCTAATCATATTTTATTATCCTTACGTATGATCATAATAAATCTAGGTAATTTACTATTTAAACTACTGCGGGGTTAATTGAAAGTCAAGTCTCCTAAGAACAAAAAGCTACCTAATATACTAATTTGAAAAAAATGTAAATTTTATTATCCTTACGTATGATGACAATTATTACTTGATTTATATATCTAACTAACTTTATGAAAATAATGAAAATTAAATAAATTCTAAAGTTGAAATTTACTAATAAGTATATGAAAATTATTATTACACTCTATGATTCAATAAGTATAAGAAAAAATGGAAATATTTGAAATAAATTCCAAAGTTTACTAATAAGTAAATAAATACCACATTTTTGACACCTAATTTTTATGTACCATTTTCATGAAATTATTAATAATCAATGGTAATCAATAGTTTATTCAACATATTTTAAAAAAATGACAATAGTTTAACTGATTATCATAAGAAATTAATAAATCAGGATTATATCCCTCCATATGGAAGATCCTGGGGATATGTTAGTTACTGCAATGCTCAGATCCCTAAGTTCTATAAAACGATTATCAAGACAAATCAACACCAAGGATCTCAATCATATAACGAAAATAATTGATGAACAATATAGATCAGCAATGAATCAATGGAAACAAAACAAATATTTTGATGAGCTTAGAAGATCAGAATCCAATTTACGAAAGAATTTTCTTAGATTGATTTTTGAATCTAGTAGCAGGTATGGAAATACAATATTCAAAAGATACCAAGACTCAACTGGAGATATGGATCCACTGAATATGCTATTCAATATAGCAGGTGCACTCATGCGTGCATTTGCAGAGGAGTACTATCCATTGCCAATTTCTACTGAGAGTATTGGTAAGGATAGGGGATATATATCTCCAAAACATGCATTCGTTACCATAACTCATCCTAATATCCCATCTCTGGATTTGATCGATATGACAAGAGCACACTTGTGGTTTCTTTGTCACCATTTATTTATCTATAGAGTGAATTCATATACGGCGACACGATACTTGCTAACACTTTTATTTAAATTCAAACCATATATTGATTATATCTATGCTGGAGGGGGGCAAGGAAGAAAATCTGTTGAAAAAAAATATCAGAGTATACTAGATATGGACAAGGACCTGTATGATGTTATTAGATTAGCAAAATACGATAGGGAAATCAATCATGCGGTACACCGAGTAACTCAACTGGAATTACCAAATACAAATGATAAGCTATTTAATCAGATAAAAGATGAAATAGATGATCCCCACATAAATGATAAATTCTATATGAGAGTAATAGAACTATTTGAAATAGAGAATAAAAAAATTGGTACCATCAGACATCAGGAGATAATGTCTGGATTACCCCATCCATATAGCCTTAAAGATGTAGTTTTCAATGGAGATAAATACATACAGAATAATTCTGGGTATTTAGTAGTGGCAGAATTACCTATTGCAAGTAAAAAATCAGCTAAAATTGATTTTGTTATTTTTAAAAGAATTCTAAGGAAAAATAGGTATCTATGGGTCCCTGTGATTATTCTAGATCTAAAGACAAAAATTAGTGGAATATACGATTTCGAATCTAAACCGGTGAGGGGAAGACCAGAACTTAAACAACCAAAACCGGTGATTAAACTGGAACCTGTTGATGAATGGCATTCTACAGTATCCAATACAATGAATAGCAGTGCATCCAATCAGCTGAATTCCTACTCATATATGCTAGTCAATGAGATGCAGGTAATTCTAAGAGAAGATCAATATGCACCTCTAGAGGCAGTTGTAGCTGTTAGGGCAGAAAACCGTAATTTACGAGATATGATTCATAATTTATTATATTCACTCCCAAATTATATCAAGGAAAATTATAAAGATTTGAATGGTAGATATATTTATCCTGAAGATGAAGAAATAGCTATTGTATTCAAAGATTTTCAGAATATTGAATTATTACTAAAAGATTCCAAAGCTGGTGAGAAGACACCTTATATTCCTCAACTATTTAGTGAAAATGGAGAAAATAGAAATAACCAAAATATAACTCTCTATACAACGGCTGCTTCAAATATTAATTTTGGTAGGCCAGCAGCAAATATTGCTGCCGTATATGACTGCATCAAAACTGCAGTAGAGGAACATGGGGAGATAATAATATTGGATACTCTCGATGTGTATTCTGATTTTACAAAAGAAAGAATGAGATTACCACAAGATGTACTTGACCAAGTAGAAATTATTCCAATAACTATATCAAATCCAGATATCGATATGCTCAGACAAATCAAAAAACCAGTAGTTATAACTGGTTGGGCAGACAGCAAAACAATGTTTACTCGTCCCTGGGAGAAGGAACAATTAATATTAGAAAATTTAAATTCAGAGCACATATATCTTATTGATCGGGCAGTCAAGGACATAAACACCTCAAAAATATATAAGGATCGTTGTATACTACCTTACCGTGAATATAGCGAGAGAAAAAATTATATTACCAAGATCATTTATAATCTTCCTGTACCACCGAAGAAAAGTAAAAAACCACTGTATGATGATGTCCGGATAATTATTAGAGATATCGTAGATTTGAAAGAAAATGTAAAAATCACTATATGTCCCGCGTTAACTGGCATTGCAAGAAAGTTTGATAAAACTGACAGAAGGAAAAAATATGATGAGAGCCGCAATTTGTCAAGAATAAAACTTGAAGAAGTGTATGATCTGATTGCCTGTATCAGAGCAGATTATTCATTTGATACATTAACTCTTGAATATAGTAAGCTGGGAATAAAAGAAAAGACAATTCGCTTTTTCCATTTACCTTTTGTCGATGACGAGAAAAAATATGTAAATCGAGAGTTTAGATCGCGTAATCCTTTCAAACGAATAAATAAAATGTATCAGAGAACATACAGGGTACCATATAGTAATGAGTTTGGAAAAAGAACCCAAGTAGTTGAAGCATTAGATGATGTCATATCATTTATATCCAATCAAGAGGATTTAGAATATATCCTCGAAGATTTTGACGATAACATACCGCAATCTATGATTCTTACCGAATCCAGTTTGGGCATTAATCTCATGCCCTTAATTGAAGAATACAGGTATAATTTCTACAAGACTTATTGCGTATTGGATATGAATTATGATAATTTTGAGAAGAATACCAACTGGTACAATTTGGTATTTCTAGTTTTGAGGGCTATATATCCACTAAGGGATAATCATCTGGTACAACTATGGAAACAATTCAGCACCTGGATGTTATATACTCTGGGTTATGAGATGATATCAAATATAAAATACATGTTTAATATTGCAAATATATGGAAACAGTTGGAATCAAGAAGTCTTTACTATCTATCACTGGACAACGATGTGATTAGGAATGAAGAGCAGGGAGTAATTGAGATAGGTAGTAAATATTCTATAATTAGATTTGAAGATGGTAAAGGTATGTTTGAATTCACCGATTATGATGAATTAAAAGAAATACAATGGCAAATTAGTCATCCAGATGTAGCATTGGATAATTTTGAATTGATAGATATTATTCCTATATGTAGTGGCTATTTGGGATCAGAGAGATATCTATGGTTAAAGGATGATTGGTCTGAAGTGAGAAAGCTGAAAATGCGTGTGGATGAATTGAAGAGGTGGAATATAAGAAACATTCAACTAATTCCCTGTAATATTGAAGAGAAACCTGAAGTAAATCCCTATATTCCTGAAACCCAGACAATGGATATTATCTATATTGGAGTTCAGTTGGCTTACAACGAGGGTATTGAGATGACGATTTATTCCAAAAAATCAGGTGTGATTTCTAAGCAAGTGTATAAGGTATTTAATTCTGTGAAGGAACTATTGGGAGTGATGAGACAGCTTTGGGGAAGTATTTCTCAACCTCTTGAATTTGAAGAGTATTATTGCAAAGTAGAATACAGGTATGATATTAACTGGGATATCTTTGCTTTATTAAGTGAATTTCTGGGAAAAATTGATGTACCATTTACTCTTGAGGATTTTATTTTTGTTGATGAAATGGAGAAATTCCATGAAAGTTGTAGTCTCACACATGATGAAGAAAGTTGTGAGAAGGGTCATCCTAATTGTTGGTTCTGGAAGAGCTCTGACGAGGAGTTGGATTATTATTTAGCCGATTATACCTCACCTGAGGGAATAAAGAAAATATTTGATAGAAAAATAATTGAAATGGAGGACCTCGATAGGGTCTATTACTTGAGTTATGAATTTGATGAGAATATAATTTTATACCAGGAGAACATGATAATCAAATCTATTCTAAGTAGACAAACGATTAAAGGGCATTTACTATTAGATTACAAGAGTCATAAAAAAGAGGTTACTAAAACTTTAGTAGAATTTTCCCATGATATAACAAATTATCAAGTCGTTTTGACATTTATTAATAATCTTACCAAAGACGAAGAAACTGAGTTAATTGGTTATTTTGCAAATACCAAAAGTGAGAAGATGTATGAAGTTATTAAAATAATTGATGGATTTGAAGATCGTGAAGGTATTTATCCTGAACATGTATCAAAGGATGTAAGAGAGGAATGTGAGAGATATCTAGAAAAACATCCTCCACCAGATATTTAACAAATTTGAAGGAGGTGATCTTGATCGATCCTTAATAATTAATCTAAATACTCAATCTGCAAATCCACGATCAAATGTTGTCTGAGATCCATTGTATGTAATAAAGGATCCACAACCATTTCAGCCATCTTCGTATCATATATTCGATCCGTTATAGTGTCGGAAAACAATTTTTGCTAATGTCATTACATTAGAGATAGTAATTGAATTAGAACCGAAAAAAAGTGTTAGACCTAGATTATTTCTAAAAATTCTTAATTCGTCATCTCCTATTCGAACCCCATCTTGAAGAGAAGTTATTTGAACGGTAGGATCTAACTCCAAAAATATCGCAGACATAGCTGAAATGAATTTATGGAAAATTAATACGATCGAATCCAAAATTGCTTTAATTACAGTATCAATAATAAATTGACCTACTGCTTTAATACCATTCCAAGCATCCTGGGCTACACTCTTCACTTTATCTGCTACGGTTCCAGGTAAAATCCATATTTTAGCTACCAAATCAACCAGCGTATCTGACCCCATAATCGTATTCCAGGCAGTCTGCAACCAACCCGGACCATTTGTGATATACCGATCATGAATAAAATCAGTAATTAATAGTAAATACAATTCTTACTTGGTATTTATATCATCGTTATCATCGATTGCAGCCTTTGTTACTAGGATATTTAACAAAATGATACACACTGTTGAAATCGAAAATAAGATATATCTTGCGATATTTGAAATTGTACTTCCATTATTCCCTCCTAAGAGTAAGTAGAAAATCAATAAAAATATCATTATCCCTATTGAACCTTGAAAATTCTGTAACATCTTGGGATCCCACTTCACATAATACTTTCCAAATATAATTCTAGGATTTATCAAAACTATTAGAAATAAATAAAATATATCCGCTAAAATAATTCCGAATACAAATTTTTCCCATAGAGTATAATCAACTGAAGTCTCAAATATCGATAATGCAGATAAGATAATTGAAAATCCAAGAATTAAAAATAATGATTTCGTCTCCATTTAAATTTCCTTGATGAGGGAATTACTGTTTGGTTCATAATAAATTAGGTTTAGTTATAAATTTGTAAACATAAATTTAGAGTATATTTAGTTATTTGAGTATTCGATCGATCTAAATTGCTAATGTTTTTAATTTTAATAATGAATATTGGTTTAATGTCCGATAAAGAAACATCTACGTGCTGGGCATGCAACGAAGTTGTAGCTAAAGCAGCAGTTATTTGTCCTAATTGCGACATGCCATTAAAAGACTCAAATGAAGAAATTGAAGATATCGATTCGTTTCTAGATGATTTAGATAAGAAATCATCTAAAATTGATAAGTCTGAAATGGAGAGTCCAGATATACCTGAATTTCACGATGAAATGCCTGACATACCAGATTTTGATAGTGAACCTGCGATCCCAGAGTTTAGTGAAGATTTGCCTAAAATACCAGATTTTGCAACAGAAACCCTTGACGAAGAAAAAATTTCAATCGAAATTAATACTCAAGTAAATCATATTATGGATGCTGAACATATCAAAGAAGTTTCTGAAGAAAAAGAACCA
>MDVR01000034.1 GCA_001940725.1 Candidatus Heimdallarchaeota archaeon LC_2 | reverse complement strand
AATTTATCATCAGAAGGCCTCAATATGAAATCAGAGGGGGAAGAGCCAGTTCTAATTGTTTCAAAATTAACTGGAATTGTTATTCTAAAACAGGTATTTCCAGGTTTAGAAAATACCTTAATATCCCCTTTATGCTTGTTTACAATGATATTGTAAGTTATATCCAATCCTAACCCACTGCCCTTACCGGGTGGTTTAGTGGTAAAAAATGGATTGAAAATTTTATTTTTTACAGCTTCAGGTATTCCAGGACCATTATCAATAATTTCGATTGTCACCCAATCTCCTATCAATCGAGTTCTAATTATCAACTCCCCCTCCTCATTAAGCGCATACACTGCATTATCAATTAGATTTGTCCAAACTTGATTCAATTCACTACCATAGGCTTCCACCTTGGGGATTGTCTTATCATAATCCTTGGTAATAATTATACCCTTGGTTAACTTATTTCTTAATATTACCAGAGTGTTATTAATTCCTTGATGGAGATCGATTTCACCTACAGGAGCCTGATCTAGATATGAATATTCCTTAAGTGCTCTCACAATTGATGAGATTCGCTCAGCACCCTGATTCACCTCGTTAAACAATGAATAAACAGCAACTAAATTGCTCAGATATGCAATAATATGATTGATTTCGTTCATATCAAATAATGAAGATAATTTCTCAAATTGAGCCCTTGTAGGGTTAATGTAAGCCAATAATGGAGCATATTCCCAAGAATTATCAATACCTTTTTCCTCAAGATAATTTTCTATTTGTTCTTCCAGATCGGATTGAGTTATAGAATCCATTTCAAATGGATTTGTAGCACCTTTTTTAACTATTTTAACTAATTCACTCAAATACTTGTTCTGAGTATCTATGTAGGTATGATCTTGAATTTCGCTTTGTGAGATTAACAGCTTATCCATCGCTTTTGACATTTGACTGGTCCCACTCGATACAGCAGAACTTGGATTATTCAACTCATGAGCCAATCCTGCAGATAATGTACCCAATTGAGCCATTTTTTCACTTTGTTGCAAAAGTGCCTGCCTTGATCTAAGCCTGGAAAGTACTGTTTGAAACATGGCTCGTGATGCATGAGGGCTCATTTCAATCAATTTATCCATTTGATCCTTATTGATAGAAATAACTTTGACATCTGATCTTGCTATTACTGTTGACTCTTGATGTTTTTCCTCAAAAATTGAAGATTCTCCAACAATTTCCCCCACACTGCGGACAGCTAATAATATATTACGACCCTCATGAGATTTGAAAACTTCAACTTGTCCCTCTTGGATAATATAAGCTGTATTCGATAGCTCTCCTTCTTGAAATATAACCTCTCCGGGAGAGTAGAAAACATCTTCTGAAATTGAACAGAGTTGATTTATATCCGATTTATTTAGTTTAGAAAAGAGATCTACGCTCTTAATAAAGTCTGATCTTTCCATAAGAATTCACTTAAACCGTTGATAAATATCGGTGAATCATTTGCACAGATACCGCCCCTTCTCCCACTGCAGCAGCGACGCGTTTACTTGATCCTGAACGTACATCACCCACAGCAAAAATTCCAGGTGTTTTTGTCTCAAACGGATATGGGGGCCGTTTTTGAGTCCATTTTTCTATTGAATTATCAGTTTTTATGAAACCAGCACCGTCACAATCAATAAATTCCTCAACCAATTTTGTATTAGGCTTTGCACCAATAAAAATGAAAAGTGCAGATGCAGATACAGTGCTTGATTCTCCAGATTGGCTGCTTTTCAGAACTAATTGCTCTAATTTACCATCACCTTTTAATTCAATAATTTCGGTTTGTGATACAATATCCACATTTTCAGCAGCTTCAAGTCGATCTATTAGATATTTTGACATCGTTTGTTCGAGATCCGATCTTCTAATAACAACATGAACTTTGGATGCATATCTAGAGAAGAACATGGCACCTTGACCAGCACTGTTTCCCCCTCCCAAAACAAATACATCTTTATCTTTGTAAGAAACTGCTTCTGTGAGTGAAGCACCGTAATATACACCTGATCCACTTAACTCCTCTATTCCAGGTACATTAAATTCGTTCACCTGAACTCCAGTGGCAATTAAAACGGCTCTGGATCTTAATTCCGAACCATCACTTAGTTTGATTATCTTGTACTGATCGTTGATGGTTATTGTCATAACTTCTTTTGTCAACATCAATTCTGCACCTAAACGTTCAACCTGTGCAACTGCTCGTCTGGTTAAATCAGCACCACTTATTCCTTTTGGAAAACCGAGGTAATTTTCAATTCTTGAGCTTGTCCCAGCTTGTCCACCAGGAGCTTCTTTTTCTATTACAATGGTTGATAAACCTTCTGAAGCACCATAAACTCCTGCTGCAAGACCTGCAGGACCTGCACCTATCACCACAAGATCATAAAAAGGTTCTTTGGCCTCTGTTTTCAAACCAATTTTTTTGGCAAGTTCAGGGATTGAAGGTTTTGTCAACGTATCCCCGTCTGGAAAGAAGATAACTGGAGATGCATTGAGATCTTCAACTACTGTTTTGGCTAATGCCTCATTCTTCTCATCAAGTTCGATATCAAGCCATTGATATGGAATAAGGTTCCGAGCTAGGAAATCTTTGACAACATGACAATCAGATGACCAAAGATAACCAACTACGCGTATACCTGCATATTCAATTTCATTTGATGCTTCCCAATCGAATAGTAAATCATCAACAATAGGGAATAAATGTTGTTCCGGAGGATCCCATGGTTTTACTAAATAGTAATCAAGATTAATATCGTTAATACTTTGGATTGCTGCTTGGGTATCGGCATAAGCAGTTAAAAGAATTCTTTTTGAATAAGGATATAATTTTATCGCTTGTTCTAAAAATTCAGTACCATCAATACCTGGCATTCTCTGATCACTAACAAATAAGGCAATATTCATCCCTCTCTTTTTGTAATTGTGTGTAATCTCTAAAGCCTCTTCACCCGAAATTGCTTTTACTATTCGAAATTTTTTTCCATATTTACTACGTAAATCACGAAGTACTGCATTTAAAACTTCTACTTCATCATCTACAACCAGAATTACTGGTTTTTGTTTTGTCACTATACTCACATTTTATTGTATTTTATTAACTCTTTTGGGTGTACCAAAAGTGCAAGATAGACTATTTTTTTAATGAAGTTCAGTGGAGGAAATGTAGAAAAATAATTATAATGGATTTGCATGATACCTCCGCTATTAATTAGTTAGAAATGATCCTTCTGAACTTATAAATTGCTTATATATATTAGAAAAATTAAAATGATGAATAGATTTCCTAGGAAAAAAATATAATTATTGGTGAAAAAGAAAATACCACAGATAGGTGGGTTCTATTGATAAAATAGAAAAAACAAAAAAACTCAAATTATAGCACCCACATATAAAAAATAATACGCATTACCACTTAAATACTTTATTCACATTTAAGTTATATTAGATCTATTAACAATTATACATTTAACTAATAATTCACATAAATATGAGTGATTTAGTTTAATATTGTGTTGTTCAGTACTGAAGTAGTACTGTATGAAAATTGATTGAGTTGTATTTATTACTCCAGAAAAGTATGTTTCAAATGAATTTAACTATGTTCTTTTAAATATCTGTTTAATAGATGAAAACTAAAAATATCATCGGATAATGATCAATGATTATTATTATTGTTTAAACAATCAAATGTTTAAATTATTTTACATGAATTATAACTTATATTCAAGCAAAATTAAAGATTGAAAGCTAAATTATATATCTTATTATAGCTAATATTAAAGAAGTAAATGACTATTTATTTATTAGAAATACAACTTATAAGTAAAAATTTTATAAGAATTAATATAATTGCCAAAATAAAAGTATTAATAGGAAAAGTGATACAAAATATGCAATAGGATAACATAAATTTACTTAAATTTTTAATTTATGCGAATGAAATAAATCAAATTTCAATTTACAAATTTTGATTAGGAATATATTTTTTATTAGAATTTTTCTATCGATTCATAATTTCTTCTTTCAATTAATGGTATAATTTTCTTTTAATAAAAGCCCGATAAGAAATGCATTAACATTAAATAAAAATGACTATTTCTAGAAATCTAGGTGAAGTTTTTTCATTATAGTATAATAATAAATTTCTAGAAGTTTATTTATAAAAATGAAATACCCTATATTAATAATAACTATAATAATTCAATTTTAATAAAACTAGTTAATCTTGTTTATGCCGATTTAGTTTTTCTAATTCCAATTTAACTTTAATTAAACCAGATTAGATAAACATCAATACCTTACTTCATCAATTTTTTCGCTTAATGTAAGATCGTATCATAATTATTAGAGGAAATAGAAGCAATGAAAATATTGAGGGAAAATTAGTATTTGCTGAAGTAGTATCATTATTGGTAGATGTGTTAACGGAGCAGGCAGATGAAGGATAACATTCATCAATTATTTCTAATGCAACAACATTGATTATCCATTCGAGTGTAACGTCTACAACGATTGCAACACTGGTCTCACTTATGTGATCCATATCATCCAATGTAGTATGATATTCTGGATATGTGAAGTCAATAATATCAATTGAAGGTATTCCAGCATTTTTAAATGGAATATGATCATCAATAAGACCAGTACCACGTTGGTCAACAAAAATATCGCCATATCCAAGTGATTCAGCTTGCCCCCAAAATTGTGAAATTAATGTACTATTGCTATTTGGCTCATATGGTAACCGAAAATCATCATCCGCGATCATATCATACAAAACAAATGCACGAGTTTGGTCAATTTGATTAGCAGTCATCTGACTAACAAAATAATTAGAACCCACGATCCAAGGCCAAGATATATTATTCGCATCCTTTATACCATTACTCCCTTGATCTTCACCATCAAAAAGTACAAAACCAAAATTGGAAACCATATTTGTCGGAATGTGCCGTATCAATTCCAGAATACCTGCTACACCGGACGCCCCATCATTTGCGCCAGGAACAGGAGACGTTGATGGCTCCTTATCTGCTACTGCTCTTGAATCGTAATGAGCACCGATAATATAATTTGGATAATCTGATGCTCCAGCACCTACAATCCAATAATTACGCAATTCAATTCCGTTATAGTCAAAACTATGTGTATTAATCTCCCAAACAGTAGTATCAATTATTTCAATCAGCCAAGTTTGAAAATCCAGTGAAGCTTGAGTTCCAGGCACTCGAGGACCCATATCGATTTGATCTTGCATCAATTGTCTAATTTTCACAGGGTCAATTGGACTTTCTATCCTCACCGAGGCATTGGATGAGGTGATTGAAGTATTCAAGATTAGTAATAAAATCAGGAAAAAAGAGTTAATAGACAATAGAGCCTCGTGTGACTTCACATTTTATAATTTTTTGCAGATTAGAAAAAATGATCGAATTGCGTAATTGATATTAATCTAGGTATGTAGAATATAATTATCGATCGCCGGATTTTGTCTATTTTCTGAGATCTTTTAACTTTAAAATTGGAATACCGATAGCTAATGCGATGATTAATGATAAAAATGTTAGAGGGAAGGCATTGGTATCTGAAGTACTACTTGGAAGAGGGTCTTCAGTGGTACTAGGTAGTTCTGTTACAACATTAACGTTTACGGTATCTGATGTCGACGCAGCCTGGTTATTATCCGTTCCCGTATCATTGGCAACTATTTTTACTACATAGCTCCCCAGATCGAAACCATCCACATTCACAACGATATCCACATTATCTTGCCACATTACAAAATTATGTGCTGGAACAACCACATCATCAATTGTAACAACATATTTACTAGAATCATCATTAGATTCATGGGCGTCGAAAGCCCAGATTAATTCGTTCCCAGTTGTACCAACAGCATACGTCAAATCATCTGGTGACTTAACGAGTTTCGGTGCTATATGGACTGCAGCACCAACCGAATATGATGTCAACATAATTAATAGAATAACATTCAACATCCTAACTTGTTTCATGAATTAATCAAAAAATCATTACATAAAAATACTTACTAAAGAAAAATGTAGTTAACTTTAGGGTTTTCTCAAATTAATTTTGATTTAGCTTAGTGAATCAATATTTATTATACTTAAGAATTGGAATTCCAATGGCTAATGCAAATATCAATGATAAGATTGTAATCGGAAAAGCATTCACATCTGATGTTCCTGAATTAGATGATTGGGTATCCACGGTGTTGGTTGTCCCAGTTGTAGACGTAGTCGTGTCAAGAGTTGTATCAGATGATGTACTATCATCACTTGGTGTTGAGGTAATAGAGTCTGATGTTGTATCTGAAGGTTGATCAGTGTCAATTATCTCCAATACAACACTAACAATTGCCGCATCTGTGGTTGATGAAGCTTGATTATTATCGGTACCAGTATCATTGGCAACAATTGCGACTACATAACTCCCCAAATCAAGACCATCAACGTTCACGATAATATCCACATTATCTTGCCAATTAACGAAATCATGTTCTGGGATGACAACACCGTCTAGAGTGATAAAATATTTACTGGGTTCATCGCCTGATTCATTTGCATCAAAGGCCCAGATCAATACATTGCCAGTTGTTCCTATTAGATAGGTCAAGTCAGTTGGCGATTTTCTCATTACTGGTGCGAAATGAACGGTTGCACTGGCTAAAGTGGAGAATAGAAATAAAAAAGATAAATGAGATAATATTCAAAATTTTAACAGTTTTCATATTTCAATTGAAATGATGATCACATAAAAATACTTACTAAAGAAAAATTGACAAGACCAATATTTCAATAATTCATTTGAACCAGATTAAACCAAAATTTGAATAAGTTAAATTGAATTTTTCAAGTTGGTAGTACAACTAAGTTATACTAATGATTAAGGTACATGATTGACAATAAACTATATATTTTCGAATTGAGATTTTATAATGAATTTCGTGTCTACAACTACTGAGAGAGTTAAATCTAGATTTTTATCAAAATTGTGTGTGTTTTTTGCTAATTTTAGAGAAGAGGGGGACCCTAATGAAGTTAGAAGGGTTTTGATCTTGTTTGCGCTTATGGAATATGGTGAAGGTCTCTTCAAGGATACAGTATCAGAAACTAGTAATTATGAAGCACCTTTCATGGTATTAGATGTGGTTTTGTGGGTATTAACTATCGTTTTATTGGTTCCAATCATTGTGGATAGGTTATCTCGACCAAAAGATCGTGAAGATACTCAGATGTTGGCGTTTTCAGTTTCATTTTTTGCATTTTTTCTAACCTGGATCTTTAATTATCAAATTCTTCGCATATTCATTCAATTGCCACTGGGGAGGGATGTCTAAATGAATAATAATGTACACTGTGGCACTCCAATAACACAGGATAGCAGTAATTGTGTACGCTGTTTTGATCTCATCCCCTCAAATAGCAAATTTTGTCCGTACTGCACTTCAAATCAGCAAAAAATATCTCCTGTCACACCAAGACCTGCATTAAAAACTAAAAAGGTTGAACCAAAGTTGATGTTTCTACATCACGAAAAATTGACAAAAAATACAGTCACATCTAGCCTTCGCTTTGATTCTGCTGCAACTATTAGTGTGATTTCCAACGAACGTTTCAGTCGAATTAGTGCATTCTTAATTTTTACTTCAGGATTATTTTTTGCTCTGACTTTTATTGTTATAAACGCGATATTTGGAGAGGGTGGAACTGTTAAAGAAGCTTTCAAGCTTTTCATTATGCTGTCATGGATACATATTACAATCTTATTTGGAGCTGTAATTATTACTAAATTCATTTTTGAATCATTGGAAACACATTCAGATTACAAACCCAACAGTAGATATTTTGGAATATGGGCTATTACATTGATTGTAAAAGATGTCCTTATGTATCCAACCATGATTTACGTATTAATATTTGAAGGAAAAGATGGTCTTGAGCTTGTTGAAATCATATTTATCACATTTACAATTCTTGTAATTGCATTTTTAGTAATTCATACAATAGTTTACAATCGAAGTTTTACTGGCTATGGATACTCCTTGTGTGTATTATTATTCACCACTACAGCATTTTTGATATGGTTTTTAACAATTTATAATACTATGTTAATCAGAGCATTTGTGGATTTATTATAAGTAATATTATATTAGCTCTACAGGTAAGGTTAGAGTGTATATGGAGATAATTGAAGGGCTGGAATGGTTGACAATTGGGACAAATAAATACAGAAAAAAATCGTGATTGATAATGGAAATATTTAAGGATACACGGACCATCAATATGTTTTAATATTCAAATGTTAATATATTGTACAGCGACCCCAATGAACAACATTATTATACTGATATTTCTTATCATCATCGGTTCAATAGTTGCAGTAGGATTAGGAGTGATATTACATTTCATGAACGTAATTCTTAACAAAATTTTCAAGAAAAATTTAAAATTAAAATTTACAAATGCAAGTATTTATTCTGAAGACAGAATAAATCAAGATCTTGTCAGACAAGAAGTAATAGATAGAGCGAGATATACTCGAAAATTTTAATTTTATTGGAAACTAACTATTTTGTTTATGTTCTAAAGTGACGCAAATTTTTTTTATGGTACTTCTAGTATACCTCTTTCTATATATTTTCGTATCTCCATGTGATGCAAGATAGAATGAGCTAAAAGTGCTGATTTTTTAATTATTGAATAATTTGTTAGATAATTCAAAAACTAGGTTAACTCATAGATCGAATTGTGTTATTGTCATTTTAACACTGCAAATTGGACATTGACCTTTTGATTGTACAAAGGCTAGCAAATGTTGTCGGTGGAATATATTCTCGCATTCTTTACAACTTACAGTTACTTCTCTCTCCCCATACCCACGTTTACATAGATTACAAAAAGGTAATTCTTTACCACAGGCTGTACAAGTTCTGGCAATAATAGACTGAGCATTTCCACATTCAGAGCGTGTTTGAAGTGCATCTATAATTGAGGGATTGTTTGTTTCGTTGTGTTCATTTAATGTTTCTAGCCTTTTACTTTCAATATGGGTTAGTTCTAATTGATGATCTTTCGAATCTATACTTCCACTAGTATGAATCTTCCCCATTAATAATTTCCGTTCAATTAACAATAAAGTTGTATCGTAGATATAATCAACTGATTTATTTAACCTTTCTGCGATTCTCAAAAGATGTATCGGTGGTGCAAATACTTCTAAGATTTCGGAATATGCCCCCTCAATATCCTTTCTATCATCCTCCAACTTTGCTGACAGGTAACCTTCTTTTGTTTTGAAACCAAGATGAACCATCCTCGAATATTCTTGATAATCTTTAAAACCACCCTTCATTGCTTTCTGATATGTTTCAATGTCTGTGAAACCCTTTGATTTTGCTGTAATCCATTCATCAAAATTATTGAATCCTACAGATTTTGCAGCTTCCATATCGCTACTGCTTGGAAAATTATACTTCTTCAATTCTTCGATTTTGTTATTCAGGTATTTCCTCTCATCCCGTGTTAGGACAGCCCCATTATTAGTTTCAATGTCTCCAATTAGTTCAATCGCTCCCGCGTAGAAACCATTAGTTAATTTCACTTCTAATTCATTCATATTATTTTGATAATCCTTTCTTTGGAGCTTGTACTGTTTAATATCTTTGGTTTTACGAAAATAAACAAAATAACCAAAACCAATGAGTAGGGTTTGAATTATCAAATAACCGAATACTAAAATGCCTTCCCAGAGTGACCCGATTTGGGAATTTGGGTCTAAAAGAGAAGAAATCGTAATGGAATATAATACCGGCCAAAGGATGATGAACACTACTAATACCAAAACGAAGTCACTGCCACTTGTAGGCTCTTCATCATCTAAACCAAAGAGTAAATCATAAATCAAAAAAGAAAAGATAAAAAGAATTGAGGGAATTCCAATTACTTCATAAGCAATGAAACGATTTGTTGGCAATCGATGGATGATCCCATTTAACTTAATCGCCCAGCTTTTGTTTTCTTTAAGAGAACTCAATTATGAAATGTTATTGGGTCCGTTCCTTTTCAATTTTCTTTTTTATCAAACAATTAATGCATACAATTGACGGTATTATGTGCGACTTTTCCCAGAGTCAATAGTATTAGTCGATGTTGTTTGTGTAACCTCCTTGGATTAATTATGAATTGAACGATTCACTCCATATATAATGCGCACAATATAAAATACTTAATAATGAAAAACAATGTATTTTCAATCAGTTTAAACTAATTAGAAAGTTACATTGTTAACATTCTTGTATATACGAAAGAATAAATTGTATATACAATTGTACATACAAAAGGGAGTTTAATAGCACACATTGTTCACTCACAACTAATTAAATGCTTTACAACTAGTGATGAAAGGGATATAATATAAGGTAAAGGTGTACTTATTGCAAGTAACGAATTAAACTTAGATAACAAGCAAATCCTGAGATAATCCCAAAGTATCTAAGACGTATGATTTGAGGGCCATAAGTGAGGTCCTTCGTATCTCAACTCATTGATAGTTACAAATCAAATCCATATTTCTCAAAATATTGCGCCCTAAAGGCTTCTTCTTCTAATATAGCAGCTAATAGAATATTCAAATGCTTTTTATTATCTGCTTCTTCAGGTAGAGATACTGATATCGTTTTACATAGATTTGATGGATGGATTTTTATAGATACAAGGTCCATACTCTCATATTTGAGTGAAAAGGGAAATACAGAACATCCAAAAGGCTTGAATTCATGTATTTTGCAGAGATTATCCTCCAGAAAGGTACAAGTGTTGGAAAAGGGATTGCGTTTCATCCAGTAATTCTTCTCTATATTGCCAGATTCAGTCTTTGGAAGACGTAATTCCGGACTTAAACTCTCTACGATTTGATCAATCCCATAACCTTGATCCTCAATTCTCTTGATATCAAAGTCTGTAACAGGTATCTTTAGATTTGAACAACATTCAGCAGTCGAGGCACACGCAAATTTAATAGATGTAGAGCCTTCTACTGATACTTTTTTGGTTTTAAGATTAATTATGCCGATCACCATACCAGCTTCAATCACAGGCAGGCCTACACGCATATTTTAACGTGTTAAATCATTCTACAAATATTTCTTGGTAGATTAACTAAAGTCCGATGAAATATGTTGATTAAACAATTAAGATCCTTTAAATGGCCTAGAAGAAGCCTTTTTCTATCAGTTTAAGCTGAGGTAAAATGTGCCATTCGCTTACAATGGTGAACACCCAGTGTTTTTCGAGGTAAAGGGACAGGGAGAGCCCTTAGTACTTTTACACGGATTTATGAATGACCATTTAATTTGGTCTGACTTATCTTATGTAAAAAGCTTAAAAAACGATTTCAACCTCATTTTGATTGATTTGAGAGGGTATGGACAGAGCTACAAACCGCATGATCCTGACGAATATTATTTGACTCATCGGGTAAAGGATGTAGTTGCAGTTTTAGACCTTCTTAACCTTCGTAAAGCACATATGATGGGGTACTCAATGGGAGGTAGGGTTGCATTTGGATTTGCTAAGTACGCGAAAGAAAGGGTTAAAACACTAATTATTGGAGGTATGAGCCCGTTTGGTAAGATTCCAATTGATATGAATAAACGTATTGAATTGTTGAAAAATGGAATGGAGGGGTTGGTGATCAATTATGAGCAACAGTATGGAAAATTACCTGAAAAAGTAAGACAAAGAATACTAAATAATGATCATCAAGCGCTCATTGCGGACACTATTGATACCAGAAACTGGCAAGGGATGGCTGAACTATTACCCGAAATAGACCTACCAGTATTTTATTTCTGTGGGGAAAATGATTATTTCTATGAGGAGACGCTCCAAGCGGCTAAATTGATCCCTAATGTTACATATGTTTCAATCCCCGAGGCAAATCATCAACAAGCTTATGTCAAAAAAAGACTAATATTACCTCAAATTTTAGAATTTTTGAAAAATAACCGATTTTAATTCTATACTAATCTACTATTTATTAAATTGAATTTGTTTGTTAAATCGATCTACGAACTCTTTTAATTCAACTAACGTTTTCTTGATATGTGATAAAACAACCTTCTCAGCGTATGAAACCACCTTATCTTCCATAGCAATTGTTAAACAATCTTGTCCAATCTTTTCAATAAAAAATACCAAATTTGTCTCCTCTACATCATCCATTACGCCGTCTAACTCTACTTTTCGAACATATTGCGTTAATTCATGAATATTTGACATAGCTGAATTTATTAATCTGCTCTCATCCGCTGACATCTCCTTATCCATCAATGCCAGACGAAATAAATCATTTTTCAATTTTAATGACTTATTTTCAATAAAGGTCCGTAATTTCATTTCAGTTGTATTTTGAGGATTAAGCATATATATAAGCCATTGTGATTACAGAAGGTGATTGAATTAATCTTTTGGCAAATAATTGGCACTTGGACCTATAAAATTAGATTATAAACAAGTATGAAAAGCCCTTAGAATGCCATTGCTGAGGTTGTAGATAAATGAACTGAAAATCTATACCAAAAAAATGAATTAAATCGCTTTTCTAGCCAATATGGAGAAGGTTAAAGGCATATTCAAATCATTTTTATCAATCTCCCATTCTCCATTTTCAAGTTCTCGAGTGTATGAAAAAGCCTTCCAGGAGACTGTCGGGTGCTCGTGTAGAAATTCAAGAGTCAATCCTGCATTGATCAATGCCATAACAATATCTGACAAGGTGTGAAACCACTCATAAGAGACTGTGGCAACAAAGGATGGGTTATCAAGAAAATCTTCATCTATATAAGATCCTTCAGATTCATAGCGAAACGGCTTTCCTTTGTTGAAATACGGTATACTTACTTTAAAATCCATCGTGGTCTGCTCATTATCGAAAACTGCAACAAATGGATGATGATCCCTTACATAAAATTGACCACCTGGCTTAAGGAAATACTCAATTATCCGTCCCCAAGCCGTAATATCTGATAACCAGCACAAAACCCCATGGCTGGTATAAACAAAATCAAAAGATTCTTTGTCATCAACCATTAGATCAGGTAATTTGTAAATATCACTATGAATAAATGTGGCGTTGGCCCTTAATTCCTCAGCCAACTTGTTAGCTATTGCGATTGCTTTCTCAGAATAATCCACACCCACGACTTTTGCCCCCATTCTGGCTAGAGAAATTGTATCCATTCCAAAATGACATTGAAGATGTAATACACGTTTATCTTTCAAATCAGGCAATTCAGCAATTTCTACTGGAAATAGGGATGTTTTTCCATCACGCAAGGCCTCAAGATCATAATATTTTGCAGTTCCTTTTTCTGCAGCCCCAGAATGCATTTCTGCTAGGATATCCCACCGCTCATTATTTTTTTCGCTGTATTTACTGTTTTTGTCTTTCATAGCCCACCAAAATATCCTTGTTATTTGAATTGTATGAAAAGTAGAAATAACAAAAAAGACAACTAGAGAGAAAAATATGAATATATTTCTGAATTTGTGATTTATTGCAAAAAAGTATTTGTTTTTAAATTGGGCTGTATTGACCAAATTTTATGAATAGGAGGCTGTTAGTATTTGTGAATTTGATAAAAAAGTCAAGACAGATTTAAATAATTGAAGACTAAATAACATATGGTTAGCACTGGTATAAACAAAATCAAAAGATTCTTTGTCATCAACCATTAGATCAGGTAATTTGTAAATATCACTATGAATAAATGTGGCGTTGGCCCTTAATTCCTCAGCCAACTTGTTAGCTATTGCGATTGCTTTCTCAGAATAATCCACACCCACGACTTTTGCCCCCATTCTGGCTAGAGAAATTGTATCCATTCCAAAATGACATTGAAGATGTAATACACGTTTATCTTTCAAATCAGGCAATTCAGCAATTTCTACTGGAAATAGGGATGTTTTTCCATCACGCAAGGCCTCAAGATCATAATATTTTGCAGTTCCTTTTTCTGCAGCCCCAGAATGCATTTCTGCTAGGATATCCCACCGCTCATTATTTTTTTCGCTGTATTTACTGTTTTTGTCTTTCATAGCCCACCAAAATATCCTTGTTATTTGAATTGTATGAAAAGTAGAAATAACAAAAAAGACAACTAGAGAGAAAAATATGAATATATTTCTGAATTTGTGATTTATTGCAAAAAAGTATTTGTTTTTAAATTGGGCTGTATTGACCAAATTTTATGAATAGGAGGCTGTTAGTATTTGTGAATTTGATAAAAAAGTCAAGACAGATTTAAATAATTGAAGACTAAATAACATATGGTTAGCAATTGCTATTACACACACCTAATCGATGAATTATTTCTTGGGGTGGTAAATTATAAGTTTGGGAAGTGTTAGATTGGGCAGTGAATTCAAAGAAAAAAGCAGATCAACCGTTCCCACACAAAACACCGGTAAAAAATATACCCTAATTGCACCTGGGAAGATTCCTCTTGCCATTTTTCATGTGTCAGATTCAGGTCCAAAGGTTCTAATGAGAGATTTTGGGGGTTTACCAAATACGGATCTTGATGAGTTTACAATGGATGCTCATCTACAACAAATGGCTCTGGGCTATATTTCAGCACTAGGAATGGGACATGCTTATGAAGAAGGGTGTTTTGATCTACCAGTATCTGGGACCAGTGAATATCGGACCCTACTTATGTGCTTTAAACTTTTAAATCCAGGAGCTAAGGACCGTAGACTAATGATTGGCTACTACCAATTCGCATTCATGATTCCTCGTGCCCTTGCAAAATTATTACCATCTCCTGCTGCTTTTGAAATGACAGTAATTAGCCTGATTAAGAGCATGTTGAGAAGCTCAGAGAACCTCACACCAGAAATTGTTGCAGAAGTCAAAGAGAGAGTATTGAATAGTGTTTTAACCCATTTAAGAAAGAAAGAAGTAGAACGAGTAATCGACGAAATTTTGTAATAGATATACTAGATTTCGAACCGTTATTTCATTATTTTTAGAGATCGAACTCCAGCTATGAAAATTATAGCCAGTATTATTACTAATGCATAAAATAATGGCAAGATAAAACCCGATCTGTCAAGGTTGACAACTGTAATTAGAGGCAAATCGGCAGTTGACCCCACCAAATCATCCCCAAAGACAGGTATTTGCGTCATCAATAGAAATTCTCCCGTATATTCTTCATTGTATTTGAGATCTAATAGGACTAAACTATGAGAAATCATCAATCCTGTAGCGATATGAATGAGCTTAATTGATTCTGATGATGAGATTTTGTTAGTTTGGTTCACCGTATCAAACACTTCAACAACTGTGTTCTCTGAAAATATACCATTTACAATGTCCCTAGTAATTGTTTTGAATTCATGATTATTTGGATATGGAGTGTAATATGTCTCATCAAATGGACGTGTGGAGACTAAGAGCTCGTATCAATTAATTACACCCCCATCAAAATCATACAAAGTGGGATTGATCAAGAAAGTCTCAAACAGGTCCTCTTCTATATCAGATGGGGCGCTCGAGCCCGCAATCGTAATTGTGGTTTCAAAATATTCATCTTCAGAAAGAAAATAATCATTAGTGCTAATACCTCGAATCTCTTTAATTATTTCGATAGTAATTGATGCGGGATCAACTGTATTCATCGCAAAATCCCTTGGCAGGCCTTTATCTATTGAATGATAATAACTTAGACCGCTTGTGCTTTTCTTTATGTAGGTCCAGGTGAACGTATCGCCAGGTAAAATTGGCAATCGATCATCATAACAGGCTCTACCGTCACAACTATTTAGTGCAGTGGTGGGTGAGGCAAAACCTATCATTATCAACAAGACAAATGAAACTGATAGGGATAGGAATTTCTTCAACATGATAGGGATTTAACATAAATCTAAAAATATTTCGCTTATGTAATAATAGATTAATTTTGTTTAATTTGCTTGTTTATGATAATTATAGCAATAATAAGAATTGGAGTGATTACCAATAGAATTTGGGAAATTGAAAACTCTCCTATCCTGATTATTGTTGAGGACTAATTGAGAGTATTAGAAGGAAGATGATAACGAGTTGCCCTCTCATGAACCCGAAATGAAATGTGATTTATTTAAATTTGTCTAGGATTTTCTATGTTATTTCCGGTTAATTCGTTTGTACATGAGGATTATAGCAATTATGAGGATAGGTGTGAACACTAATAGAAATTGGGGGATTGAGGAACCACCAAAGGTGATATTTGATGTAACTGGAGGGGATAATTCGATACTTATGGCAACAGTCTCCCAATGATTGGTACTTGTTAATAATAAATTAGTATATCGTAATTTTTGAAGAATACCTGAATGGATATTAATGGAGAGATCTAGAGTTGCATTTCTTTCATGAAAATATGGAAAACCATCAAGATCAGCGTCAAATAAACAATAATTATTATCAAGGATTGAATGATCGAAAGAATGAACTTCGTCCATTTCACGAATTATCCTTTCAAATCGATTTTCTTGAATAGTTGCAGTTTTGTAGATAGTTGGGATAACGAATTTATATGGAACAAATTGACCAGGGCGGCGATCCCCGATGTTGCCAAAAAGTCCGTTTGGTAACTTTTGACCTGCAATAGAAAACCAGAGAATCAGGTTTGAATCGGTCGAATTTATTAGAAAAGGAGGGGAGTCAAAGTTGACTTCAGTTCTCTCACGGTTCGTATTTACAAAATTGAAAGCATATATTGAATTGTTCACTGGAACGCCGGTACCGATCAGAGTTTGTGGATCATTAAGGACTTCAGGGGCAAAATTTGTAGGAATTTCGCCTCTAGTTTCCATGAATCAACGAATGACCCATCGACATCAATTCGGGTATCATTGTAAGTGGCCTCAGCGATTGACCATGTTAGTATCTCACCTTTTTTGAATAAAATCTGAGGATCATAACATATCCCTGTCTTGTGAGGATCTATATAAAAATCCCTTTGTGAAAATACTGTTTGGGGGATAAAGGAAAATATGAGTAATAATATTACGAACTGTGTTTTCAATCCAATACTATAGACAATAACACGAAAACCTTAATTAATTTATTTATCAGATTGCAGTGAAATGATAAAATTGGAGGTTTTGAGTCAAGCCAGAAAGAAAGAAGTAGAACGAGTAATCGATGATATATCGTGATCAAATAATGATGAAATTCATAATAGAGTAGTCAGAGCACATACAAATCAATATCTATGAGATATGAGTAGAATTCGGAAATAAATTATATTTAATTTTATTAAATTTATCAATTGAATTAATTTTATTTTCTTAATTTTTTATACGTAAAAGTTGTCAGAATAATAGTAGGAACGATTAACCATGAATTAACATTACCATCTCCTTCTTCAGATGTTGAAGGTTGTGATGAGGTTGTTTCAATCGTATCAGAGCTTTCATACCCAATTATTATTTGTATTGGCGAGGGTGAGCTGCAATTATCACTCTCTGTACATTATTTGGTAAAATCAACTTTCCAGTGTGCAGCTTATTTTAAATTTCATTATTTCATTATTCCATTATTTTTAGAGACCTTATTCCCACCAAGAATACAACAAAGAGGACAACCATTAAAGCTGAAAATACAGGAGGTATTAGGGCAGTTTGATCCAATTTAATGATTGTGTTTTGAATGGTGTTTGAAATTATTCCCACATCTGGTTCTTCTATCACAGGATCTGGTATCTCATCTAGAAATTCAAGATACACCCTGTAAAACGCATCATTTTCAATATCTTCAAACTCGAGATTATAGGATATCATCAAACCTGTTGCCACGTGAATATTTTCAATTGCGACTGAACTTAGGAGCACGTTAGTATGGTTAACGGTAAACTGCGACCTCAATCTCTGTAAACTCAGTAAATATGCCATCGTTTATTGTTCTGCTGATTAATTTTATCTCATGGTGATCTAGGAAAGGGTTGAAGATTATTTCTTCAAAAGGCCGTATGGAGGCCAGAAATTCAAAAATATTAACCAGATTACCATCCAAATTGTTTATTGTAGGATAGATCAATAAGGTTTCAAACAGGGTGTCAGATACGCTTGTAGGAACTTCTGATCCCTCAATAGTAATTGATGTTTCAAAATATTTGTCCTCAGCAAACAAGTAATCAAGATTGCTGATACCTCTGATATCTTCCATTATTTGGATTAATGTGGTTCCTCCTTCATTCATTGCAAAATCGCTTGGAAGCCCTTTATCTATAATATTATAATAATTAGTATTTTTTGTATTTTCTTTTTCATAGATCCAGGTGAAACTATCACCCTCATTTATTGGCAGAATATCATTATAACAGGTCCTGCCATCACATTTATCAAGTGCAGAGGTGGGATTAATTGAACCCACTAAGATCAGAAATAAAAGTGAAAAGGATAAGAAAAGGAATTTCTTCAACATGATAGAAATTTAAAGGAAATCTAAAAATATTTCGATAAATATTTTTCATTTACTGCATCAGGAATCAAAAAGAAATTGACAATCAGGTAATATTGTTGACTCTGACATCCCTGTTGAAGACAATACAATTGGAATATCAAAAAACAATAAAATTTTCAACTTATTCAAGAAGAAAATTGAATACAATACAAAGATGATGATGAAGTATATTTCGAAAGTAAATTTATTCTTTTTTCTTCTCTACCATAACTAATGCAATTAAGGTCAATGTAACAATGGATGCTAAATCCAGAGATAATGGTGCAGTTAATTCAGATAAGATGGTAATAGTTTCTGATGCAGATAAGATGGTAGTACTTTGTGGTTCTTGAATTTCAGAATTATTTTGGAAAGAAAAATGAGATATATATGTTGCATTGTTGATGAAATCGATAGAGAAAAGCTCTCTAGCTATTAAAAAACCAGTAGAAATATCAACCTGAGTTGATATGTGACTGAATTATAACTGATTGGCAAAAGTGTCTGAAATTGAGAAGGTCATATTCGTCAAGGTATAAAGCATCCCGTCTAGAATATCATGTTGAATAGTTCTAAAAATATATTCATTATCTGATTTTAAAGTTATTTCTGAATATTTTCCTGCACATAAAAACTCAATTGCATTTACCAATTGGGAGCCAACTTGTCTTATTGTTGGACGAATCAAATCGTGCAATCCAAGACTAACAAAATTATCAGGATCCACACTAATCCCTCCAATTTGAATAAATTTATTTTAGTCAGGCAATATAGGAATAATCTGGAAAGTTTCTGGTTGAGAGATGTCTTTGATGTCTCTAAGAAATTGAAATGAAATTTGAGCAATATCACCAAATGTGATTGACAAATCGAACCATAAACCAAAATCCCAAACAAAAGCATCGAATTTATCTTGCTTATCCCTTGTATACTGTCATTCAAATATATTTCCAAATTTGGTCAGCAAGTTTGAATCATAACAAGAATTGGGAAAACAATCGACCTGAGCATGGATTGGTTGTGGGAATCCGGATATATTCAGAAAAATAAGTGAAATAACTAGTGTTGTAAGGGGGCGCATTAATTAGAAATTGGCTTGAAAATTAAAAAAGGATTTCGTTTTTCAATTCTAATTTAGTATATTAATGAAAATGTTGATTTGTGCACTAGTCCGAAATGAAGCTGCCTGAGAGTTGATTCAGAAGGTAATATTATTATGATTTTCAATAATATTTTTTCCGATTAATTATAATTAATTATTTGATGCAACATAATGATGTGATCACAAATAATTATTATTACTTCAGAAACTTAATAATACTTTTATGAATCAGAAAAAGCCATGACCTATTTACCGGGAGATGTTGCGATGAAGTTTGTTAATATCTTTCATTCAAATGTCTGAAATTCTAATCATGTTGATCTAAACAAATTAATCCGAACCCAATAAGAACAATGGATTGTGAATTTATATTATCGACATAAGGAAAATTTTTCAATATAATTTAATACGATTCATCTTAAATTTAATACGATTCATCTTAAATAATTATTTCCCATTTCAAACTCTGCTCATAAAAATTTATTTGAATTAATTGGAAGAAAATTATGTTGATAAGAATTAAGGAAGGTAATACTTTTTGAAAATGAATTTGTAGTAAATTTTGTGATTGATTGTCCAGGAAAAATGTATATATTGTTTCGATATACTTTATGACATTTGAAATTAGTTTGAAATAGAAATTAACACACAGGACATTTTAATTTGTGCAGTGATATATTTTTTTGAAAGATAAAATATTAAGAATTGTGATAAGAAATATAAAGCGTAAAATAAAAATATGAGAAATTATCTTTTTGGCTGCAATTAATTTAATCAAAAGAATATAGTAACTTATAACCAAGTTCTTCCTAGATATAGATATTATTATTAAAGAATTCATCTAGTAATATATAAAATAATATTAATTAATTCGGCACTACCTAAATTGATGGATAGATTATGCAACTAAAATAAAAATATGATACACAATAACATTGAATATACATTTAATGAATTTATTTGAAGTTTGGAATAGATTTGGCAATAAAACATGTTTCATTACCACTATAAGTGGTACTAAATACATATCATTCATTTATCATCTATAACTATATAAAAGTATATTTCAAATGGATTTATGCACCTGTAACAGCATTTATGGATATGGCCATTTCATCTTTATTTATGGAATAAAGGGTTTACATGTTTAATTATTTTTTAAATAATGATATATTTACATAACTTATATCATTATAATATCTGTAATTCATAAATTTAGATCTATAAAATCATTATTTTTATTAATATTACCCTAATTTAGATATTAATTATTCGTCATTTCATGATGATTAATTGATCTTAATTCCAAAGATATATACAATATATTATTGAAATGCACAAATTAAGAGTTATTATAACTATTAACAACACAATTAATTAAATATTGTAGCTAAATTGTAGGTTTATTTCCTATACTATTACATTATTTCACGCAATTATTGAAAAACAAAATTAAAATTAATATATTATTTAATAAACATTCAATTAATTATTTCATTTATTTCAGTAAAATCAATTAAAGGATAGAATGGTACACCAATAATTTCAGCAAATAAACAATATACAGATTATAAGCTCATTTGTATAAATAAAGATTAGTACAATTCATCAAGAAATACATAATATCAGACTTCTAGAAGACAATTATGAAAAATAAGAATTAACCCATAATAAGATAACCAATTAGGTTTATACATGTTTATTTTGGATTCCGCATGCTTAGTAAGCATAATGATTACAAAATAAGACTTCTTGCTACAATATTCGCTTTATAGTTATTAAATAATCAAAATTATGAAGCATTAGGGTTTGAGGCACACTTTGTAAAATGGTACTAGCAAAAGGTATTACTTTCAATGGTTGGGGTCATTAAATTACAAAGGTAATCATTTATGATTTTTTGTACAAAAAATGGGGAGGGATTAAATGCATTGTTACTATAAGATTTTGTATCCTGGTTATTTATCATAAAAAGTATATTCAAGTAAAATATTTTTATGTATTGACAGTATATACGATTAATTAATTTCATCTGGATCTATTACGTTTAGATTGTTAACAATGTAAACAAAATTGATCTTGGGTCTTATGATTAATTTACAAAGTTAATGAGGGATGATATTTTCTTTGTAAATAAGTTCTGATTAAAAAAAATTGGTAGGGAAGGACATGCACCCACTACAAAGAACTTCCCGTTTTTACCAATTAATTCCGCAGGGTGGGCTAATTAAAGTCCCAAAATGCGAGAAACCGTGATTTAATAGTATCCACCCTATATAAAATGGTTTCGAATTTACGTTATACAATGAATTCAGTCCATCTACTACAAAAGTTTCAAATAAAACCAAAGTTCAACTTTGTAATTTATTGCAAAAAAGATCAATTGTGCAAAAATACGAGGTATATAGTGAATTTCTCGCCGGATGAGTTTGAATCATGTCAAAATATGGAGGAAAACAGTGAAATTCCATATGGTTTATGGTGAAAAACTCGTATTTTCGCGTTTCAAGCATTAATGACAGTTACTCTGGTGAGAGGTGCCCGAAAGTATTCTTATTTAAAGAGCATGCAAATATCCAGTGTGACCGTGAAAATCCCCCCGACTACATTTTTTTATGCTCAATATCGCACCTTTTTCATTGCATTTTATCACACCTTTTCAGATTCTGGAGACTGTTACTTTCGATTGTATTGTCCAATTAACCGAAAATAAACATCATATTTCGATTTTATATAATTGTATAACGATATGTATGTAAAAAAATTATATAAATAGTTGGTTTTTAACTAATTGCAATATTTTTAACATTTACATTCAGATTACATGAAATCAATACTTAAAATTGTGTATTTTCACTCGAAATGCTAAATCACAGCTTTCCTTTATCGATATGTATAATTAGGCAAATAAATCAGCGAGTTCGATGGCCCATCCTCTACTGGAAGAACCTATCCTTCTTCTCGGAATCTTCCTGACGGTAGGTTATCTTGCCTCACTCTTTTTCAAACAGTACAGGGTCCCACATATCGTGGTCTACTTGGTCTCTGGATTTATTTTGGCAAATACCTTGTTGAATGGGGTTGAAGTCGAAGAGGAGCTTGGGGATTGGTTTTTACTTGTAGAAACTATGGCATTGGGTCTTATAGGGTTTAAAATAGGTACAGAGATTAAATTTGATCTCATTAAGCAGCATCCAAAATTCATTACCGTTGTCCTTATTGCAGAGGCCGGAGGAGCCTTTATAATAGTATTTTTTGCAGTTATGGCTTTTGATGGAACTTTTCTCCTGGCACTTATTTTAGCGGGATTAGCAACTGCGACCGCCCCAGCTGCAACAATCGAGATATTAAGAAAGAAAAAAGCAGCAGGACCTCTAACTACTAGAATTCAGTGGATATTAGCATTTGATGATGTCCTGGCAATTATGATTGTACAGGCGATTCTAGTATACTTGAAAGTATCCTTAGGTGGTACCGCCACTGTACTCAATGTTATTGAGGGTTTTATAGCGGAAGTTGGATACGCCGTGGCTCTAGGCTTCGTAGTTGGATATATAATGGATGAAATTGTAGAAAGAATGGATGATGAGCTTGAAATGATGGAATTATCGCTTGCCATGCTTATTTTCGTCATGGGAATGGCCCATTATCTCGAAACATCTGTAATAAGTGCTTGCATGACCATGGGGATTGTTGCTACAAATCGCCTAGGTGATAATTATGCAAAGATGAGTGATTTACTTGAAGTTGTGATGAGTCCGATCGTAATGTTATTTTTCGTTCTGGTGGGTGCCCGTATTGTAGTAGACGATTTCACGCCTTTTCCGTTTTTAGCTTTGATCTATTTAATTGCTAGAAGCGTTGGTAAGTTGGGTGGTGCCTATTTTGGTAGTGGAATTGTAAAGGCAGATCCTATATTACAGAAAAATTTGGGCTTAGGTCTGTTAGCTCAGGGAGGAGTTGCTCTGGGTCTCGTAGCGATAGCAAATGACATTCTAGTTGCAGGAGGAGAGCCAGATCTGGGGAATACGTTGATTACAGCAGTTATTATCTCCACTATTTTCTCTGAAGCAATAGGTTCTATAGGCACAGAAATGGCTGTGAATCGTAGTGGGGAGGCTGGATTGAGTCAAATACCACAAAGGATGGAACATACAGTCATTCCTTTGAGCTTCGTGGAGTATGAAGAAATGCGCGTTCGCAATCCGCCAGAAACCCATGATTGAAGATTTTTAAAGAATTGTAGTATATTGTGAGTTTATATAAGTGATTTCAGAATTTGAAAATGAAATATATTGATGCGCTACTGTAAACATTTAGTTTTAGTAATTTGTACCGATACAATCAATTAGAATATAACTCCCCCCAAATATACAAAATAATACAAAATAGACTTTTGAGATATACGCAATTATATTGGTGTCTCTTGAAACAGGAATATTTTGCAATTTAACTGCGCATGAGTCTAACGATGTCTAAGGATTGAAATTTATGACTTTTCGGAGTGTGTATTATACGCAATATAATTCAAAATGAAAATATTTGTTGTTATACACCCTAAGCGGGAAATTTGGATGTTAGATTCTCCCCTTTTTACTGAAAATTATTCGTAATAATACAATAGAAACTAGTGTTATCTGAATAATATTGAAGCTGGAAGAGCTTATTCGACGAATATCTGTTTGAAAGTGAGGAACGAAAGGGGGATCATAGAATGTGTACCCAATTTGGCGTAAGATAATTTCATAATCCACCAATCGAGCTCCTGACTTCAGATGAGTATCCACTATAACTGCCAAATATAGAAGAACCCCGGTTATGGCATCATAATGAATTTCCACCAGAATTCTTTCAATTGCAATTACTTTATTCAGCTCAATTTCCTTCGTATTAATCATTCTAAATGAAACTTGAATAGTCCCACTTGATCGTCTAACTTCACCCACATTGTCAAAAGACGCAAGAAATTCATCCATTTCCTTTTCCCAAAAACCCCAGCCTGGAAAAGTTATGAGTCCGGTATTGCCTATTATGAGATCCGTAGTAACCCCGTACGAATTATTACTCAAAGTAATCAATATTGAGTAGCCTTCATCAATAACTTGGGGAGTTGCATTCACTATGGTCATTGTAAACTCATCACCAGTCCCTATAGTGATATTATCACCTGCAAAGAAATCTGATTCTAAAAATGGTGGGTTAAATCCGTATCCTGCAGTCACAATAAGGCTTTCCATAATAAATAAGAATTGATCCCCATTTTCAATGCCCATTCCTGATGCATCTCGATCGGCGGTTATTGAATTAGGATTCACAGGCTGTACTATCAAAATTGCTAACATGACTATCAAAATTCCATTGGATATAATCCAATTTTCCCTCAGATTCCGGATATTCATGATATTCACAAGTATTAGAACCATACCGGATATTTTAAGATAATGAACCAAATTTCTAAGATTGCTTTTGCACTTAAATAATTATTATTATTGTAATAAAATCTACTTGGAATGCCCTGATTGGTTGTATTTTGGGCATTATAGATACCATAGTCAACCTAAGGGTGAAAGTGCAGATTTTTGCTTATAGGAACCCTCGATTATTTGAAATTATTGTTTAAAATGGGGGTAATTTGCCGTAATAGAGGTCCACATTGTAAGTAAATATAATTGACCCTTTTTTCTGATGAGCGAAAAATAGTGCATCTAGGGCTTTTAACATGGGTTGATAGTCAGGAGTACCAGGTAGTGGTGCATAAGATGATGACAAAAATCGTCCCATCAAGCCTTCTATATTGAATATTTGCCGATTTGTGAGTTTTTCAACTGTTAATTTCTCAAATATTTCGTGCATACGGGTCTTTCGAAATTCTTGTTCATCCATATTAGAAAAATCAATTGCAAATCGCTCCAAAAAGTGATTATAATCCATATTGAAGCCAGCTGCCAATGATCTAGAGTTCCAGAAAAACCCCAACCAGCCATCAGGCTTCAAGATCCTACGAATTTCCTTCAGAAATAATTCCTGATCAAACCAATGTAATGCCTGTCCTGCAATCACATAATCAACACTATCGGCAGGTAAACCAGTTTTTTCAGCAGTACCATCAACGCTGACAAATTGGCCTGGAAGATCTGTATTGACGTAAAATGCCTCTGCGGCCCCCCTCATTTCAAAATTCGGTTCAACAGCATAAACAGTATTTGCATTTTTTATGAACAATTCTGCAGAAATACCGGTTCCTGAGCCTATATCTGCCAATACATGATCCTGAGAAAGACCCATTTTCTTCTGAAATATTTCTAGCAACTCCTTGGGGTAATGTGGTCGGTATTTAACATAATTTTCCACTCTGCCAGTGAAGCGTTCAAAGGTATCGAATGACTTTTCAGGACACATAGACTCGGTTTTTAGTTTTTTCATATTATCTTTGCCGTTTCTAGGTATCTAGAATGGTATTTTTGATCAATTTTATTACTTCTAGGCATTTGAAAACAAATTGCATCAAAATAATTGCTAATCCAAAAAGTATTTTGATTTTGAAGGCAATTTTGAATATCTTTAAATTCAAATATCCAATATAATCGTTTGTGAAAGGTTGTAATTGGATTGCAAATTTGTTGTCTAGATTGCAAATTTAGTTCTTTTTTGGCAGTTCTAATAGATTTTATCTCAAAACAAGAGAGACGGAGCGAGGATCCCGCTAATACGGATATATTTTGATTTTTATCCACTATTTATTAATAATAACAAAACAAAGGAGGATTTATGGTGGCTACGTATTCAATTTTGTACATAGTTGGATTTCTATTTATCCTTGCATCGCTTTTCCTGTATGCTTTGAGAACAAAAGATTGGTCGGTTTTCAAAAAATTATATGCAGAGGATGAAAAAATGACTCAGCTTGAAAAAATAATGGCCATCGGAGGCTACTTGTTGATAATATTGGGATTTGTCTGGTTTGTATTGACAGCATTGATTTCTGAGATTAAGAATTAAGCGCAATTTCACAGTAATTGGTTGAAACTTGAATACGATACAACAATAGAATCTTTGAGTATACCCTTCCGAAATTTGCTAGTTTCGGAGGTTGTTATGCCCTTAGATATACGCAATTATATTCAAGTAGCCTTATATCGCATTAACTCCCAATATAGAAGAATACAGGTAAACACCCCCCAGAATCTATCAATAGAAGGCATGGGAATGAATGAATTAAACGCAAATCCGGAAATAATTAATAATTTTCAATTAAATGGTGAGTTGAGGGGTGTAAAACATTTATTTTTTCATTTTCACATACTTTTCCAATAATTTTATCCTTTCTTCCTCTAATTTCGAAGTTACAGCCTCAAATTCTTGTTTTATAGTGTTTAAATCTCCAATAAGATCTGATATTTGACCTCGAAATTTTTGTGAAATCCTTCTTGCCTGCCTTAAAGCCCGATTTACTGAGGATTGGGAATCTTCTATTTTACTCCGTACGTGCATGTCACTAAAAAATCCATCAAAGAAAGTATCCATCCAAAAACCTGTCTCTTTTACATGTGCTACACTATCGTTAGATGAGGTTTTCAACCATCGCATCGACCGCTGTAACTGATCATTACCACGTTGAGCCAATCTTCTTGCTTCTCCCAATCTTGAACGTTTTATGGAGTCTACTATCATTCCACCGCATAATAGATCCCAGGTAGACATGCTCATTGCCCCATCTAGCTTCTGAGAGGCCTGTTGATACAGAGAGATGGCATTTTTTACATAGGAATGGTTGCTTTTTAACTCATAAAGCTCATGCTCTACTTTTTGCATCGTCTCTTCAATTAAATTGGCTTCTTCTTCTAATTTATCCTCAACTGGGTCTTTTATGTCTTCACCAATCTTCTCAATAAGGTTTTCAAGGTCTCTTTTCAATGAATTTTTCTTTTTAACTAGCTCTTCTGCTTGCAACAGTTGTGATTTTGCTTTATCAACCTGTTGTTTTAACTCTTGTTGCTGTTCTATTAGGGAATTACGATGAACAAGTGCTTTTAGATACTCCCTTTCCTCTTTGGATAGTAGTTCATCTTTTTCTCCCTTGATTCTTGCTTTTAAAGAGGTCCAGGTAAGATTTTTCAGATCATCCACATCTTTTTTCTCATATCTGGCTCGCATTCTAGCTTTATCGATTGGAGCTGTAAGTAGAAAATATTGGCGATCTAGCTCATGATGATGCTGTTACTGAACATCAACTAATTTCTCTACATCAGTCATTTTTAGTATAGATTGTTGTAAATTGGTGTAATTAGCCATCAGATCCTCATCTATTACAAATTCTGTTGAAATTTCCAATAAATCTGCTTTCTGGGACAGTAAAACATTAGTTCCACATTCACTACAAAAGATGCTTTCCGGGTCCATTTGCAGACCACATGCGAGGCAGGATTGACTTTCGTTTTCCATGCAATAGTAGTTGATGATATAATATTTGAAGGTTGTGAGCCAATTTAAGCTGAATCGACTGATTGATCTTGTGATTTAGTAGTTTTCTTCCTTCGTTGAGCTGTACCGTAACAAAAATAGGCAAATTGATTAATGCGATTTATGTGGTATTTTGAAGATAAAGGCTCGAAGTTGTTTGTATGCTTTTATTAAGGGTTTTAATCTTTATTTACTATTTTCGTTTTCTAATGATTGTCAAGACAGCTAAAATACCTGAGAAGGTCACAACGGGACCAAATGCAGGCACTGGTAGAGTGGCAGTTGGTGATTCTTCAGTGGTGCTCTCTTTTGTATCATTTACAGCTTCACTGCTTGAAGTGGTAGGATCTTCACCAATTGCCTCGTTCGAATTCATTGTTGTGGTCGTTGACACTGTGTTGCTATCACTTGTTGTGTCTGTAAGCATTGTATCGCTTGCGGTGTCCCTTGTAGTAGTAGATGTGGCTGTATTTGTAACGGTTGAGGTGACATCACTTGTTGTGGTTGTTGTTGTCGTCGCCGTATTGGTGGATGAACTATTAACACTTGTTGTGGTGGTGGTCGTTATAGTAGGAGTTGTTGTTGTAGTCACAGTTCCGTTACTTGTATTAGTAGTCGTCGTTGTAACAGTGCTTGTTCCACCTGTAGATGTAGTATTACTGCTTGTTGTGGTAGTGGTTGTGGTTATAGGAGCAAATGGTGTATTGATATCATATCCTTTCAGCCTCATTGTTAATCCAACATCATTACCGAATACCGATGCCCAACCTCGAGTATCCATCCCAATTAATTCTGCTAAACCAAGCGTTTTATCGTATCTAAAAAATTGATCAATTTCTAATGTTACCGTGGTATTGAAAACATAAGATAATGTAACATTTACACGGACTTCTGATATACCATTTTGTACGATTAAACTATCAACTCCAAAAGAACCAAATTCAAAATAACTTACAGGATCAGCGGTCATATTAGCTAACCAGAAATCCCAATCGATGAATGAAAAGTAGTGGAACAAGGGTTTTAATTGATTATCAACCAATACAGAATGAGTTCCATTATTAATTACTACTTCTATTGTATTCAAATCCTTGTTAAGTGTGTCATTGATCACTGTAATTGAATATTCACCACCCTCAGTAACAGCAAGATCCATACCTGAGTCTTTATCTGATGCAATTGAGGTGTGAATTGGTCCGTCACCGATGTATCGGTCTAAAACGTATGTATAGGTTTCTCCATTACTCACTCCAATATCAGTAGGAGATGGGCCTAGACTTTGTACGTTAATATTTGTAACTATCATGAAAACTATTATAGTACTAACTAAACCGAATCTTACGGCACGTTGTCTCATAGTAAACAAATTATCGAAATTACTATTAAACCTATGTGAATAATGATTGTCTAGGAAATTATTTTTAGACTATGCAAATTTGTTTAAAATATGGTTTGAAATGTACAAATGTTCAATCTTTACCGAGATTTAGAAGCATTTGTTTAATTACTTCTTTTCCATTTATTAAATTTAAAATTCGTATCTTCTCGTTCTGAGAGTGAGCTGAATCGGTAGATTGACCAATAGCTAGCATCATTGCAGGAGCATCAAAAACCTTCTCCATGAAAGGTACTGCAGGTATGGACCCTCCTTCTCGAGTATACATTGGTTTCTGATTCCAAATTTCTTGAATTGCCTTGTCTGCAGCTTTGAAAAGATAATTTGTGGGATCACCAAGCCACCAATCACCAGAGAAGCCACTAATATTTAGTTTATTTGGTGAATTTAAGACACTCCAAACAGTGTTTATCTGTTTTTTTACCAGTTCAACAATTTTCTCTGGGTCCTGATCGGGAACGAGACGCATACTGACCTTACCAGTGACTTTCCATGGAATGACTGTTTTACCACCAGGACCGGAGAATGCACCCTCTATTCCATGCAGAGAGAATGTGGGAAATCGCCACTTTTTCATCAATAATTCTTGCGCATCCTCTGAATTCAGTGCTGAAACCCCCAGGGCGTTTTTGTATTCTTCAAGATTAAAATCAATATCCTTGTACAAAGCTTTCTCTTCTGGTGTTATTGGTCTTACATCTTCTCCGAATTGGCTTATCATGGGCATACCGTCGGTTCTCTGTAATTTGCTCATAATACGAATAAGATCAGTCATAGGCTCTCTAATCACCCCTCCTTCTATTCCTGAGTGAAGATCTTGCTTTGGTCCTGACACTTCTATCATAACGTAAGCCATACCACGAAGGCCGTAGGTTAAGCAAGGACGATTTGTACCTAGCCAGTAGTTATCAATGACCACTACACCGTCTACTTTTCCAAAGAAGTCAAGTTGAGAGTTAACTATCTCCTCAAAGCCCACAGATCCGCTTTCTTCCATTCCTTCATAGATAAATCGTAAATTAACGGCAAATACACCATCATCAAGCATTTCTTTTATTGCAAACAAAGTGCTGGTAATTGGCCCTTTATCATCTGTAGCCCCTCTACCGTATAGATACCCATCTTTTTCAGTTAATTCGAAAGGTTCTGTATCCCACCCATCTTCTTTTGAGGCTGGTTGAACATCATAATGGCCATAGATAAGAATGGTTTTTAGATCCTCCTCGTCTCCTAATTTTGCAATTACAGCAGGATTACCATCATCCTGATGAATTATTTCCGCTTCGGCCCCAAGTATCAGAAGTTGCTGCATTAGGAAACTGGCAGTGTTATGACTAGTTTCTCGCATATTAGGATCACTACTGATTGATTTCATTGATACAAATTCAGTTAAAAAGTCAATATGTTCCTGTGTGCGCTCTTCTTGCAGTTTATTTGACATATTTACTTTGATTTTTACTCTAATATTATCTTTTACCACTAGTCAGTATACAATTCTGAGATATTTGCTTTTAAATTATAAATAAATTGCTTTAATTGATCCCAAAATTATCAAGATTCTAGTGGAACAGACCTTTGTATGAGCAAAAGCCATAAATTCAAAATGTAGTCCTTCCCAAATTAGTGAAAATAGGAGAGGAAACACTAGATCAGGAGGATTTTGTTAAGGCTACAGCATATGATGAGATGATACCCTGGGAAAAAAGGTTGAAACGAGAGATCCCGTTGATCAAGGATCAGCTAAAACCAGGTACTGTCCTTGATGTTGCTTGTTCTTCTGGCAGACATAGCTTTGAATTAGAGAAATATGGATTTACAAGCCTTGGGGTGGATGTTTCCAGAGAAATGATCTTTATTGCCCAAAAATTAAAAAATGAATTAAATGCAAAATCAGACTTTCTAACCATTGATGCCACGAAAAGTATGCTTGAAGAGATACGAGAGCAGGGGTTGGAAACCTATTATGATAATGCAATACTTTTAGGTAATGCAATTGCCAATATGGGGACCCTGAAAGGGGGAAAACAGACTATACAGAATATTTACTTGTTGATGAATCCGGGAGGTAGGTTCTTCTGTCAAACGGTTGTTAGGCCATCAGAACCCCATTATATGCCGATTCGTAAGGTGGAGAAGGATAATTTCTTACAAAGAATCATGATACCAGTATTTGATGAGACAGTGGACCATAATGTGGATCTACATGTCAACAAAATTGATGGTAAAACCGGAGAATATCTAACTCAGAAGGCTGATAACCACTTTTTCATGTACGAGAAAGAGGAATTCGAAGAGATGGTCACTAGCTTCGGATTTGAATTAATTCAAGTTTATGGGGGTTATAGCGGCGAAGAACCGAATTCAGAGGGCGGATCCACTCTTGTTTGGGTATTCGAAAAACCTGAAATCCCAATATTTGAAGAAACCAAGACTTTGTTCAAGAAATATTGGAAAAATAGAGAGGATATTGATATTGAAAATGAAGATGAACTTTTTACTAAAATCAAGCAAGAGGCTTTGAAAGTATGGCAAGATGCATTTTCAATGAATCACTACATGTGTATTTCCAGCTTCAGATTTTTATATCCAAGAATACTCTCACACCCCATGTATAGCTATATTTCGTCGAATCTAGACGATAAAACTATTTTGGATATAGGTTGTTTTATGGGGACAGATATACGCCAATTGATAGTAGATGGTGCAGATCCAGCTAAATTGATTGGTACGGATATTACTGGTGCATTCTTTGAACTTGGATATCAATTGTATGGTGACAAGGAAGGCACTCCGATCACATTTGTTGCAGGAGACATTGCAAGTTCAGATGTATTGGACTATAAGAATAAAACTGGAGAATTAGCCCGTTATCAATCCTCTATTGATATAATTCATACGGGATCACTCTTACACCTGTTATTCAGAGAGGATAGCCTTTCAGTGCTGAAAAAAATACATTTACTGTTGGTAGATGATGGTATATTATTCGGTAGAATGGTTGGAAGTGATAAAGAACAGAGTTTAGATGATTCTGATGGACTTCGCCATATCCACTCGATAGAGTCTCTGGAGGCAGTATTAGCCGAAATTGGTTATAAAAACATCCAAGTAATTGCAATGGACGAGAAGGGACCGATAGGGGAGAGATCACAGAAAGATTGGTTATCTCTGATGTTTTACGCTCGTAAATAGACTATTCAACTTAAATTCAACTAGAATAAATAATTATAAGTCCAATGCATACAGTTTTTCACTGTTTATTTCTTTAATTCCATTTTTTTTTGTAATTTCTATTATTGTATTGTACACATTGTATCAGTATTATGTTAACAATGTATACACAATATTAACACAGTGTTAACACTCTAATAAGCACACAAAATATGCATTCAATCGCTACAGAGACCAAATCCAACAAATTGAGGGATATGATCGATGAACCGATAATCGAGCAAATTGATTGTACCTCATCAATACCATTTTTTGTCTGTATTTAATACAAATATTGTGAGTTTACCCTTGGTCCAGTGTGGAGTCTGTCAACAACCCAGAACTGAAGAGCAACCCACTTTCTGTCTTCACTGTCTAATTCCCATTACAGCTTATAAACTCGGAAATTTTATAGGTAATCCCAATTCATCAGCTGTTACAGATCAGGCAAAAAAAATCACAATTGATAATGCCAATGAGGCTGTGGAAAATCTGGGAATAACTCATTTATCAGTTGCAGAGCAAGCTGTGGCACTTTCTTCGTTAGCTAGGGAAAAGATGAATCCAATGAGTGGAGATTATGAATTCAGTCAGGCAGGACAACTTGCAATAATGGGTAAAATGCGGGCTAAGGAAATGTTTGAACAATGGGCACATGAAATGACTATCACAGTTCATTCAATTTACCTGATCCGAATTGGGCAGACACAAGAGGCAATCAATCAATTAGAAGATATTGCTCCCAACATGCCAATCAATACAGATATAGAACGTTTACGAAGACTGGAAACTAATGCATTGCTAACACTTTCATATCGTTTGGATGGTAAAATTGAGAAAGCTGATGAAAATTTGGTACAGAATATGAAAGAGATTCGCGATGAATATGAACAAACCGAGATCCTATTGACCCGATATCTAGAGGAAGCTGATATTAAATCCGAATATCTGGGATTGAATAACAGAATTACTCGATTTCCCAGGTTGGATTATTTTACAAGAATACTTGCTGTGTTAGTGGAAGAATCAATTGCACGTGGTGGTATTGACACACCCTTGCCTGATGATACATTGGATCGAATGTTGGAGTTAGATAATATAACTCATCAATTAGCACGTATCAGTCCTCCAGATGATCCTGGATTTTTTGCTGCTCAACTCAGAGAGTATTTGAGATTATTCAATGGGATTTTCTGGTATGGAGATATCATGATCAATAATGATGGTACCAAACGGAGATTACTCATCGAACGCGCGTACTCGCGGATTCATGAGTGGATAGAATTTTTACCTGTACATTTTTGGTTATCCCTACGTTTATCTAGATTTTTGGAAGTTTTTACTCGAGCGGAATCTTGGAGTGATAATATCAAAGTAGATACTATCATTGAAAAAATATTGGACAAATCCTCCAAGTTACACAAACCTAGCTTTTTCTATATGTTTGCAGAATTCAATGCCAATACGGGTGTTTATGATAAGGCGCTTGAATATATCAAAGAGTTATTGTCACCAAATTATGAGAAAGATCTGGACCCAGCATTAGGATCAATGGCACAAGAATTACAACAATCCATCGAGCTTGAGAATGTAGGAATATTAACTGGTGTGACTAAGAGCTCTGATTGGATGAAGGAATTATTACAAGTTACTTTTGATGATAATAAATTTCTGGAAGTTGATACCCAGAGTGAACTTATGCAATATGGAATTGCCATTTTTGGTGATAGGTTATTGGAGCAAAATCCGAAAGTCAAAGAAAATATTATTAGTGTGGGACCCCGGAAATTGGATGATTCATTATGGGAGACATCTAATTTAATTCTAGAGAAAAAACAAATTGATGGAGTGAGAATGGATATGGTTCTTGTCCAGGGAAAACTTGGTGAGGATAATATTTCTCTTTTATTCGAGGGCAAAAAACAATCACAGATTACACTCAATGAAACCACTACAAGATTGGAACCCTCAGAACTACTATTGTTAAGAGCAGTTCATCACACCAAAGAACTAAGAGTAAATGATATTATTCAATTTCTTTCTGATTTATTAACTGGTCATTTATTGAATCAAAAACATTATGCATCTATCATGACACTTGCGAGAAAGTGAACTAAATTTATTAATAAAATAAATCGAACATTTATCATTAAACTTATTTCCTTTGTTTTAAATTACAAACCATTGACAGCAGAGAAAAATAAGGAAGTAGTAAAACAATTTTATGAAGCCATTAATACAAAGAATTGGGAATTATTGAATACTTTGATCCATAATGAATTTCATTCTGGGGATGTAGGAGCTTATATTGTAGAAGTTACAAAAACTAAAATCAATCCATTTATTGAATTTTTCAAGCTGCTAGGTTGGGATAAGGATGTAATCAAGGAGGCTGAAAATAAAAATATAATGCATGTCACCAAACAATCCCAGATTGAGTTTGAAAAATGGAAATCTCAATACCAAAATAATTATGAAATTCAATCTATAATAGCTGAAGAAAATGAGGTGTGGGTTTACATTAATTCAAGATTCCATACCGTAAATCAGCGAACAATTAATCATACGGGTTATGATCATTTCATATTAAAGGATACAAAATTAATTCAATCCTTTGGAACTGGTCGCTTTCTTGCCTCTCTAATTCAGATGGGAAAAGTAATAATTGCTGAAAAAGATGATGAAGAGATTAACAACTATCTGCAAGCTTTACAAAAAATGGGGATTCTACCTGATATAATAGAAAATGTCAATTAGACGAGGATATGAAAAGTACCTTTAATTATTTAAATTTATATGTTCTAAAAAAAAGGAAAGGGGACCATCCAAGAGGTTCACAGAAAAAAAAAACTGTGAGACCGATGCGGGTTTCAGCGATTGCTGATTGGGTTGGCTGGGGGGACATGATTGATTGCTCAATCAATTCTCGGTTTTCTCGCGGATTATCCGATCATATTTTCTCGTGGGTGAGAAAGGGTGGTTACTTTTCTTGATCGGAGAATATCCCCTTCCTATCAGTATATTTCTCTTTATTATTTATTAATATAACTCTTTTTTAAAAATATATTAGGTAATCTTTATTGTAATAATTCACTTTTTTATCTAGGGATTACTAATTATATTCACCCTTTTTTAATTTATTAGGTTATATTTATATTATTAATTAATTATTAAATTCAATAATTAAATTCAATAATTAAATTCAAAAATCAAATTCGATAATCAAATAATAGTTTAACATGGATTATATCGAGTTAAGCAAATTACAATGAAAATATTCATTAGATGATTATCAATAGATTTATCCAAATTTATTAATGATTTATCAATTAATTTATCAAATGCTAAACTAATTATTCTCAAATATAATCTAAACATTCCTATATACAGGTTGGAAAGATAGATACAAGGGGTTACGTTGAATATAAATAATACCATCAGTATTAGCAATTTATTACAGAAGACAGAGGCTCGCTGTGATGGATATAGATTCAATCATATTCAAATGGACGATTTAAAAGACCTGGCAAAATGGCCTAAATTTAAGGATAAGAAGTTGAGTTGGGCTAATTTTACTGCAACAACCATCGCCTTGCAGGAAAGATGGTATCAAAATTCGGTTAAACCTCGAGTTGCATGGATGGCAATCAGAAGTGATAATGCAGAGAGATCGTTAATAGGAAGATGCTCAGTATCACAGCCTGACACAGGTAGTGATCTGATATTTGGAATTGTATTACGTCCAGATATTACTGGTAAGGGTGTGGGTACAAAGGTAATCAAGGCAATTATTCGTTATTTATTTGAAAGGACATCATACGAAGGGATTTGGTTAGAGTCTCACATTGAAAATCAAATTGCTCGAAAGGTATGGGAAAAAATTGGTTTTCAGTTCATCTCATATCATTATAGAAGGGCCGTTTCTGGAAATATGGATAAGTTTGCTGCATATAGATTTACACGTGAAAAAATGCAAACATTACCTGAAGTAGAAATAATTGAATTATGAGAGCTTTTAATTTCAACATAATTAATTAATTTCAATTTTGTTTTATTTTCTCTAAGAGATCCAAAACTTGAGCTCGATTGGCATAATAGCCACTGAGATCTTTGGGAAGTGAGGTCTTATCTAATTGTAATTCAGTTAATTTTTCCAAGTGAAAAAGTGAAGATGGTAATTGACTTATGGGATTATAACTCAGTGCCACATCTTGTAGTTGTCTGTTATGTTTAAAGATATCATCGTCAAGTTGTTTTATTTCCATTTCTCTAAATCTGATAACACTTAGATTATGTAATGGTTCTAACAAATTAGAATTGAGATTGTTGATAAGATTGCCATTCAACCCTAGTCTCTCCAGTTTATCCAATCCTTTGAAAATATTATTCGATATATTAGTGAGTAAATTGAAATCCAGATTTAATTCATATAGATTATTTAATTTGCTAAATAATTTTTCTGGTAGATTTGATAACTGGTTATTATTGATAAAAAGAGCCATTATACAGGAGAGATCTAAAAATATTTCTTCATTTATTTTCGTGATCCTATTGTGGGATAGATAGAGAAGATGAAGATTGGTTAATGCAGAGAATACATTTGGGGGTAATTGAGAAAGATTATTGATCTTAAGATCTAATACCTCCAGGGAGTTTAAACCATCGAAAATATCTGGTGCCAATTGAGATATATTGTTTCTAGACAGATTTAATACTTCTAATTTCAAATTATTACGAAATATATTTTCTTCCAAACCGGATAAATTGTTATTTACCAGATCAAGAGAAATCAATTTATTATTTACTGAAAAAATATCCACTGGTAGGCCCATTAATTGATTTGATCGTAATTTCAAGTATTGTAAATGGGGTAATTTTTCAAACAAATTTTCTGATAGATCAACAAGACCATTGTGACTAAGATCTAGATGAGTTAGATTTGGAACGGAATCAAATATATTTTCAGGTAAGGTGACTAAAGAATTCATTCGAAGAGATAATCGTTCAAGATCTACATAAGGATCAAATATATTATCAGGCAACTTAGTTAAATTCAGGCTTCCAATATCAAGATGTTTTAACCTACCAAATTTATCAAATCGAGTGTCTGTTGAATTATATACTGATCTGAACTCATCTAGACGGTTTAATTTCAGTAATACATCTTTTAGAATTTCATTTAGAATTTCTTCAACCAAGTAAAAAAAAACTCCTCATTTTTTATTTTCTTATATCCAGAATCAATGAGTAGCCATGGATTGGAATGGTATACCTAGTTTATCAGACAAATTATGAAACATATCGATAACTAGATTTGACAAATCGTATTGATGTTGCCAATTCCATTGTTTTCTTGCTTCGGAATCATCTATCGATTCTGGCCATGTTTTTGCAATTTCTTGACGATAATCAGGTTCATAAGTGATTTCAAAATCAGGTATATGCTTCTGTATCTCAACTGCCAATTCTTGGGGACTGAAACTAACTGCAGCCAGATTGAAGGTCCTCTGAGTAAAAATTGCATCATTGGCCTCCATTAGTTGTACTGTACCCAGCAAACAATCGTCAATATGCATCATTGGGAGGATTGTATTCCTATCAAGAAAACTGGTGTACTGTTTGTTTTTCAATGCTTCATGAAATATTTCCACTGCATAATCAGTTGTACCCCCACCAGGAGGGGATTTCCATGATATTATTCCCGGATACCGGAGTGATCTGAAATCGACATCCCATTTTTGATGATAATACTCACCCAATAGCTCAATATATACTTTAGACACACCATAAATAGTAGTAGGTCTCATGATTGTAAAATCAGGTGTATTAATTTTTGGTGTTGTGGGTCCGAATGCTGCAATTGAGCTTGGGGAGAGTATTCGTAAGTTATACTGTTTTGCCAGTTCTATTGCATTTTCAAATCCACGAATATTAACATCCAATGCAAGTTTAGGATTTCTTTCACCAGTTGCGGAGAGAACACTTGCATTATGTACTAACCAATCAATTTCATAATTTACAATTAATTCGGTAAACCTGTCTTTATCAAGCACATTGAGATATTCATATGGTCCCTGACTATGAGTATCATGTGGTTGTTGTTTAATATCAGTAGCAATTACGTGATCAGCACCATACTTCTCGCGAAACTTGTCTACTAGTTCAGCACCTATTTGCCCCAAACTACCAGTAATCAGAATATTAGTCATAATATATCACAAATAATAGGAGTAATTTTCACGTAAAAAATTAGCTAAATAAAGTATATAGGCAAGATATAATTGTGATTCGGCAAGTACATGAAAAATTACTTGACTCACATACATTAATTGTCTCATATTATTTGAAATTGGAAAAAATTGTATTAACCCAGATATTACCCACATATTATATGTCTCTTTAATACTGAAATTATCAAATTAGTTAGGATTGTATAGTTTCAAGTGCTACCACCATCTTGTTTTATATGCAAACACTACACATTAATCTTCATATCTGCAAATATTTCTATGCATCATATATACAATAACCAATAATAGACGAAAAGAATGAATTAAATAGCCTAAAATAACAAAATTAACTATCTGCATAAATAAATATATAACTATACACTGCATTTTATAATTAGCGAAAATGTCTCGTAGGAAAATATATCGAAGAGAGGATAAACAAATATCCTTCTTTACAAGCCTTGAAATGCACGAAGCTATTAAATTTGAGGCAAAAAGAAGTAACACATCAATTAAAGATTATTTGATAAATCTACACAATAATGCCACCAATGACTCATCATCCGAGAATCTAATTGCAGATACACATACCATGGTGAAAAAGTTATTTGATTCACAAGCTTTTTTGGTTGTACCTCAACAAACTAACCCTATCTCAATGAGTAAAAATAAACAACAAAATAATAATATTTTGCGAACAGATGCGACACCTCATCGCGATAAAATTGAGATCACTTCACCGGGTATGACCAACAATCAATATGATCAATCAAATAAGTCGGCCTTATCAATTACTTTTTCTCCGCAACTTGATGAATACCTATCTAATATTACTAGATCAAGTACCTACGAAACCATGAAAAGAATTATTCTTGCTTTAATTAAATTGAAAGAAGCGACCCATTATCAGATAAATCAGGAAATTGGTCATACTTCTCATAATCAACCTAGAGCCCTAAAACGAGCAGTTGAGGATAAAATCGTTTTAGTGGATGAACCAGAAAACCCAAAGGAACCTTACTATTATAGACTTAATCCTGTGTATTTACTATAATCATCATCAAAAAGTGATTAACTCTTTTGCTTTCATGGAATGTAAATAATATTGTATTGTGTAATATGAAAGTAACAGTATAATGAACATGAAAATAACATAATAGATCTTGCTGTTATATCCCGCAAAGATTATGAAAATGAACGCGCTACTAAATAATGGTGAGAATAGAACCATAATCAGAATAACTCGTATAAATGGGGATCGTGATTCCTCCTCTTCATCAGTCTCATTATACATCTCATGTTCAGAAATTACTTTCATTTATTACCATACTGCAAATAAATTTATTTTTATTAAAACCATCGAATTGGGAATTTAATCAGTTCCATCTATCCAGAAAATTCTTTAGCTGTGAGGTAAAAATATTAAAAACCAAACATTTGGATTATATGATAAATATCATTGTGATTGAAATGTTTGTGTAACGTTAATCCTTTTTGTTGAATTCCAGCTGCCACAAATCCAATAACAATAGCAATTATCAAATAACCAATCTCAGTATTCTGAACATCAATATATTTGATTGTTAAGTATACTAAACCAATTACTGTGGTTGAACCATAGTTAATTATCACATTAGAAAATTTTATTTCTTCTTTGCTCAAGATCCAATACTCATAAGCCAAAAGCTGTATTACAACGATCAGAATTAATGTAGTTCTTAATATTCCTGAAAAATACTCAAAGATAATTCCTAATTCAAAAAATGTAGTAGCTATCCCGATACTCTGAACAGCAATGGACCAGGTAAGTTTCTGGTGCTTACCTAAATATTCAGTAAAACCATGAGCTGTACCTCCTGCAAATGCACCAATGGCAGTTGCTAAAAACATCAAACTAAAAGATAATCTTGGTAAATTTGAAAAAGATGGTTTCAACCAAAAAATGAAAATTAATAATTGCAAAGTAATAAAATAATCCGTTATCATGGTCATTGCTTCTGTAATTTTTGGATTTGAATGTGTTTGCTCTGTTTTCATGTAAACAACAACCTTATTTTATGAAGTAAAATGTTTTATCATCACGTCTGAATCTGCCAATATAACCCAGTTCAAATAATTCATTTAACAAATTTGCAGTAACAATGAATGTTAAATCAAGATCTTTCGCCATGTCTTCAATAGATATTTCATACCTGGCTAGAATACGTCTTGCGATCGGTTGCAAACTTTCCTTAATTTGTAATAATGCAATAGCATCTAATGGAATCTTAGGGTCCACTCGTAGTCCTTCTGTCATTCCAAATACTTCATTAACATCCTCATCAAAATCGACAAAATCAATTAATTCTCCTTTCCAATTTTCTATCATGGTTTTATATTTTCTAATAAATCTTAAAACCAAGTATTTTGATTTTTCACTGGCTTCTTGCGATTTTGTTCCAACTACAACAATTGAAAATGGACCCGCTTGTTCACTAATAAATGAAAATGGACCCGCTGTTATTTCACTGAAATTTGATCCAACTACCTCTTTAACAAATACTTGCATAGCAGTCAACATTGCTGATACTAAATGAGAACTGGGGGCAATTTCTGAAAATGCCTTGAAATATGCACATCTACCATCGTCTACTATTACATATACTGCATGTATTCTCATTTTATCTGTTACTTTCAGTTCAGCGATATCTGATCTACTCCTTCAATTCGATAACATAGCTAGCTATCTCTTCAATGTGTTTTGACAGTCGCCCATTAGGATTGATAACTATATGTACCGGGCGTTTTGCTTCGACACCCTCCAAATAATACATTGCAAATTCTCCTTCAAGATCTAGTACATCAATATCATTGGTAATAAATCCGGCAATTTTGATTTTTTCACTTCCAACAGGATCTATAATATGCTTCTTGATTAATTCTCGAGTATAGCTTTCCGCATCATCATCCACAAAGGTTTGAGGTACTTGATTCAATACTAATGACGTTTCTGGTTTTAATGCCATATGTAAGGTTTTCAACATCTCACCAGTTCCACCAAGATCTGCATTGACTAATCTCAACATTATTATTAGGTGATCTGCCGCTGCTACACAATTAAGTGAATCTTTAGAAAACCCAGGTGATGTGTCAAGAATAATAAAATCGGCATTCCAAGGATCACGAGGTAAAATTTCTTTAACTAAATTAATTAATTTATACAGCTCGTCCATTGATTTTTGTTTGTCTGTTTCAGCCAATTTAGAAATAAAACTACCTTTAAAATTTGCAAGTGCCATATATAATTTTCCTGAAATATTAGTGCCTGCCAATTCAGTTGCGTCAAAAAATATTCGATCCAGAGATTCACCATCGGAAAAATAATCATTAATCGTTTTTTCTGGTAAGGTTTTTACGTAAGTTTGTAAGCTAGGAGCTCCTAGATCCATATCAATAATAAATACACGATTACCTAATTTTACTAAATGAGCAGCTAAGTTCATAGAAACCAATGTCTTACCAGTTCCCCCCCTTAAACTATGAACAGTTATCGTGAAAGCCATATAATAACAATTGATTTTGATTTATGATTAATATAAAAACCTCGATCTTAATGAAAATGGAACTGAGTTTTTTCTTTATATTTTCCTCTATCATCATATATTCTATAATTGACTAATAATATCAAACTTTTCTGACTTCATCAAAAATTTTTCTTTCATTTGTAAAAATACCTAAATATCTAGAAAATAATATATGTCAATGCAATATGAGCAGCAACCGCGGGGTCTGATGAATAATGCTACTGCAATCAAATTACTTTGGGGTGGAATTATAAGTTATATACTCGGACTTTTATTACCTCAAATTGAGTTTATTGGAGGGGTGGATTCAATACTTATTTGGGATCTATTGACTGAATTGGAAATAGCGGTTGTATTTTCAAGTATTGTTTTAACCTATATTGCAATTACCAAAGCAAAATTAAACGGCAGTGTCAAAAAATTTGGTATTACGAGCTCAGCAATTATGTTGATCCCTTTGTTGGCTATTTCAATTCAACTAAACGATTTAAATGCCGCAACTGAAAATGTATTTGGGTTACAATTATTCGAATATGGAACGGGATATTATCTATTGTTAATTGGTGCCATCCTATCAGGTATTGGATCTTTCAAGGCTCAATCAGACCCCCAATATCAAAAATTTACTGGGTATAAACAATCCCAATTTGGAAAGCAATACCAACAACCTCGTCATTACCAACAACCACGTCAATACCAACAACCTCGGCAACCACCTTCTTACATAGATCCTCAACTGAACACAGATCGCCAACCAATTTCAAATAAATCGAAACAATATCCTAAAACTGCTCAACAACCAACCCCGCAGGGTAAATTTTGTGGTAATTGTGGACAACGAAATGATAATTTAGCAAAATTCTGCGTGAATTGTGGACAAACAATGAATTAATTTTTTTATTGAAGTTGAACCATGGACAGAAAAGTTAGTTTTTCAATTGAGAAGTGGTTATAATTGTTACAATTTCACTTACAATATACTGTCATCCTGTTTATATTAGATGAGTGTAAGAATAAAGTGAGACTAGGTCGATTTCTTAAATCAATAAGGATTTTAAGAATACACCAAGGCTGGATCTCGCAAGAGAAAAGGAAGTCCATATACAGTAAAAAAGAAAGTAGCGATTTTCTGTTCCTGTATCCGTCGTTACGAGTTGCTAGTCAGATTATCAAATCTTGATGGATGTTCGAGAATGATCTTGCGATGGTCAAAAAGTATGAAAATCCCATCTTGGTGGAGTTAGCTTACTCGAATAAACCAAGTGGAAGGAAGCAATACTCTCCTTACGGAGACAAGTATTATACTATTCCAGTGTAGCAACTGGAGGATACGGTGACGTTTGTATTCTATTCGCTGAACATACAAGAAAAGTTAGTTTTTCAGATCATGGCAACTCCCTCTAAAATTGAGAAAAATATTGTTCTAAGAGTTTTGTAGTATAAATAATAAACTAAACAACCCTAGTATGAATTTAAAGAAAATATTTTCTGTTAATCGGTTTTTGGGGTTAGAAGATCAATCTGATGTAATTAAATCTGTTTTCAATAGATTTTTGTTATTCGTATTAATCGAAAATCTGGTAAGTGGTATCGCAAGTACTTTTTTCATTCTCTACGTAATTGATAGTGTAGGGTTTAAACAAGCCAGTATCATCACCTCAATAATACTTCTCGTCAAATTAATCACTGATTATCCCAGCGGTTCTCTTAGTGATAAAATTGGTCAGGGTAAAGTCATGGCACTTTCGTATTTATTCTACGCTATTGCTACTTTTGTTCTTTCGTTTTCAGATAATTTTGAAATGTTTGTTATTGTTGCAATATTTCTCGGTTTGGCCTATGCCCAATCATCTGGTACAATATTCTCATGGTTGGATAATAACTATCAATCACTCAGTAACGATTTAGACAGTGAAAGGAAAATTTACGGTTATGCAAAGGTCCGTGCTCGCATGATTTATAGAACTGAGTTAGGGCTTGTAGTATTACTTGGAGGGTTTTTATCGAATTATTTCTCACGAATTTTTGTTTTTCGTCTGGAATCGATACTTGCATTTATCGCAATTTTCTTGTCAATGATTTTATTAAATAACTTCTATTTTACCAGTATCAAGGAAGATCAAGATGATGTCTCTCTATTTAATCATTTTAAGGGAGGTTTGTCCTTTTTCGTTTCATCAAAAAAGGTTTTCCTATTTCTCAGTGGTCAGTCTTTTTACTATTCAGGATGGCAAATCTGGCTGGCAATCATACTTTTTCCGTTTTACTTTGGATACACAGGATCAGATCAGGTTGCGTCAATATTGCGATCACTGATATTTTTTGGGGGATCTATTGTTGTTGTTGTAACAGCTAAATTAAGTAAAAAATTTGCAAAAAAGGATATTGGAAAAATTCAATCTGTGTATTTAGTATCACAATTATTGGGTATTATTATTATTATGTTGTTAATTGAACCCACCAATACTTTCAATTCACTTGCTTTCATTCTTGTAATATTATTATTCAATTCTACAATGGTATTTTCAGTAATAATTAATTCACTTGAAGATCGAATATTAGTTGATATGGTACCTTCTGAGAATAGAAACTCGGTTTATTCTTTGATGCCTACATTTTCTGCTTTCTTAGCTATTTTATTTATACCCATTACTGGCAGATTAATCAATAAATATAATTTTGTCATAGGTGTCGCTGTTGTTTTTGTTGTTTGTTTGCTTGGTACGCTTATGATCTTCTTATCAACAACAATCAAAGATGGAAAACAACCTATAACAAAAACCAAAAAAAAACTCGGAATACCATCTTAATCGATTTATAATAATCATAAAGTCTGATAACTTTACATAATTTTGCAGTATTTAAATGAATATTTCAAAAATATATCTCAGGTGTCATCTGTATAATATGATGACCTATATGCTAATTGCTTGACATGATCATTTTTGTACTTACATTTACTTTTATGATTAGAAAATGAGTACTTCACGTTCTGCAACCCCATATCTGATGTCACCATCACATTCCCATCTTTGTTTCTACACAAAAAAGTTTATGTTGAAATAGGTTCTGTTTTTTGACAAAAACGGTGCGTCCTTCTACCTCTCACCCTACAGGGGTCAACAAGGTCAGTTTTTCCGTGATCTTTAACTACTGGCAGATCATTTTCAGTCCGTAAACTGAGGACCAGCATTCCTGTTTTATTATACATCAAACAGGGTAGGACTGTCATTATGACATTTTGGTACGTTTCCAACTTTTCCGTAAATCTTCCAAAAGAAGAAATGACAGGTAGATGCTTACCTAGTCCTCTCACACCTCAATTTACTGAGGTAGTAAGTTCAATACGTGCAATCTTTAGATTGCAACTTCAACTATTATGTGATTTGACTATTTAAAGTACTGAAGATCATAATTAGTCGTTAGCCCAATATATGTAAGTACAATTCTTATCCATGTTGTTGTTGATATTGTCTCGTTTCTTTTCCTTAAATATCAAGTAGAGCCAGTATTGCATTTCTCTTCAACAACCACCAACTGTATTATCATTCATTGAAGAGAGATGTTTTTCTTAATATTTTCAACAAATATGTGAATTCAAACTGTTAGATTAAATATTATTACCAGGTAATTCCCTGATATTTCGCAGATAATATCATAGATTAAGATTAAATAAAATTAAATAAAATTATGGAAGTATATTCTAACTCTAATGGTTTTTCTTTTAATATATTTAAAAATAAATTTTTTTTATTTGAAGTAATAATGCTAGTATTGATATTGGCAAATTTAACTCTTCTATCAACTATTTATATATCCCCCAGTTTTCTATACTTCATAAATATCAACCAGCTAACAAACATTATCCAAGAATATTTTTTCATTGTATTTCTGAGCCATCTTTTCTATATTGGTATATCAAATTATTAGTAAAAATGTGATAAGCTTCTTGATTTCAAGCTTTTAAACTTGGATTAAGGAAAACAATCTAATTTAATCTGCAAATAGAGACATAATTTTGAGTGATACTAAAATTAATATTAAAATTCTAAAAGCTGTTAGTACAACAAATCTAAGCGATGCGTGTGATAGACTCGGAATAAATGATGTTGTTTTGAAAGGAATACATGCTGTTGTAAATAACATGAATAAAGTATTTGGCAGGGTAATTACTGTTAAATTAACCACGAATGTAGTTAAAAATCCACCACACCTAGGAATAGAGGCTGTGGAAAAGGCCCAAGCTGGTGAAATTATTGTGATTGCCAATGAAGGAAGAACGGATATGGCTTGTTGGGGAGGAATTTTATCCACTGCAGCGTCATTTAAAAATTTAGCAGGTGTTATTATTGATGGAGCATGTAGGGATGTTGAAGAAATCGCTAATTTGCAATTCCCAGTTTATTCAAAGGGAATTTCATTAAAATCAGCTCGAAATAGAGTTTTCCAAGAAGGATTGAATGTACCTGTAATTTTATCGGGGATTGAAATTAATCCTGGCGATATACTGGTAGCTGATGAAAATGGATGCTTATGTATTCCACAATCCTCTGAGGAGGAGATTCTGACTGAAGCTTATTTTCTCTTTACGATTGAAAACGAGATGGTCGAAGCGATTAAATCCGGAAAATCAATAAGTCAAGTTGATAATGATGAAAAATTTAAGAATATATTGAAAATGCAAGATGAGAAATAACCACGTTATTTCGGTTTTTCTATTCTAAGTTGATCTATAAACTTTATCTGAATATAGTTTTTCCCAGATTTGGAAACTATACTTGACACTGCTAGCGTGACGAGAATTTGTAAATTTGGTACTTTTAAAGCTTTTTTAAATACTTTTGTAAATATTGGATCTACTTGTTCACATGGCCAAAATGAACTCGCAAATCGTTGTACAATGAAAATTACCAGTGATTTCTCACCTTTTTTTGCTAAGTCCATTAATGCGTTCAAATGTTTGGAAGCTCGACTGGAAACACCATCAGGAAAACAAGCCACTCCATTTTTTACTCGGGTTGTAGATTTTATTTCAGTTATTACTTTTTCTCCATCTGGATTAATTAGAATGAAATCGAATCGGTGAATACCAATTGTGAATTCCTTGTGTTTAACTTTCCAATTTTCAATACCTGGAACTTCATTGGTGCCAATATCTTGTGGCAACCAATTTGCTACCAAATTTGATTGTAATTGAATTATCTCATCTTCAAATTGTACAGCTACTAAAGAGGCTTTCGTCCTTCGGGTTGGTGATGAATGAAATGTGATAAAAACTGTAGAATTTGGAAGGAGGAGTTCTTGCATTCTACCAGGATTTGGGAGGTGGCAAACCAATATTTCATTATTGTACTTAACCTCTACAATAAATCGATTGGGGCGTGAATGAAAAGTTGCTTTTTCCACAGGTATAGGATATGTATAAGTCAAATCTATTTGAGAATTTTTACCCAATTAATTAATATCACGGATTTCGGGAATTAATTTGATAGCACGATAATTTTTTATTTTCTTATTGATTGCCTTGACACAAATTAAATATTAATTTCAAAGTAAAAAGATAATGGCACTAAAAGAGCACGCCCTTAAATTATACTCCCAAGCATCTAAATTTTTAAAAATTGTTCTGAAGGACTTCCCTGATTCTAAGCTTGATGAAAAAATAGGTGAAGCTGAAACTGCAAGAGAAATTTTGAAACACGCAATTGCAACACCTCATTGGTGGATGAAAAGAGCAAACAGACCAATGGAATTTCGAGCTCAATTTGAGACTGTAGCAGATATCATTGATTTATTGGATAAACAAAATGCCACATGGCAAAAGCTGCTGGAAAATGAGAATGAATTACATTGGACCCCGACCACATCTGTTCCATGGATAGTGATTAGATCTGCAAATCATATGATGCATCATAGTTCGATGTTAATTTATATGCGACATGTCTGGGGATTACCTTCATTGGGCCCAGATAATCCATGGGGTAAAATTGTTGATCTTCCTGCAAAACTGATGTACACGTGATTATAAAATAAATTTATTGTTTCCAATTTGAACGTTTTATCCCTAAATATTGAATAAACGATATAGCATTTGATTTAAACTTCTATTATTCCTCGACTGATTGCATCTATGACTTGTTTACCAATGAGATCAAAGGATTCATTAACATTGTCTCCATTTTTCGCACTTGTTTCCATATAATATACTTGAAAACCATATTCTTGTGTTTGTTCTGTTAGAGCATTTGCATAATCTTGAATTTCTTGATGCTCAACAACTATCTTTTCTTTTAAATCTGATTTGTTTGCTAGAATTATCACAGGAATGATACCACGACCACTATTCCTCCATAATTCTTCAATCCATTTGGTAATGTTTACAAAACTTGATCGTCTTGTCAAATCAAAGATGCAGAGACCAGCCATAGCCCCTCTGAAAAATCTAGCCCTCACAGATTTATATGACTCTTGACCCGCAAGATCCCAAATTTGAAAAAGAACTGTTTCTTCTTCAATTTCTACTTTATGGACCGCAAAATCCGCTCCTATTGTCATTATATGGGTGACATTAAATCCCAAACCCATAAATTTTTTTCTCAATGATGTTTTTCCTACTGCACCATCGCCCATAAGAGCAATCCTTATCAAATGCTTTTCACTCATTGAATAATTTTGATGGATCAAAATAACATTTAATCCTTCTTATTCAGAAGAGCTAAGAAGAAGGAAATCAGTAAATTTATTTTTGAAATTAAATTAAAAATTAAGTAAAATTGTAATATTTCGAAACAACAAACATTAGTATTGTCTATTGCAACCTAAAATGTTCAAGAATGGAATGGGACTTTCTGCATCAAATAGATCAAACGTTCAATCTTTATAGAACGCATAATAATTTCATTGTAAGGGAAAGGGTGTATAAAAGCTCTAAAGATAATCCAAATGGTTTAGAGAACTTACATGATAAATTACCCGATTTATTTTTAAAAATAAGTAGTAATCCAATCCCAAATGCTTACCTAGAACTTAACAAGATTAAATTACAAAAAATTGTCAAAAATATTATTGATAGTTTGGATTTATTTGTATCGATTGCAGAAGCCGGATTTAATAAAGAAGAGATTAATAAATTTATACAAGTTACTGAAATGGAATTTAATGAAGTAGTGAAATTTATTGATAATGCAAAGTTATTTGATGAATCTCAAATATTAAGTGATGAGGAAAAATATCATCAAAATCGAGAAGAATTGTTTGCTAAAATTGAGGATAATTTCTCACAGCTTACTTCTAATTATGCTTGGAAAGCTTTTGAGGCAGTTCATAAGGGAAGTATGGAGGGTGAGGAGAAAATAAAACAACATAGAAATGAAATTACAAAAACGATAGCTTTGATTCAACATGTGAGTAGTATTGATTATCTTATGTTAATGTCTATAACAGCAATGAAAATCCGTAGTCTCTTAGCATCTTCGTCTGATGGAATGCTAAACTTTCTTTCATTCTATCAAACTCTAACTAAAATATTTTCTAATAGAAAAGATTCTCAACAATTTTCATATCAACATAAGGATCAAATATTATCTTCTAATGATTTAAAACAGGATGTAGAGCATAAAATTAATACCGGCAGATTGATTTGGCTTATAAATCTTCATTCATCAATCATTGAAGAAGAAACTGATGAAAATATAATGCGCTCCTTCTCGATTAAATTATTTCAATTGTCTCGAGATCCTAAAGAAGATTTCCTCTGGACAATGGCACGATTTGCCAGAGAACATAGTAGTATTGAACTTGAAAATAAATCAATTGCATATGCGAATTTAGCTACGTGTCTTTTAAGTATAGATTTTGAGTTGAGAGAACAGGGGTACATTGACCTAGCAGATCAAATACGTGGTATAGAAGAGATTACAGCATTGGATGCAATTTCAGACATTAGTGAATTATATAATTCTGTAGAGGTAAATATTGATCACATGTTGCAAGCAATCAGAAAACAACTTCATAAATTGAAGGGATACGCAAATCAAATAATTGACATCGAAACCATGAGAAAACCATTTCAAAAAATACTGGTCTTTACTGATATAGATCTTCATATCACTGAGGATTTCTCAATTGAACAGTATATAGATGGATTATGAAACTACTTTTTCATTCGTTGGATTATTTTGTAAATACTCAATGTCAGAACTCCCAAAAAAAGAAGAAAAGCTAATGGTGATCGTAAAAATTGGGTGAATTGATCCAACTCACAACTTGAATCTCTATTTTTCAGGTATCCTACAGGATCCGCCATAAGACTATCAATATCTGATGATAAATCTGCAAAACTTCTTTCTCCGACATGACAACTAGCAATTTCACCTGTTTCTGTAAATAACAATAATGACGGGAATGCCTGAATTCCATATTTGTCTCTAAATGAAAATTCAATATCTCTACCTATGTCCCAAGGTGTTGGATACTTAACAAGATAATCATTGATTTTTTCCAATGTATCGTCTGATGATACAGATAGTGAAAGTAGATTAATTGTGCCATCATAACTTTCCCATAATTGATCCAATTCTTTATGTTCATCTTGACAATGAGGACAATCAGTGGCAAAGCCTTCAACCAATAATAATTTACCTTCATATTTAGAAAATGGTTGTAGGACATTATTCGCATCTTGATATAATCCAGTAATTGAGTAAGCTTTTGTTGGAGAAGAATTAAAAAATAATATTACTAAAATTAGAGTGAAGAAATGATTCTTTTTCACAATAAATATAGATTATTTGTATTTATAAAATAGTTAATATGGGCCTAATTTTTTGAAAAATTAGAATTGTAAGGACAGAAGAATGCCAACGAAATAAAGATATTCGAAAAGCGGTTGAAGATTATTAATTTAACTTAATTTTAACGCATCCTTGATACCAACTATCATTGCATCAACATCATCTCTCGTTGCATATACATGAGGTGCTAATCGAAGGTTACCATCTCTAAGACCACATGAGATTTTTCTTTGTGCCAAATAATTTACCAATTCATCCATTGCGATATTCGCTTTATAAGCCAATATTTGCGAGCTTTCTGCAATAGTATCCCTAGGTGAGATCAATTTAAAACCTTCCAACTCTTCATGAAAACGATTGATAATGTAATTAGTAATTTGGAAAAGGTATTTTTCTGAATTGGATGGACCCCAGGCAAGATGATGATCCAAGGAAACTGATAATCCAAAAATTGAGGGGCTTGCAATACCAAGGGTACTGAATTTTCTTCCATCCTTAAAAGGTTTGAAATCTCTATGTGTCATATTCATGGGATCTAAATCACCATGCCAGGTAATTGCAATGGGATCTAATTTTTCTTGAAGTTCAGGTTTAACATAAATTAAACCCGTACCATATGGAGCACATAACCATTTATAGCCACCCACTGTCAAAAAATCAATATCCAAGATAGAAGTGTCAAATGTTAATGCACCTACTTGCTGTATGGCATCAACAGCAATTAATCCCCCATGATCATGGGTTAATTCAGTTAAATCCTTTAGATTTACTCGGAAACCATTTGAAAACTGTACACTACTAATAGCTACTAATCCTAGATTGTCATTAATTGCAGTTTCAAAATCCGACATCAATAATCGGCCATTGTTTGATTTGACTGTAACAATCTGCATTTTGTACTTTTTAGCCATCTGTTGCCAGATAAATGAATTGGCAATAAATTCCAAATCATTCAAAATAATATTTTTTCCTCTCATTTTTTCCAAATCAAGACCGGTTGCAATTAGATGCATTCCATCACTGGTTGAATTAGTAAGTGCCAAAGCAGAACTACTGCAATTTATCAATTTGGAAAACTTGGTAAATATTTTTTCTACTTCTTCTCCGCATACTATAGGATCAAAAGATAGAAAACCTTGCTGTGACATTAATTCGGTCTTTTTCTGAACCACATCGTATGTTTTTTTAGGCCAAATTCCAAATGAAGCATTGTTGAAGTAAAGAACACCCGGTTCTAAATTTGTCTGTTGTTTTCTTTGCTCAGCGGTGGTAGAAGTAATCATAACTCTAAATTTTTTTGCCTAGTATAATGATTTAGTGAACTAGAAAATTATTTGCGTTAAAATCAGATCAAAATATTGGGAAAGTCTATTTGAGTAAAATTGAATAGACCTTAAACTAAAGGCTTTATTATATTCAAGTGATAATAACTTGTTGTCAAGTTGGAATGAATTTCAAAAGCAGATACATTCAGATAATTTACTGTTTAGTCGGATAAAAAACCAAATAGAAAGCTCGTTAACCAATAGAGAAGAGAAAATCGTAGATAGAAATGAAATTTCCGAACAAATAACTGAAGCTTCAGTTCTTTTACCGTTGATTGTATCCAAAAAATTGTGGGAAGATGATGTCTCTGATGGTTTAATTACAGATCATATATTTCTTCTATTAGAAAAAAGATCTTCTAAAATGACAAAAAATCCTGGAGACATGGCATTTGCAGGAGGAAAATTAGATAAGAATGATTCCAATTTAATGGAAACAGCTTACCGAGAGGCATATGAAGAGGTTGGAATTGAAAAGAATGAATTGCAATTTATTTCCTACATGGATGAATTTGTCTCAACCAGTAAATATATTGTACGTCCAGTAGTTAGTTGGTTACTTACTAATCATTCTGGGGACGGTATGAGAGAAGCTATTGAAAACGAATATCGACCAAAAACCTCAGAAACTGAAAATACAGTAATTATCCCGCTTTCTCATTTACTCAACCCTCTAAATTATTCTAATTTAAAATTTGATCTAAATTCCAACATCACCTCAAATCGATTTGGATATATTCGATATTTTGACATTGATAAATATTTACCGAAAACAAAGATTTGGGGATTAACCGCCTCCATGATAAGAAGATTCATTGATATTACCTTACCAAATAATACTTTACCTTACGAAGCAGTTCTTGAAGAATAAGTTAAAATTAATAAAAGTAAGAATATCAATATTTTATTTTTTTTAGTATTTTAATTAGTGAATGTTTGAAATGATACTTTCCTAACAAAAAAATATCAAAATGGAAGGTACGCGTTGAAAAACTATCTTTAACCAGATGTTTATATACGACTGTATTCTATATATTCATAGGTACTATACGTTTGTGTCAGTACTAAATGAAAAGGCGAGATAATTCATGGATGAAGATAATAACGAGTTCTTTGCTAATTTCAATAAATTTTTTGAAATGATGCAGCACGAAATTGCTCGAATTCTGCGTGATCAAATGGAAAATGGTAATCTGGATGAAGGTTCTAATTTCTTGAACCAAGGATTTAAAGTAGAAATTGGTCCAGATGGACCAAGATTTTCTCCAATCAGCCAAAATGACATGCACAATATGAATCCCAATCATACAGGTTGGGAAAAACCATATACTGACGTAATGGTAATTGATAGTGGTAAGAAATATCAAGTGGTTGTTGAAGTTCCGGGAATAGAAACTGAAGATGTACAAATTACCTTCAAAGATGAAAAGAAAATTATGGTCCAAGCAGAATTTGATGGTTATAAGTATCGAAAAGGCTTATTGCTAAAATATCCTGTAGATGAAAATTCATTAGATTACACCGTCAGAAATGGTGTTCTTGAAATATTTATTACTATTATCCAGTAAAATACAATTAGTAGATTTATTAATCTGTCATTTTACCAAATTTTCTTCTAATAAATCTAGTTGATTTACGCTTAATACCGATTCTTTCTCCTTTTGCAATACCAACTTTCAAATTTATCAGTACTTCTTCAACTGTAGTAACATCGGGTATTTCGGTCCAAGCCACTCCAAATTCACTTATTCTGTGCGAATCTGAATTACCTGTTTTTATCAATTGTAGTTTTTCTGAATTTTTCTTTGCAGAGCTATTAAATCGACCCAATAAAGCTGATGCATTCAGGATTTCTAACCCATCAATTCCGGTATTGAAGATAATTTTTCCTTTTCCCCCTCTAAATTTATCAAAAGGATGGGCTGCTATACAGTATATTATTTGGTCTCCTCCTATTTTTCTAGCAAGTGTAACTGTATCGTCCATACTTAAATCTCGATCTATTGTTGGTAACCACCCATAAATTAGAAGATGCCCCTCCAGTGTATTAATCTCCTGTCCGGGGACCAATATCACATTTGTTTCTGATTGTAACTTCTTGATCTTTTCATGGCTTTGCGTATCATTATGGTCTGTAATGGAAATCGCACCCAAGCCCATAATCTCTGCTTTTTTGATGTATAATTTAATAGGAACTTTACTATCCCATGAATATTCAGAATGACAATGTAAATCTATTTTCAATACCATTTTTCCCATTTTCTAATATGGAAGAATTGTGAATGATCTGCTTAAAATTGCTAACTTAGTCAAAAATAAAGATATCTTTTTAGAAGCAATCAAAAAGAATTTGCCTTATACACTATCCAATTAAATTGACCATTATGCAAGAATTTCATGTATGAGGAAATCATCAATAGATGGAAAATTGCAAATCCATTAGGTTGTCATTTTTTAGGTTTGCATGAATATGATGGAAAGCTTCCCAACATTTCAGAACAATTTATTAAAGAAAGGGGTTCTGAAATCAGAGAAGACTTGAATAAGCTTAATACTATGACTATACCTGAAGATAAATTTGAACAGTTTGAATATGGCCTTGTTAAATCACAACTAGAAGAAGAATTATTTGAATTGGAAGTTCGCCAAGAATTCAGAGATAATCCTGTAATCGCAGTTTTTCCTTTGGCTATCATTGAGATGTCTTATACTGCAAGAAGCTTTGCTCCCATTGAAGAGAGGGTTAAATCAATTGTTGAATTCGAAAAAGGGATTCCATTATTCCTTGAACAAGTAGATAGTTTACTTAATGATTCTTTACCAGCAGCAAAAATTATGATGGCTATTCAGTTTCTTGGTGGAATAATGAATTATTATAAGGATCAGTTGATCACTTTTATTACTAAAATTGATGATGAAAATCTTATCAATGATTGGTCAGAATACAACATCAAAGCCGTTAAGAGTATGGAGACATATTTGAATAAACTACAAACAGTATATTTACCCAAAGCACACAATAATTTTGCACTTGGACCTGAGAAATTTGCAGAATTACTTGAAAAAACTGAAGGTGTCAATATGGATCTTGATGTTTTACTCAAAATTGGGGAAGATGACTTAGAAAGAAACTACCAATCCATGTTAAAACTTGCTGATGAGTTAACAGAAGGTGATGTAGATAAATTAATGCGAATAGTCAAGAATGATATTCCTACTCCTGAAACATTAGTAACAGATGTAGAGGCAACATTACATAGAACCAGGAAGTTTTTAGTTGATAAAAATATTGTATCAATACCAACGGAGGAACAAACAACTGTTATACACACTCCAGAGTTTGCAAGAAGTTTTGCATTTGCTGCAATGTCTACCCCAGGACCATTTGAAGTGGAAGAAGCTTCGGAAGCATATTACTGGATAACACCACCTAATGCAAACTGGCCTGTGGAAAGACAAACTAAATTCCTTGAATTCTTCAATAAACCATTCCTTGAAATAGTCACAATTCATGAAGTGTGGCCAGGGCATTATCTTCAATTATTATATAATAAAAAGGCAAAATCAGATATTGCCAAAATGTTTTCTCGTTCAACGGCAATGATCGAGGGTTGGGGTCATTACGTTGAGGAAATGATATATGCGGTAGGTTACGAACCATTTGACCGTAAAATGTTACACGTTGGACAATTACTTGGTGCCTTACAACGAAATGTGAGATATGTATCAGCAATCAAAATGCACTGCAAGGGGATGACTGCAGAAGAATCAAAGCAATTATTCATGGAAAAATCTTTTCTTGGAGAGGATAATGCCATAATGGAATCAAATCGAGGAACTATTGACCCAATGTATTTAAATTACACATTAGGTAAATTAATGATCAAAAAATTACGAGATGATTATAGAAAAGAGAAAGGTGATAATTTTAATTTGAAAGAATTTCATGATACATTACTTAGTTTTGGAAGTCCACCAATCACAGTTCTCCGAAATCTTATATTGGAAAATCCTGAAGGAGAAATAGTTTAATCACCTCAGATTAAGATTGGATTTAATTAATATAAACAATGTAAAAACAATCAAACAATATACTGATAAGACAAAAATGGATACGAAATCTAAAAATAAATTTCTCTAAGTTGTTTTTGAAATATATTAGCCCCTCCATGACTCGGATGGCGGATGTATGTAGAGAGAAATCCCATTTGTTTTAATGTAACATGTGATTTTTTTCCTATGGATAGAATGCTTTCAAAGCCAAAATGATTGGATAATAATTTAATAATTTCGTGAACTTCTAAGATTTCACTTGAGATTAATTGTCTATTTGTAAAAGGGGCCCCAGGTTTATGAGGATGATATGGAAATATATTCCAGAAAAATGGTAATTTATTTTTTGGTAGTTTAATTACAAATTTCCAAACTTGAGAAGCGGTCATTTCATTCATTTTTGTTTTACAAGCCGATTGTAAATTTTGTATAGCATATATTTTTGATAATGTGGCAATATGTTTATCATCAATAAAGGGCAGACCTGTTCTTCTACCCCCTCTATGACCCAATGCCGCTCCAATCCATAAAACATTAGGTTGAATATTTTCCATTTGAATTAAGTATGATCTAAGATTATCTAACCTAATTTTTTCTGCATTTGATTTATCATATGTTCCACAAATGTCCGTATAAGGGTTGAAAACATTTTTAAATGACTTTGATAGAATTAATTCAACAAATTTATCCTCAAAATTCATAAAAAAAACCATTTATTTATACTTAAGAAGTCAATTGCTGTGTTTGCATTTCTAATAATTCACCTGATTTCACCCATTTGTGATACCAGATTTCGATACGCTTCAATCGCTTCTCGAATTCAAATTCGTTCGGTTGTGTTAATACACATTTCACAATACATTTCCCACATCCGAAGTATTTAGCGAAATACTTTATACACTTATCACCGTCAATTGTAAATTTTATTGGTTTATTATCTCTCAAACTTTCAAGATATTTATCTGGAGGTAAAGCCCTTGGTGGACAATGAGGAACACAATATCTACAACGATGACAGAAAGCATTAATTCCTCGGTCTTTGGGTGACCCACAATTGAGTTTAAGAGATGTGGTCACAATTCCTAGCCTTACTATAGGTCCATATTTGTGATCAATAAATAAGCCGGTTCTCCCTTTTTCTCCTAAACCTGCGTACATTGCGTGTGGAGGCATTAGAATTTGATGGTAATCATTGATATTTCCAAGTGGATGATGTCCTGTTGCTTGAATTCCTTTTTCTCGAAGAAATCGTGTTAATTTGAGGACAAACTCCCCAGTCTTATGATATATTCTGTGAATTTCTGTTGCTGACTCAATTGAAGGCACTGATTGCATCCTTTCGTAGTTCATAGGGACTACTAGGACGATTGCGACTTTTTCAATAGGATTTATTCGGTTATTTTCGTATGTAAATTCTTTCAATAAACTGGAAAATCCATATCTATTAACCCCTAAATCTTCTATAAATTGAATAATTTCTTGATCCCATTTAAAGGATGAATGGTCATTAGATTGATTATTCAAAGACTTTTCATTCAATTCATCTAACAATTGACGTTGTACAAAAATTTTTTCTCGAAGCTTGATTTGCTCTCGAGTTACATTAGTACCTTCAGGAATAATCACGGCTAGTTCAATTTGTTTGCTTTCCTTTAGCACTGAGATAATAAATTTATATTGAGTTTTGAATAATATTATGTGATAATGAATTTCTGAATATATGATCATTTTTTGTATACATTTTCTAATATCAAAGAAAATGATTACTTCACGTTCTGCAACCCTATATCCGATGTCGCCATCACTTTCGCATTTTTGTTTTTACACAATAAAGGTTCCATTGAAATAGGTTCTGTTCAATAATGAACGGTGCGTCCGTCTGCTTCTCATCCTGCTGGGATCAACAAAGACAACGTTCCCGTGATCTTTAACTACTGGCTGACCATTTTCAGTCCATGAACTGAGTACCAGCATTCCTGAATTAACAGGGTAGGACAACCGCTAAGGTCTTTCGGTACGCTTCTAACTTTTCCGGTCTTCCTCTGTTTAGAAGAAGCGACAGGTAGACACTTACCTAGCCCTCTTACCCCTTTATTTCTAAAGGTAATAAGTTAAATTGTGCAATCTTTGGATTGCAGCCTCTAATAATATGTGATTTGACTATTTAAAGTACGGAAATTAAATATCCCAGATTTGCTTATTGTAAATACGAAAGAGTTCATGTGTTATTGTTTATCCTTCAAAAAAGTATACTTTTTTCTAACCATGCGATCTGAAATATTGGAAAGCTGAACCTAAGAACAACATATTATTAAATGAAATGAAACGTTTACTAAATCATTCAAAATATACATATTTATATTAGCATTACCTATTAATATTCAAATATTACAGATTCGTATTTGGTTGGTCAAATGGTAAAAAGACGTATTTTCAAAATTATTCTTTTGGGAGATCAAGGCGTTGGAAAGGCTACTTTCAGAATGCGATTTCTTGGTTATGGCTTCAGTAGAAGTTATGGTAGAATAATAGGTACGAATTTTGCCGTGAAAAAGATAAATAATTATCTGGGTGAAGAAGTAATTGCACAAATATGGGAATTGACACCCGAAGACAATTTCAAAAATATTCGTGAGGTATACTACAGAGGTGCAACTGGAGGTATATTAGTATTTGATATCTCAAGGAGAGAAACTCTTGAAAACTTACATAATTGGGTATTGGAATTGATAAAACATAATGAAGGTTTGCATGTCCCATTATTTATTGTTGGTAGTAAGGCAGATTTAAGGGAAAATTCCAATGACTCAATATCAAGAAAAGAAGGAGTAAATTTTGCAAAACAAATATCTCAAAAAATAAATTTTGAAATCCCATATATTGAAACTTCTATTCTTAATAGTGATGAAATCGAAAATGGCTTTCGAATATTTGTTGATAATATTACGAATTTCCTTGTTTATACTAATCTGCATACTGATGAAAAAGTTGAGGAATTCATAAAAATTTATGGAAAATCCCTGAAGCTTAAATTATTGGAATTTAAGAAGGAAAAATTGGGAATATCTTTTCAAGATTTCAATGCAAAACTTGATCCTGAACTGATATCAATACTTGATACAATGTCAAAGTCGTTAGGTATTCATAGAGATCTTATTTTAAACAAAATTATATCAGACTATTTTGAGTTGTAAGATTTATCTTATTTATGATTTGTAAACACCTGTGTCATCATGTTTTGAATGATTGGATCTTCTTCTGGAATTGTTTGAAACCTAAAGTCCTCAAATAATTTTAAAATCTTTGGACTATCTTTAACGATTTCAAGCATTTTATCTATTTTTTGAACAGCATAATATGATGGCCCTTTGAATACGTAACAGAAAACGTATGAATGAGTGCTTTTCAATATTATTGTGTAATCTTGATGGTTGATTCGTTCAACTGGTTCATTACTTGAAAAAGCAGTTTTGGTGAACGAAATGATCGCCGTCAAAAATACACCCACTAAGGTTTCGTTTATCGCTCTAGATTGTGAAAAACGCTTTGTGTATTTTGAATTTCCAGCTTCATCAAGAATTAAAAATAGTAGCGGCGTCTCTTCAACAATTTCGGGTATATCGATCTTTTTTCTTACTAGTTTCTTCATAATATCTTCAAAATCAGCTAATTCAAGTCGATCCTCAAAAGGAGCTTCATCCTCAATTAATTTATTCCATCTATCAATTGATGAGAGTAGAGCGTCGTGATCAACAGAGATTCGAATCGCTAATTTCTGTAATCCTTTAACTTCTGATATTAATTGGGCCTGAGTTAATAATTTACGAGCCTTATCAATATCCAGTTCCAGTAAAGAAATTCGAGATTGGATTATGTAAGCTTCAACTTGAATAAGAGAGGAAGATTGCTCGGTGGCGATTTCTAGAAGTCGATTTGAGTATTCGTGTAACTCTATTAAGATATCTTCATCCCCATATAATTTAAGTTCGTTGAGGAGCATCTCACATAAATTTAACAGTGCAAATACAGTAAGTTCAACCATTAAAATCTCTTGATTGATTATTTCTTCAAAAATTTCTTGGGCTTGTGCCTTCGTTTTTGTTCGATTAGTATTCTTCAAAATTAAAGCTTGTGCGATTTGTTTAAAAGCTATTACAAATTTATTTTCATCTTTTACACTGATTGAGCATAATTGCTTATAGTAGTTCACTGCTTCTTTATGTTGATTTATATCTAGAGACAAAACAATAAACTTGTAGTAGATTTCAGCAAGAACAAGATTGTCTTCATGGTTTTCAAGCATTCTAAGAGCTTTTCGAAGATAATCTAATCCAAGATCGGTGTTCCCCTTCTGATTGTACAATGCACCAATATTTGAATAAACCATAGCCAAGTTAATTTGATTCTCTGTCAGTACAAAGTGATTTAAACTTTGTAAATAATAATCTAATGAAAGATCTAGCTCACCTTTAATTCTATAAATTTCACCAATGTTATTTAATGATTTTGCCACTCCGCTTTGGTCATCTAGTTGTTCCCTTTTTTCCAATCCCTGCTTATAGTATAAAAGAGCTAAATCAAAATCTCCTTTGTAATCATAAAATATCCCAATTAAATTATAAAGATGCCCTATCCATTCTAACAGTTTCGTTTTTCCTCTTGCTTGTAATTTATTATAAATTTTCTCAGTTTCCAATGCAAATGTAAGTCCAATTTCGTAATTGTCAATCTTATTTAACGCGTTAGTTTTTGCGACTCTGGCCGCGATTTCTAAAGTTTTATTCTTCTTTTTTTTAGCAAGCTTTATCGATTCATTGGCGATTTTGAGACCTTTACCGAAGTCTCCTTTTCTTACGTAGACTACAGATTTATAGATTTTCGCTTCAAGTTGATGTTTTTCTTCAATATTATCAATTAGCATTATGGCATTTTCAAAATTATGATTGCTCAGACTTTCCTTAATTTCAGAAAATACCATCTTCTACTTGAATTTTATTGAAGTTAATATTTAATTTATTGTAATACGAGTGGGATAATTATAAAAAAAAATTATTATTTTATTGATACCTAAAAAAAAGA
>MDVR01000033.1 GCA_001940725.1 Candidatus Heimdallarchaeota archaeon LC_2 | reverse complement strand
AATTGTGATCCATTATCATGAAGTATGGCTTCTGGAACGCCATACTTCTGTACCAATTTTTCCAATGTATCCACCCAGGATGCACTAGTCTGATTATCTGAGATCACTGCAGCTAGATTGTATCTGGAATGGTCATCAATCACATTATAAGCAAATAACTTCCCTGGTTTGTAGAATGGACCCACATTATCAATCTGCCATAACTCATTGGGTTTCCCTCGTTCAAATCTCTTATAATATACTTTCTTCTTACGATTTCGTCTTAATTTACCCTTTCCTACCTTTTTCAGTTGATATTGGGTTGTGGATTCTGAAATGTATCGTTGGCTTTCCAACGAAATTGCTGACGCAATAGTTCGCGATGACAATTGACGATCTCGCAACTCAAAGATGCGTGATAAAATCTGCGAAGGTAACCTACCTGATTTTGGACCTGGTTTCTTGGGAATAATACCATCTAGTCCAAATTCGCTGTAATTCTTGGATTTTCTGTAATAAGTCGATCTGGTAACTCCAAAACTTTCCAAGATTTGGTCAATCGATTTATCATGGTGTTTTGATCGAGGATCCGACCGATCCTCAATGGTCTGAACGAGAGAGATAAATGCTCTCACTTTCATTTTCTTATCTAGGACTTGCTCAAGTTTGGACATTTGCAATTCAACTTCTGCAGGTCCTACTTCCTCGTTATGTAATATCTGTGTGACATGTCTAGCTATTGACATATGTCCCATTAATTGTTACAGTTCATAGTCGACCGACGAAAGAGGAATCTGATAAGAGATATCAATATCATTTTCAAGATTTAATATTAGTCTAACTTTTCTTTTGGATCTAATGAAAAATGAGTTAAGGTTATTGTAAGCCTTAGTTGATGGCGTGTTCCCCCATATTTCTAACAAACTTAGGTCTGGAAAACTGCCTTTGTTAACTAATTCATCAATAATGGAACAGCCTTTTTCAGTATCTTTATTGATAGGAATTTGACATCTAGTGATACGAAGATCTTTCATCTCAGAGATTCCCCCAACCTGGACTAAAGATGGAATTGCCTCAAACTTACAAAAGTTGAGGTATAAATATTTAATGTTCAGACCTCGTAACAAATCCTTTGAGAGGCATCTGACATTTTGCATTGTGATGTGTTGAAGTAAAGGCGTATGCTTGAAAATCAATGGTTCAATGCAACAATCACCATTAATTGAGACCCTTGTCAGTTGTGTTGTGTACTTAAACACATCAAAAGGCAAGTCAGAAACATTGATAAGTCCGATTTCCTTTACAGATGTTGTGGTATCCAATAACCCAGCAGGTATCGCTATGGGACCATTAAATTCAAAATGAATTGCCTCAACATTTGGCACATGCTCGAATAAATTTTCACTTATTGTACCATTTAAAGACCCTGCCTGGATGGTTATATATCTTATCTTCTTTATATCAATCACCCCCTCAAGCTCTTTAAACATTTCAGGAACAAGTTGATCAATCGAGAATCCCCCCCACAGATCAATTTCAAATCTAATATAGTAATCCTTTTTTTTTAGTTCATTATTGTAAAATTCCTGTCTGGTTATAGTATGAAGTCGTCTGAAAAAAAAATCCTTGGCAATCCGTTTATCGAAGCCCAGATATTTGTGTAAGATCTTGTTTACTGTGTAGTTGAAGCCGTTTGCTTCAAAAATATTGAATTGAAGAGGATTCTCTCCACGAATCATGGGGTTCCAAGACTCCACGATTCCCAGAAATTCAAGTAGATCTTTCATATCTCCTTTTCTTTCAAGATCAGAAAATTGAGACAGATATTCTATCTCCTTTTCAGTCAAATCCCAAAGGGCAGTTTCCCTATTATCATAAACATCCAATATAATCCTATTAATGTACGTTGAATCTATATTTAAATGTTTATAGAATTAAATAAGTAATTGTCTAGTAAAAATCGATCGATCGATTCGCAACTGCAACTCTCCCCTCTTCGTATTTGGTCCTTTCATAACTTTTTCTGGTATAATAGCAACCTTGACATTCATTAGAAAAAGAAAGTAGTAAAACTTGAATAAAACGCCTATTTAACTTAATTAGATCAATTTTGACCCGATAAATTAATAATTTCACATAATACTTATTAATCAAATACACGTTAAAGACCTATGAACAAGAGGTTCAGCCTAATTTCAGTAGTGGTTTGTATAGGATTGTTATTTATCCAAAGTCCGCCAACTACGAGCTCAAGCCTTGATGTAGACAATTTTACTCCATCAGATGAATTTAATTTTAACCTAAATTCCTCTTTGGTAGGGGTTTCAGAGGGTGATTCATTTACTTATGTTTTCGAAAAATTAAATATAGATCGAGCGAGTTGGCCACTTTATCGTAATTCTACCACTGATACAATCTTTGAAGTCAAAGAAAATGAAGAATTTAATATTAAAATTACTAATGCAACACCTGTAAAATCTGGTGATTACTACACTTTCTCTCATAAAATGGCAGTTGAATTCTCTAATTCAACCAATATTCTATCAGGCACTCTTCGAATGGTCCATACTGGTTTTATGGTTTTCACGGATTGGAATTATACGTATGATGAAACACGTTCATTGTTAGTAGGACTGAAAAATACTGCAAATATAGATTCATGGAACATCGAAAATGGTGAGGATGAATTTGTGTGGAGTCACAATGAAACCATAAGCAGTGGCTTAAACTATGTCGAATTCCGTTTTGATAAGATAACGGGTATGTTATTGTTTGAATATCTAAACACATGGGTCTCCGGAAATCAATATACAAAGATTTTAAAACAAAAAGACTATGTGCATCCAGCGGGAGACCTTGACCCCTCAATTACACCAACCAAACCTATCGATAATGATATTTCAGACTCTGTTGTGACTGATTCGAAAGGGTCCGATTTTTCAAGTACCAGTAGGATCGGCACAATTGGGATTTTAGATACTGAAGAAACGTCTGACGTTATTTCAGTACCCGGATTTCTCTCAATTACCACTGTTTTTATTCTCTTTGTAACAGTTATTACCGGACGATCGATTAATTTGAAAATCAAACTTATTTAAAAAAATCCATCAATGAAGATTGACTAAATAACTCGCTTTTCTGAAAATATAGATTCGACGGAACTCTAAGATTATCATTTAACCAAGGTTTTAACTCTTCCTTGTTCAAGAACTTGATAGGTGCTGAATTCATCGTTTTGCGTACGCCCTCTCGAACACACCACACACCTACAGGTACTGTATATTCAGATGTAATTTCTCTGAAAATCACAATTTTTGCTTGTTTCTTTATTTTATGCAGATATTCAAGTAGTCCTAATCTTGAAGCGTAGTATCCGCCAGCCTGTTTTGCATAAGATGATCGTCCTTTGTAATATTCTTTTACTTGAAAACCTTCTCTATCAACGCTCATGTTGAACTTAGTTTCAGAAAGTGTAAATATCCCTCCAGGTAACCACGTTTCAAAATTTTCAAATTGCCAATTTCCTGGAAACAAGCATGCAGTGAAGTAATTTCCCAAAAGATTTCCCTGAAATACTGTGATATCTTGAATTTGAGTGAAATCATATAATTGAGTTATTAGTTCTTTACCAATTATATCATCAGTTGCAGTTATAGACCACCTTGTAGGCACCATCTTTGCGCTTTTTGTTAATCCTGTTCCACCAGTTGAAAATATATTTTGTAAATAATAGATGTCAAATCCATTGTTGTACAAGATGTTCATTTGCTCACTTGATAATAATTCATCACTCAAGACTGAGTCAACTTTATTTGGAATTTTAGGATTTGAAGTAAGAGAAAAATTGGATAACATTCCTGAAGGGCCCATGGGTTGTGTTTCTGCATTTAGGGATACATCAAAAGATGGCCTTCTAATCAAAGCTCCTTCGATTTCTACTGGATTAGTTGATCTAGCTAATTCTTCTAATTTTTCTTTTATCGTTGTTGAGTGTTGATCTCTTTGAAAATAGATATTTGCTTTTTTCATTCCACGAAGAAGACCAAATCGAAGTTCAATTATTTCTTCAATTGACAGTTTTACCCAATCTGATGGATTCGTTGATAAATTACTGTTATCCGGAAATAAAGACGTCATGGGTCCGGAATAAATGTTAGGATATCCAGACGATCCTAAGAATACCTGTGGTGAGGGGCCAAAAATGCTATTATCTTTCGAAATTGTGTCAATTCTTTCCTTAACTCTTAAATTGATATCAATAGATTGTATCAGAGGACATCTACTTAATCCACAAAGTAATTGAGTGCCCTTACATTTTACACATAAATTAAGATTAATTTTCTCTAGAATCGGATTTTGACGAAAAAGATCTTTTACGCTAATAATGTCAGATATCAATGTCCTAGTTTATATTAACATTAACTCACATTTATTCTTTACGTAGTCTTGATTAAAATTGAAAAGCATTTGTTTGCCAAATTAATCTGTCAAATTTCTTTTAAGTAAGGATTCTAATATGAAAATATGGATTATGATTTATTCACGACATTCAAAACTTATGTCGGAATGATAGAACATTTTCGAGATTTGGAACATTATCGGATGGGTGCTACAGTTATACGAAAGGGGCTTCCAAAGATTGAAAGGGGTCTACCTGGTTTTCGAGACATCCAACTTGTCAAACAATTTGTTGAACATGTCATGGTTGAGGAGGATGAAATACTCCAATTGACTTGCGAATCGGATGCAGCAAGTACAATCGAAGCTCTAAGTAATAGTGCACAAGAAATTATTATGACAAATTCTGATGAAATCAAATCAAAAATATTTTTCAAGTAGAATTACTAACAATCCAAAAATAAAGTTGTGGAAACTTCCTAAAAAAACTAGCCCTCACTTTGAACCAAATAGTTATTATTTTATTTGGCGAATTATAAAACCGTATTAATGAGAACACGCTGCAATGAATGCCGTTCTGGTATCGTAGAACATGTAGAGACATGCCCTGACTGTAAGGGAACTGGGAGCGATAAGATCGTACTTGGCGTTGGCGGATCAAAAGGAGAGGACTGTCCTACCTGTAAGGGAAGAGGAAAACTCATCAGTAAATCTGAATGTCAAGAATGTACTTCGGGTTGGCAATATTCTTGTGACTTTTGTGGTACCAATATCGCTGGAGAAGAAGGTAGTAATACCTGTGCTACATGCGAAGAGGACCCTATCGTGGTTGAATTGGGTGCTCCGCTCGATTATCGTTATTTAGATGGTAAGAACGCTCTAGCAGCAAAGATTACTCAAGCAAATGATCGTGGAGTGCAATTAGACCTAGGCCAAGGCTTTTTGGCTTGGTTAAAGCCCTCTAGAGATACGAGATACAAAGTAGGTCAAACAATAGCTATTAGATTACGCAATCCTTTAACTCGTGATAGTAGAGATAAAGCTGTCCAAGTATTTCCAATTCACACACAGAGTAGATATAAAATTGTAAAGAAATCTCAACAGGTCCATGAAGTATCACTACAAGAACTTATGTCAAAAGAAGGTAACATTGGTAGTTTTACAGCCCAAGTTATTGATAATTTTTACATGAAAAGTGCAGCCATCACATTGTTTACGTTAATAGATTCAAATGGTAAGAAAGTTCAAGGCGCACTACCATCTCCTGATGGAAGTAGAATGTATTCGAATTTTAATAGTTCAAGTGTTGTTCAAATAGTTGCAAGATACAGAGTAGTAAATGAAAAAGACAGACTACAAATCTTCTCAATTGATAAGGTAAAACACCACCAAGCACTCGATTTCTTCGAAGATTTATCCGGTATGAATATCACTACTGGAAAATCAATAGAAGAAACAGAATTTCACGTTGAAAGTAGCGTTTATGATGAATTAAGATCATCATTTGTATCTGCAGCAAAAAGAATACGAACAGCGACTCTTCGAAATCAAAATATCATTGTGAGGTATCACTCACCATGTGTTGATGGTGTTAGTGCCGCATTTGGAATAGATTTTGCAATCAAACAATTCGTTTTATCTAAGGGGACTAACCCCAACGACTTCAGACGAAATATTAGAAGAATACCTCAAAGAAATTCAGTCTTAGAAGTTAGGGAAGTTGTAAGAGACCTTTCATTTGCAATGGATGACGGATTTAATATGAGGAACATGCCATTGTATATATTGGTTGATTTAGGTTCAAATGAAGAATCTAGAGCGGCTTTATCAATATGCAAAAGTTATGGTGTTGATGTTGTGATTGTAGATTCTCACTCTTTGGAAGAAGAAAATGTAGAACTAGTTCATTCATGTATTAATTCCAGTTCGGTAAATTCAGAAGGTAATATTACCACAGCAATGTTAGCATTAGAACTAGCAAAGTTTGTATCTCCAGAAACTGATTTATCAAAAGAACTCCTACAGATAGCTGTTATTTCAAGCCTTGCAGATAATGTATCAAGTGCTGAATATGAAAAATATTTGGAAATTGTGGAGCAGAATGACTACGATTTAAGTAGACTGAATAATATTCTTTCAGCTGTAGATTACGTTATTTTTGGTTTGAGACATTTTGATGGTGGTGAAATTATAAGAAATCTTTTGGGAATTAATAGTACTCATGAGAAAACTACTGAATTAATTGAAAGTATCGTTCCAACGGCAAAATCATTACAAGCAAAAAGTATCAAAATTGCTCATAATAACTTTGAGAAAAGTGAACTAAGTGAAGGTAAGAATTTAGCTCTTCTCGATCTTGAACAATTTGCACCACGATTTGAGTATCCATCTCACTCTTTGATATTGAATGGTTTACAAAAGGTTCTAGTAGATGAAGAGAAAGGGTCTGTAGTGACAATTGGTATAACTTCTGATTATCTTATTTTTATGAATTCTACAATCGGATTTAATTTTATGGAGTTCTTCAATCAATTACAAGAAGAATTGCCTAACTCTGGAATTACAGGATACGGTCAAGGGCAAAATGGCTCAATTCAATTTTTAACTGGATTTAAAGACAATTTACTTGATGCAATCAAGAAACTTCTCAAATAAAGGAAAAGAAAAATTAATTCCCATTAACAATTGTGATGAATTCTTGAAAAAGATATAAATTAATTAGATATTTCCATAAATTGTGGCCAATCAATTGATGATTGACTTAGTTCAAGGTTTCCTCTTTTTATCTCCAGCATTTTTTGCAAATTCTGTGGCTACATTCACTACAGGACTTGGCGCAATCGATAGAGGAAAGTTATTTCGTGATGGTAAGCCTATTCTAGGTAAAAACAAGACCCTTGGTGGGTTAATGGGTGCAATTTTAGGAGCTGGTTTACTTTGGATATCGGTCATCTTATTCTTCCCCGAGATATTTGATGATGTCCATTCAAGATTTAATGTTATTGATTATATTTGGTATATAGGATTTGTACAAGGATTTGGAGCTATGGTTGGCGATTCAGCTGGTTCATTCTTAAAGCGTAGAATAAATCTAAGACCTGGAGGTCCTTTTCCGGTAATGGACCAAGTTGGTTTTGTCATATTTAGCTTTCTTATTTTGGGAATATTTCTTACTTATCCATTAGTATGGATTTACCTAGTAATCCCAACTGCCCTCGTTATACATATTATTGCGAACATGATTGCTTATAAAATGGGATGGAAAGATGTTTGGTGGTAGAATTTAATTATTCATTATTAAATGTATTTTTTATAACATTTTCAACCCGTTCAACTAATATTTGAGCAGGAATATCGTACAGAGATATTTTAGCACGTCTTCCACGACCTTCATCTATAACCCCCACAGCATGAGAGATTATTCCAAGTTTCTCAAGAGTATCTATACACAATCGAAATGAAGCTTTAGACGGTGGATTAATTCCATAACTTTCAGCGACTAATCGAAATGTGTCGTAAGATTGATTTATGGTTGTGGAAACGTTTCTTGGTTGTTCCAATACTTTTCCTAATGCAAGAGCAGCTAATAACTCTGATGGTTTGAGATCCCTAAATACATCACTTCTCAATTCTGGATAAACCTCAGTTTTAGCAGCACGAACGAAATCAGCTGTTATTATAGATGATGTTTGAGTATTCGCTTTCATTCCGGCACGTAGCATTATCTCAATACCGTGTCTTGCATTTCTAGTTCTAGCAGATATGTCGATGATCATTTCTAGAATTTCAGGGGATATAACATCAGCAAAGAAAGCTAAACCTCTTCTATAACTTAAGATTTCAACAAGTTGTTCCCTCGAGTAACCCTCAAGATTTAATTGATCTTGAATTCGACCTGATAGATCAGATGATAAAACTAAACTCCATTCAGATCTTCTACAAATAATTAATGTGGACAATCTACCGATACTAGGGGGAAATAATTCATTGAGATGTATAAACGATAAAATATCCTTTCCAGTTAGCATACTCGCTTCGTCGATGGCTAAAACAAGTCTGAGATCTTCCTTCTCCAACCGGGTGGCAAGCATCTCAATTAGTTCCTCGTCACTAAATCCCCTTCCCTGTATTCTAAATTTATCAGTCGCTATTCTCCTTAATATTGATGTCTTCGTTCTGAATGAGTGACAATTTACATAAAATACATCTAGATTAACATTATTTTTGATTGCTGCATTTTTAAGATCATTAATTGTTTTCTTTGCAATAGTTGTTTTACCAATACCTGGCAAGCCAGTTATGGCAATATTAACTGCGACACATCTAGTAGGATCAAGTAGAATCCTTAGATTTTCAACTAATTGATCTTGCTCCTTTTCTCTACAAGGTAATTCATCTGGAACAAATTCCGGAAGTAATGTATACCTTTCCCGGAAAACACTTTCCGTTGATTTTTTTTCAAAAATATTAGTCAATAATTCATATTCATCAAACTCTGATATAAACGTATACACTATCCAATCAACAAGATATGGATTAGCTTAGCTTATCTGAGATTTATACTCACTTATAAATTAAGCTTCAATTTTTTCAGTTTAACAAGAATTATTGTTCCACATCATGAGTATAAAGTGGGTACTCATACATAGGACTATATTTTACACCTGTTTGTGTAATTTCAGATTTAACAAAGACTAAACTGGAACAACGAAATATGATAGGTTCAAAATTTGATGCTAACCATTCGTGGGACATTTTTTCAATATCCAATCCCTTTCTCACTCTACAAACTGTTAAATGTGGAATCGGTTTTCTCTTTTCAATTTTAAATAAGTTCTGTCCTAATATTTTTCGTATTTCCCAAATCAATTCAACTATTTTATTTTTGCCTTCTGAAGGTTCTATGTACAATACGCGTGTGTGTTTCAATTTATTATTTGGGAGACTACCGGGACCATTCAAGATAATTTTGAATTCTTGAAAATTCATTGATTCAAAAATTGTGTTTGCCTTTTTAATATCAATTTCTTCGAGGTCACCAAAAAAATGTAGTGTAAAATGATATTTAATAGGATCCACCACATTAAGTTTGATGTCTAAGTCTGTTGAAATTGAATTTATTCTCTTTTGATACTGATAAACATTTTCAACTTTGATTGCCAAGAAACATCGTATTTTATTCATCAGAAATCCACATATATTCACGTTTATCTATTTTTTATTACAACTATGTTTAGTTCTCTCACATTTTATCCAAAATGATTCTATGAAGTAATAAATTTAGATCGATTTTCATTTTTAATTAACCGTACAACAAATATTTATGCTATAAATCAACGAATTTTATTAGAGGAAAAATCAATGATACCCATAATAATAGGAGTTACAGGTTTACCTTCTGCTGGTAAAGGAGTATTCTGTGATATTGCAAGAAATCATTATGGGTTCAAACAAATTGTAATGGGTGATGTAATTAGACGGGAATGTAAAAAACGAGGTCTCCCAGTTACCCGTGAATCATCAAATATTGTAATGATAGAACTTAGAAAGGAGAGAGGTGCAAATGCCATTGCTCTTGTTACACTTGAATGGATCGATAATCTGATCCAAAAAGATGTAAAATTAATTCTAATCGATGGGATTCGGTCATTATCGGAAGTTGAGACATTCACTGCTAGTTATGAAAATTTCACTCTGATTGCTGTACATGCTTCTCAACAAACTAGATTGCATCGTGCAATGAATAGGAGAAGAAAAGACGATGCTTTCTCTAAAGAAGCCTTCTTAGAAAGAGATAAAATAGAATTGGATATAGGAATAGGTGATGTAGTAGCAAAATCAGAAATACTAATTTCATCAGAAACGTCAATTAGCAAAACAAAAAAACAATTTAAAGAAGCCTTAGAATTCATCCTAAAACAAAATAAAATAGAGATTGAAGTTTAATGTCTGAGGAACTTGATGAGCCAACTTACATAGAAATAGTTTGTGAAGCTAGATTAAATCCAACAGAAAATAGAGAAACAATTGAAGAAATCTTAAATTCTTTTCTCTCGGGTGAGATTATTCTTGACGAACGATTCGAGAGTAAATATTTACTTATTCGAAATTCAAATTGGGAAGCCCTTGAAATGTTAAGTGATTGGATCAGACATTCAAGACTACTTGATACCATCAGAAGACGTCTTTTAAAATCGTCAATTGGAAATATTACCGCACTATATTTCAATAGACAAGCCGCTGCAATGGGTAAATTATCCTTAATTGATGTGGATGATAATCCCCCTTTAGGATCTATCACATATCAAATTGTATCTGATGGATTAGAGTATTTGATAAATAAGTTTACTCCAAAAACTCATGAAGGTAAAGAAATATCTGATGATGAATGGGAGACGATTAACAGAAGGCGGATGATCCAAATGGAGAAAAAGAAAGAAAGTCGATCTAATTTTTTACATAAGGAATATTAATCACAAGACCTTCTTTGGCAAATTTTATGGATTTAAAGATATTAGTTGCTTTTTCATATTCATTTTCCCAGTCTAAAATTCTTGGTGAAAAATGAGTCAGAACAAGTAAACCAACCTTAGTTCGCTTTGCAATGTGTGCAGCTTGTGTTATGGTTGTATGGCTTCTTTCAATTGCTAAATCGTCCATACCGTCAGGATATGTGGCTTCATGAATTAAGACATCACATGGAACAATCGATTTCTCAAATTCTTCGTTTGGTGCTGTATCTCCCGAATAAGCTATAATTCGACCTCTTCTACTTTTTCCTATGTATTCATCAGGTTTAATAATTTCATTTTTCCATGTGATACTCTTACCATTTTGGAGGGCTCCAATTAATGGACCACTGGGGATACCTAAAGCGTTTAATTTTTCAATGTCCACTTTTCCTGGTCTATCCACTTCTTTCCAGATAAATGAAAGACCCCCTGCCTCATGTAATGCTTTTACACAAGTTATTGAGTATCCTCGTCCTTCATAGCTCTGATCTGGAATTAATTCATGAATAATTATTTCATACTCAACTTTGATAAAATTGGCAATTATGAGATTATTTATTAAAATAGAAGTTCCTTTAGGACCAATAATATGAATTTTTTCTTCTCTGTTTAATAATTGAAACGAAGCTAATAAACCCGGTAGACCCAAAAAATGGTCAGAATGTAAATGAGACAGGCAAATCACAATCTCTTTTCTTGTTGAAATACGATATTTTCTGAGCAAATATTGCGTACCTTCTCCACAATCAAAAAAGATCAAACCGTCTGGGTGTCTAAGGGTACAACTGACCTGATACCGGTCATTTGGAGGAATTGCAGAACCAGTTCCAAGAAATGTCAATGTTAAATCAGATCCAGAAATTATTTACTTCCTCCTTTTATTACTCTTCTTACTCTTCTAGTGAGTGATTTGTGTACAAAATCATCTTTATCAATTTCGATTGTCCATTGTTCTGATAAATTCACTAACATTGTTTTTGGAGTTGTGAAAACCAACTTAACTCCATTTTCTTGTTTGGATAACCAATTATTAAGTAATACTGATGGATCTAGACCTTTGGTTGTTGTTTGAATTGCGTAAGGTGGATCTGTTGCGACCTGTTTATATGCATTTTTTCTTAAAGGTGCCATTAGAGAATCTCCCATAATTATCCCAATCCTATCATCATAACCAAAATGACGATTATTTGCTAATAATTCTCTACATAATTTTTTATTTATTTCTATTCCAATTCCAAATGATCCTAGATCTGCAATTTCTCTTAATATACCACCATGACCACAAAAGGGGTCTAGAATTATATTATTCAGTGGAAATAAAAGATTGACCAATAATCTGCATAAACGAGATTTCATTCCTCCACCTCGAAAATATGGACTCATTTTAGGTGCCCGAGATGCTATTGGTTTGTAATCGACTGTTTTGTGTATCCAACCCATCACTGATCCGTCTTTCCATGAAATGATCATGTAGGTTTTATCATTCATTGTTAAGTTAACCTTCAAATCTTGTCTTCCATTTAAGATTGATGCACCAATTGTTCGTTCGATTTCTTCTGTTGGTAATTTCTTATCTACACTACCTGTATGTTGATGTCGAACAACGAATGTAGCCTCATTTGGGATATATTCAGAGTTAAGATGTTTGTCTGGAAATCTAAATTGTTTTCCCAAATCGATTACTTCATCATGATTTAATAATATGGGATCAATAATGATGAATTTCATTACCGCACTAGAATTAGAAATTTCTTCTAATTCTATGTGATTCATTTCAAAAATTCCCATGCACTCAGTCAACCACGATATTTCCTTCTTTTTAGATAATGCGATAATCTCTTCTTGAACAAGATCTAATGAATCACAAGCTAATTTAAACAAATATTTCAACGAGATAATACCTCACATAAATCGTCTATTGTAGAAATCTGATTAACAATTCCCGGTACACTATGTGTTGAAATTATTATTCCATCACTTATTTCTTTTAATGCATCTAATGCTTCAGAACTAAGAAAATGAGTTATGAAATAGTGAATTGTAGAGACACCCATAATTCTCAATAATGATGATGCTTGAGCTAAGGACGTTCCTGTCGATATAATATCATCCACGATAATAACTGTTTCACTAGAAACCTTTGTGTGTTTAGTAGTCACCTGCACATTACCAGTTATCGGATGACGTGTTTTTTCAAGAGATGTGAACTTGAGCCCCATCTCATTAGCTAACATTTCGGCTCTTTGAATTGCACCTTGATCTGGAGAAACAATTAAGATATTTTTTAGGTTTGACAAATGTGTCTTAAAATAATTAGAAACTGATTTTATGGGGTAAATATTGGTTATCTTCATTGTCTTAGCAAACTTGAATATCTGCGGATTATGTATATCAAGTGTAATTAGATGATTTACTCCCAACATTTCTAAAATATGCAATACTGTCCTTGCTGAAATAGCTTCATATTGTAATATCTCTTTATCAGATCTTGCATAACTGAAGTAAGGGGTATATACTGTTATATTTTTGCTCCCTAGACGTTTAGCTGTTGAAATTAAATTATATAATTGCATTAAATGTGTATCTTGTGGATAATAGAGGGATTGGATAATTATTATTTCTTCTGTAGGTGGTTTACTTAGTCTAAGGTAACTTTCACCATCATTAAATATTTTATAATTTGGAATAGATAGTTCCCAGTTCATCTTTTTTGAGAGTTCTTTCGAAAATTCGATAGAATTTGAACCAGAAATAATCTGCATTATTTTAAGAAAATTAAATGGGAAAATTAATATTGAGTTAAGAGTCTAGACTAGTACTTTTTTTTCGTCGTAGATAAGTCAATTTTGTTCTAAAAAACGTGCGAACTAATAAAAATAAATACACCTAAAATAAACGTTTTTTACTGATTTTTGTTAAATATGATATAACGATAATTTATGGAACCGCGTGAAAGCAATTCATCCAATGGAACCGATAAAGATTCATCAATATTAGACATCGATTTTGCTAATACTGGGGAAATTTCAATTCCATCTAGGATAATTGATCAAGTTATTGGACAAGAACCTGCTGTTAATGTCCTACGCAAAGCTGCAGCTCAAGGTAGACACGTGATGTTGATAGGGGAACCAGGGACTGGTAAATCATTACTTGGTTCTGCTTTAGCAGAAATGTTACCCAAAAACATCTTAGAGGATATATTGGTAGTAGCAAACGGCGAAAATCCAAACAATCCAAAAATAGTGACTTTACCCGCAGGAGAAGGAAGAGCTAGAGTAGAAATCGCCTCTGAGCAAGCAAGAAAGGGAGAAAGTGCCAGATCTATGTTTGCAATTATAATTCCTCTTCTTATAGTTTTGTTGGGTGCAATTTTTTCAGGTGGACGTCCTGAAATTATATTGATGTCAATTTTTGTCGGATTATTTGCATTTATGGTTCTTAACAGTGTTAGAAGTCGAAGTGATGTACTAATTCCCAAAATATTGGTAGATAATTCACAAGTTGAAAATGCACCGTATTTTGATGGTACAGGATCACATTCTGGAGGACTACTCGGTGACGTTAGACATGATCCCTTTCAATCAGGAGGATTAGGGACCCCTCCACATGAAAGAGTAGAAGTCGGACTAATCCATAAAGCCCATAAAGGAGTTCTTTATATTGATGAGATAGGAACTTTTCATATCAAGACTCAACAACAACTATTATCAGCATTGCAAGAAAAGAAATTCCCAATTACTGGTCAAAGTGAGCTTTCTTCTGGCGCCATGGTACGAACCGATGCTGTACCCTGCAATTTTGTTTTGATTGCTGCAGGTAATGAAGAAACTATAAGGAATCTCCATCCTGCTTTACGGTCAAGAATTCGAGGTCAAGGATATGAGCTCGTTATGAAACATTCAATGGCTGATACTCTTCCCAATCGGAGAAAAATAGCTAGATTTGTAGCACAAGAAGTAGCTAAAGATCATAAAATACCTCATTTCACAAAATCTGCTGTCGAAGCGGTAATTCTTGAAGCTAGAAGAAGAAGCCCTCGAAAACATTCTCTTTCATTAAAATTAAGAGAACTTGGAGGTTTAATCCGTGCAGCTGGTGATCTTGCAATAGAAAAAGGTGTTGAGTTAGTTACGGAAGAAGAAGTTACAAGTGCTAGAGGAGTGGCTACTACCCTTGAAAATCAATTAACAAATCAATATTTAGAGAGAATGAAAGATTACGATTTGGTCCTAATTGACAAAGCTGTGATTGGTAGAGTTAATGGATTATCAGTAGTTGGTGATTCTTCAGGTTCAGTAATGCCAATTGAAGCAGAAATTACTCCGAGTCAAAGAGGTGGCAAAATTATTGCTACAGGTCAATTAAGGGTTATGGCAAGAGAATCAGTTCAGAATATTTCAGCATTGATCAAGAAATTCATGGCTAAAGACATATCAAATATGGATATTCATATCCAATTTGTTGGAACCCATGGGGTTGAAGGTGATTCAGCTTCAATTACAATAGCAACCGCAATTGTATCAGCTATTACCAATGCACCTGTTAGACAGGACACAGCTATGACTGGATCGTTATCTGTTAGAGGACATGTTTTACCTATTGGAGGTGCAACGTTAAAAGCCGAAGCGGCATATAAAACTGGGATAAAGAGAATAATCTTACCAAGACAAAATTTTGAGGATTTACATTTAGATCCAAAAATTAAAGACGATATGGAAATCATTGTTGTCGATTCGTTTTCTGATGTGCTAAGAAATATTTTAATTCCAGAATTTGCAGATTTAGCAGATAAATTCAAAACAAATTATGATTCTGTTGATTTTGTGGTAAAATCTAAGAAATCCCTTCCCCCAGGTAAGGGAACACCTGCTTAAATAATATTCAAGTTGATAACATGTCAAGTCAGATCACAGTCTTAAATGTGTTATTTCGAGGTTTATTGAATGATTACGATGAAGATGAAGAAGATGACGATGAATATGACATAAGCGTGATTGAATCTAAAACAACTGAAGTTAAAAATGAAATTGATAGATTACAACCATATCGGTATCCTTCTCTAATTTTGGAATATTATGGCGATTTGGGACATATAGAATTAATTTTCAAGTTCCGAATAACATGGATGGATCGTGATGCTGATATGCAAGATTATTTAGAGGAAGTTCAACAAACCATTGAAAGCGGTATGAATATGATAATTAATGAAACTGAGAATTTGGGATACACTACAAAATAAAAATATGTATGAAATAAAATAATACACTACTTTGTTGGTCTGAATAATAAATATTTATTAATCAAATTTGAGAAGCTTGTATCATCTTGAGGATTGTTTAGCCCAATTTCAGTAACAACTAATTTGAGAATTTTTCTGATTAGTGGTGCTCTACGTTTTAGAATTAACACAATATAATCTTTACCACTTATCTCAAACATTACCAATACATCGTGAGTGCTGATCGATCTAATTTTTGTTTCAGACTTCATCATTTCCTTGAAAAATTTGCTCAAAGTAATCATCAAAATACCAAAATTTTCCTGCTTGACAACTGATTCCCCCGTAGAATCTAAAACATGTAAGAATCGGACTTTATCCTCCCTAATAAGAGCAATTGCCTCAATTGGTTGCGCAATAGGCAATGAAGATAATGGATCACGATTATAAAGTAATGCTAGAAATAAGCCCCCCACTGGAATTATTACAGTCGAGGCTGTTGAAGCTTGATTATCAATAATGATATAACTCAAAGCAGTAAAGAATAGGAATACATATAAAATTCTTTGCAAATATTCTCGATATCTAGCTGGCACCTTTTCCTTTATTCCGTAATGATTAGATAGGTTTCCCATAGTGATATTATGAGATGTGATACGATGAATCAGAAGAACACTCTGCCCTGTAATCAACAGACCAAATAAGGGATGTAAAACGGGGACGAAAGGGTCATCACGTATTTTTATAGATCCATCTATGAGAGTAACCCCGACATTCATACCCCAAATTAAAGAAGCAATTACCATAGTCTTTCGTTGGCGATATTCGGCTGATATTTCATCATGGAAATAATGCAAGAGGTATAATCCGGTAACAAGCACTATTGTTGAAATTTTTGATATATTGTTTGCTATAGCTATTGAATCTGCAAGAAAAATAAAAAGTTCTAATACCGTGTAGCTAACAATTAAAGCATATGCAATTATAATTGTCAATCCCATTCCTGAGTAGTAATTCCTAAAAGTTACCATCACAATAAACCAAGAGACAATGGCGATAATAAATGCTGAAATTAAAAAAAAGTAGATAATATTCATATTTTTCCCCTAAGCTCTCCTTGATCCCATTTTGGATCCAAATATTTCCTTCAAAATTCCATCAGTGTACGAATAAATGCCAAATACCTCCCCAAGTCTCGGTTTTCTAAATTTTTTATGCTCAACGATTCGTTTCACTAATTCTTTTAATTCAATTTGAAGTTGTATAGAACTATGATCTGCAACAAGGCAAAATAGCATTGTATCATTTTCCTCAATTAATATAGTCCGATCCTCCATTGATATTTCATTAATCGCAGTTTTACTTTCTAAATTCGCTATAATCGTCGAATTTGAAGCAGCCAATGCCATAGCTAATAATGTAAGTTCACCTATTTTTTCTTTCTCTGAAAAATGATGTTCATAAACCGATATTCCATTTATATCAACTATTATGAAACTCCAAATTCTTTGTGGTGCCAATATTTTACTTGTAGGATTAACCCCATAAGTGTAACCAAAAAAAACTATAGCTAAATCCATAATCGACATAAATGCTGTTGTATCGGTTGACCTCCCCTGTGCAAGCCATAATGTGAGTGTAATAATTGCGAATAAGATGACTGATGCAAAAAGGAATATGGGAATCGTATTTCTAATACCTTTCTTATCGTAGAATAATGCAAAGGCATCCATTTCATTTAGAGCTTGAAACACAAAATAACCTGCCCATGCACCAAGAATTACGTTTGTAGTTAAGAGAAGGGGACCAAATATATCAACATAATATTTGCCTGAGGCATCAACTAATGTATCCAAATGCGTCGGATTAATTGCAAGCGCAATATTAAATCCTGTTAATGCAGCTAATCCAAAAGTTGCAATTCTATTATCTGATGGTCTGAATGTCATTAAGTGGTGAAACCTATACGCTGCGTAGAAGGAAATTTGTAGAGAGATAAAAGATCCTCTGAGTAACCAAAGAGCTTGATCATGAGAGTTGGCTAATCTCATAAAAATCGTCAATCCAGCCCAAGGGATAAAAGAAAATGTTGTAACAATCAACCAAAATTTCATTTTCCAAGGCTTCGCTCTAAAACTAATTAATACAAATACAAAACCTGCCAATGCCAACAATGTAGAAACGATCGGAACAATCAATACAATATCAAGCACAATAACAAATTTAGTAATAAATCCATTATTAAGAAGATTATTGATAGCCTAGGGAATTTCAGTGTGTTTAACATTGATTTATTTAGAATTGAATTTGTAAAATGAGAGTTGATTGACTCCAAATATATTGACGTTAAATTGTTATTGAATAAATTAAAAAAAATCATTTCAAAACTTTCGTTCGGAAAGATAAATTAATTAATCTTTTTGTTAACAATTATGGATCAAGATCACGCTCTTTCAGAGGAAGTTGTTGAAGTCCTTAGATTGATCGGACGAAAATGGAGTTTGATGATTCTTCATGAATTAACTCATGATCCAATGAGTTTTGGAGAATTAAAGCAGACAATACAAGGTGTGTCGGCTTCAGTTTTATCTGATTTATTGTCTGAATTTATTTCAAAAGATATAATTGAAAAACGTTCAATATCTATCTCACCTCCACGTTCGGCTTATTTTATAACCAGTTTCGGTGCAATTCTTTGTGAAATAATTGATTCTATTACTAATTGGGGATCAGAACTCCTACGAAGGCGTTCTCATATTAAGGTGGAAGAAGTTGGAGAATCCATTTAATTATTATTTTGAGGTTAATGATGTCATTTAAAGAGATGGCCACTAAAAGAGAAACCGAGGCTCAGCAATTAGATGACACTGAAATTTGGATGGCAATAGTATCCAAATTTGTTCTTATGGAATTTGATCTTAACTATAGATCAGAGATGTTATTACAAGCGGTTGGTGGTGATAAGGACATCATAAAAACTGCACTAGATAATTGTGTTGAAAATGAAATCTTAACACAATCACAGGCTGAAGAAATGCTAATTGCTATTACTTAAAATCCTATTAGTAAAAACAAATTATAGGGTAACTTTAGATCCAACAATTTCTTCTATCTGATCAATTTCTTTAATCACATCTTTTGTTAATATTTCATATCCTGTTGCAGTTACTAAAACATCATCTTCTATTCTTACACCAATTCCTCGAAATTTCAAGGGGATGTCTTCATCATCAGGAATATATATTCCAGGTTCCACAGTTACATACAATCCAGGTATTAGCTTTTCTTCTTTTATATTGAATCTACCAGTATCGTGCACATCCATGCCTACCCAATGTCCTAATCCATGCATATAGAATCTTTTATATTTTTCATCCTTAATTAAATCTTCAAGAACACCCTCAAGGAGACCAATTTTTAATAATCCTCTTGTAATTAGTTTAATTGCATGATTGCTAATATCCTGAAATTTAATATCTGGTTTTATCATTTCAATACATTCTTTTTGAATAGATAAAACTAACTCGTATATTTTTCTTTGAGCGTCACTAAATTTCCCATTTACGGGCCAGGTTCTTGTTATATCCGCGCAATAATCTTGGTATTGACAACCTGCATCAACTAATAGAAGATTTCCATCAATTAATTCTTGATTATTATCTTCATAATGTAAAATTGTTCCATTAACTCCATTACCACATATAGAATTATAGGCCGGTCTTTGGGCACCCTGATTTCGAAATTCAAATTCCAATAATGCTTCGATTTGATATTCATTCATACCCGGTCTTGTATTAGCCATGGCATTTGTCATTGCGTTTGAGCTTATTTTGGCAGATTTCTCACATATCGAAATTTCTTCCTTACCCTTTATAGCTCTAATTTTATGAAATACATCAATAGGATTCTTTATATTAATTGGACCTTTTCCATTTCGATCTGTTGCATTGATCGCTTTTTTTATGACAGAAAAAACTATATCATCTGTTGTTGAATTTTCACCACTTTGCAAAAACACATTTTCATATTTTTTCAAAATTTCAAATAGCTGTTTTTCCAATTCATTAGATTCATATACAAAATCGGGATTAAATTTCTTCTTAGCACCCTCAAGTCCATACCTTATCCCATTCCATGTCTCTCTTAACGGATCTCTTTTTCTCACGAATAAATGATATAAAATATCTTTACCTTGATTTTCAATAACAACCGTTGTTTCAGGTTCAGGAAATCCTGAATAATAGATTATTTCATTTTGTTGTCGGAATTTATGGTAAGTATCATTACTTAAAATACGTTCAGGATAACTCGGGAGAATAATAACACCTTCTCCCAAATTTTTCATTAGATTATCACGTCTAGAAGAATATGTTTCATTAGAGAACATTAATTTAAATGAAATTATATCATATTAATTAAAATCGATCTATCCCGTTTGTGATCAGGAATTAATGGAGAATTTAATATACTAAAACATAAAATTAGCCGATTAGAGTTATTTTTGGATCAGTATCATCTGCACTAGCTCTTTCGAATTTAACCAATCCTGCTTTTTCCAATCCTTCTAGTAAAGCTAAACAACTTGAGGAAGCCATTCCTGCTTGCATAGATAGTTTTCTTAACGAGAGGCTCTTGTGAGTTTTCAATACATTATACATATCCATTGCTTGGGAGGCCGTGGAAGCTAATATTTTCAATATCTTTACTTCATTTTGTAAATCTTCTAAATTACCAGAACTAGATTTCAGAACACTCATTTCAGTTTCTAATCCTTCAACTTTTGACCTAAGCGTGGTTATTTCATTATCATTAGCAGCTTTTTCTCCTAACATTTGATCAATTTTTTCAGACGTGATACTTTTCTCTGAGGTTAATTCGGTAACCTTTGTTTCCATATCTGTAGCTTTGGTTTTAGCTGCTTCAGTATCTTGTTCTGCTACCGTAAATTTTGAATTTAATTCAGTGACTTTAAAATTTAACCCATCTTTTTCTGTTCTTAAAGATTCGACCTCAAAATTTACACTTTCAATTTGAGCATTTAATTTTGTGATTTCCTCTTTTAAGGCACTTGTATCATCAGAAGATGGTGCAGGTGTTGAATCTATATTCTCAGTCGGTTCCATACTAATTATTTTCACCTCAATATATTTCATTCTTTCTGATAGAATCCAATTTTTAGATGGATTTACATAGGTAAAATAGCTTGTATCGGGAGTCGATCCGATTTCGTAAATATTAATAATATCAAATATAGAAAACTAAACTTAGATATCCTTCTATTTAATAATTCACTGAATAAAATCTTATATTTTAAGGAATTTTGAAACAACCGTGGCTCAAACTATTGTCTTAGTAATAATTGATGGCTTTGGAATTGCCCCAATTTCGAAAGTTAATGCAATATCCCAAGCTGATATGCCCACTTGGGAATACTTGAATAAGAAATATTCGAGTACAGAATTGGATGCTTCAGGAAATTCTGTTGGTCTACCAGATAATATAATGGGAAATTCTGAAGTCGGTCATTTAACAATCGGTTCTGGGCGAATTAATTTTCAATCGTTAGAACTTATCAATAGATCATGTGTTAATGGTTCACTTGCTCGCAACAACGTAATTCAAGATATTATAAGATATTTGAGAAATTCAAATGGTAGATTGCATTTGATGGGCCTCCTATCTGATGGTGGAGTCCATAGTAGTCAATATCACTTGGAAACACTTTTAACAATTTTTAACAACGATTTATCAAACTCAATTTTCATTCATGCAATTACGGATGGGCGAGATACACCACCTTCTAGTTCGGTAAAATATATAAAGAGGCTAGATGCTTCTTTAGAAAAAATGGAAAATACAAAACTAGCTACGATTATTGGAAGATTTTACGCAATGGATAGGGATAAGAAATGGGATAGGACGAAAATCGCCTATGATCTTTATTTAAACGGAGTTGGAGAAAGCTCTTCAAATCCGTATAATACAGTCAAAATAAGATATTCTGAGAATGAAACAGATGAATTTCTAAAACCAATCTTAATCAATCCTGAAGGTATCATGAAGGAAGGTGATGCAATTTTATTTTACAATTTTCGGCCTGATAGAGCCAGACAAATTACGATGGCAATTAATGGAGAATGGGATCACGGATCCCCTATAAGTAAAAAAATCCTATTCACTACAATGACAAGTTATGTGAAATCCTGGCAGTATCCAGTATTATTTGACGCTCCGACTTTAAAAAATTCATTGGCAGAGATTATCTCTATACACGGTATGAAGCAAACACATATTGGTGAGACTGAAAAATATGCACATGTAACCTATTTCTTAAATGGAGGGAACGAAAAAGATTTTCCGAATGAATACAGAATTCTAATACCAAGTCTTAAAGTAGAAACTTATGATATGCAACCTAGTATGTCAACCCTAGAGATCGCTGAAATGACAAAGAATACAATTGAAGGAATGGACAATGAATTCATTGTAGTAAATATTGCAGCTCCTGATATGGTTGGTCACACTGGAAAATTAGAAGCAACAATACAAGCCTTAGAAGTTACAGATAAAGCTTTAAAATTAATTTATGAAAGCTGTAAAACAAATAATTATACAATGATTATTACATCCGATCATGGAAATTGTGAATTGATGGAATCAAACGGTCTTCCTCACACTGCTCACACTACAAATAAAGTGCCTTTCCTGATTACCGGTAATTATGAGTTAAACCAAAATTTTGGGTTATCAAATATTGCACCAACAATATTAGAATTGATGAAAGTCCCAATACCATATGAAATGACTTCAAAATCATTGATAATAAAGTAAAATTTACAAAAAACTAGATTATAGCCGTATCTTCACCATCATATATTCCTCTGAGTAATTTTTTCCCTTCTTCTGTTATTGCAAAAACAGTGATCCCACCCAACGGTAACTCTTTGATAAAGTTCCTATCTAACAAATAAATTAACGCCTCTCCCACCTCAACTCCTGAAGGCTTTGTCTCAGATACAGAATATATCACATGTATTTGTCCAAGTACATCCATGTCAGAAAGTTTTTTCATTAATTTTCTTGACTTCTGATAATTCAAAAGCTCAAGGATGTTTAATCTTAAGGTTTTAATAAATGGATTACTCATTTCTAATCAACAGTGAATAATATCATATTTTTTTATTTAGATTTTATTATGATACATAGTGTAAACAATTTTGTTAAATTTGTTAAATTATATTGAGAATATAGTGGCCAAAGAAATTCGTTCAGTGTTGCGTAAAATAGATGAAGCGATTCTTAAAGGAGATACTGATAGAGCGTATGAACTCACTAAATCTGCAGTAAGCGATTATGATCTTGAAAAATCATATTCTGATTCCATTGAAATTTTGCTAAAACTTTCTAGTTATGAAGCAATAGAACAATCGCGCATTTCACATCAAGAAATTATGGCTCATCTGCTAATTAGATATGTTATTAATGGAGAGGTGAAAAAAGCAAAGAGAATCAAATTCTTGGATGATTTCAAATTACCAATTTGTGAATTGGCAAAGTCAGTTTTAGAAACTCACACATCAGATAAAATTGCCCCGTACGTTTTACAATCAATTGAAAAGAAATCAATATTTGGAGAATATATTAAAATGTCAGAATTCCCTGCTTTATTACTCGAGAGTGAAGATGATATCGTTCGAATTCTTGAAGACTACTATTCTGATGGAAAATATATTGCCACAATGTTAGAGCGTAAATCATTGTTACAACATTCAAAAAAGGTAGATATTGGGATTTCAGAAGAAACAAATGTGGTCGAAAATAGAAGAGTATATCGATTAGGATAAATCTTTGTATTATTATTTTACAATATTCTCAGTGAAAGAATAATGACATTATCAAAATTTGAAACTTTGTTATTTCTCATCCATAATCCTTAGGTTTAACTATAGCACCAATTCATTTCATTTGTCTTTGCTCTAGATAGTAGGACTTGTTTAGAGGTATTGAATAAGTGGAAGAACCAGTTTATGCAGATGAAGCATACTCTTTACGAGTCAAAGAAATACTTACCAAGCTAGAAACATCGAAAAATGGTCTTTCAGATGAAGAGGTTAAACGAAGACAAAAACTATATCCTTCTAATGAATTGATTGCAGCAGATCCTCCGACTGTATTTGGAATATTCAAGAATCAATTTAAAGACATTTTAATAATAATACTAATTTTCGCAGCTATTATATCTATAGTAATAGAGGGTAGGGAAGGAATTACAGATGCAATTGTTATTGTCATTATATTATTGATCAATGCAATATTCGGAACTCGTCAAGAATGGAAGGCAGATAAAGCAATTCAGGCACTTCAATCAATGGCTGCTCATAATTGTCAAGTTAAACGTGGAGAGCAAATCATGGAGATCTCTACAAAGGAATTAGTCCCGGGTGATATTATTCGAATCGAACCAGGTATTATTATTCCTGCAGATGCTAGGGTTATAGAAGCTGTGAATTTAAAAACTGTTGAAGCTCCATTAACTGGAGAATCAACTGAAGTTAGAAAATTCGCTACTGGTAAACTAGCAATTGATACCGCAGTTCCTGAAAGAACGAATATGTTATTCAGTGGTACTCACGTTTCCGTCGGGAGAGGATTGGGAGTTGTTGTAGCAACTGGTATGCGTACTCAATTTGGCCAAATTGCTGATTTAGTTTCTGGATTAAAAGTGGAGCAAACTCCCATCCAAAAGAAATTATCCCAATTAGGAACCCAACTAGGACAAGTAACTATTGCCATTAGTCTTTTTGTAGTATTAATTGGTTATCTAGCAGGAAATGAATTATCAGATATGTTTCTTTTAGGAGTCTCCCTTGCCGTTGCGGCAATTCCTGAAGGGTTGCCAATAGTTGTAACTCTTGCAATGGCAATTGGAGTACAAAAAATGGCATCTCGTCATGCTATTGTGAGAAAATTACCTGCTGTTGAAGCATTAGGAGCAGCATCGGTAATATGCACGGACAAGACAGGTACATTAACTCTTAATAAAATGACAGTTCGAAAATTAGCTGTTTTTCAATCAGGGAATGATTTAGGATTACTTGATCCAGATAAAGTCGAAAAAAATGGGAATGAATTAGGACACCTTTTTCGATCAGGAGTACTTTGCAATAATGCAAAGCTCAATAAAATAAATGGAAAATTAACTGAAATAGGCGATCCTACAGAGGTCGCCTTACTTAGAGTTGCTCTAAGAGCAGAATATAATCTCGATATAATGGAAAAACGATATCTCTTACGAGATGAATTACCTTTTGACAGTGAAAGAAAAAGAATGACTACTGTACATGAAGACACAAAGGAACATGAGTTTCTGTCTTATACAAAAGGTGCACCTGATATATTGCTCGAGATGTGTGAAGGATATTTATCTGGAGAACAAATTTTACCTCTAAATGATGAAGTAAGGGCAAATATTACAAATAAAATTGGGATTATGGCTGATGATGCTCTTAGGGTTCTTGCATTTGCATATAAACCAATGGATAAATCGACCCCTGTTTGGAATATTATGGAAATGGAAAAGGGATTAATATTTATTGGATTAATGGGATTAATAGATCCACCTAAACCAGAGGTATTCGATGCCGTCAAAAAATGTCAAGCTGCGGGTGTTTCGATTAAGATCGTGACAGGGGATCACCGAAGAACTGCGGCTGCCATTGGAAGGGAATTGAATATCTTAACCCCTTCTACTGAGGTAATCACTGGTGAAGAGTTAGATAGACTTAATGATGTAGAACTCAGAAATAATGTTAATAAATATTCAATATTTGCACGAATAACTCCCTCGCATAAGTTAAGGATCGTTCAAGCAATAAAATCAAACGGACAAATTGTAGGAATGACAGGTGACGGGGTGAATGACGCTCCAGCATTAAAAGCTGCTGACATTGGTATCGCGATGGGGATACAAGGTACAGATGTAACTAAAGAACCCTAAGAGCAGAATATAATCTCGATATAATGGAAAAACGATATCTCTTACGAGATGAATTACCTTTTGACAGTGAAAGAAAAAGAATGACTACTGTACATGAAGACACAAAGGAACATGAGTTTCTGTCTTATACAAAAGGTGCACCTGATATATTGCTCGAGATGTGTGAAGGATATTTATCTGGAGAACAAATTTTACCTCTAAATGATGAAGTAAGGGCAAATATTACAAATAAAATTGGGATTATGGCTGATGATGCTCTTAGGGTTCTTGCATTTGCATATAAACCAATGGATAAATCGACCCCTGTTTGGAATATTATGGAAATGGAAAAGGGATTAATATTTATTGGATTAATGGGATTAATAGATCCACCTAAACCAGAGGTATTCGATGCCGTCAAAAAATGTCAAGCTGCGGGTGTTTCGATTAAGATCGTGACAGGGGATCACCGAAGAACTGCGGCTGCCATTGGAAGGGAATTGAATATCTTAACCCCTTCTACTGAGGTAATCACTGGTGAAGAGTTAGATAGACTTAATGATGTAGAACTCAGAAATAATGTTAATAAATATTCAATATTTGCACGAATAACTCCCTCGCATAAGTTAAGGATCGTTCAAGCAATAAAATCAAACGGACAAATTGTAGGAATGACAGGTGACGGGGTGAATGACGCTCCAGCATTAAAAGCTGCTGACATTGGTATCGCGATGGGGATACAAGGTACAGATGTAACTAAAGAAACCTCAGACATGGTACTAGCTGACGATAACTTTGCAACTATTGTAGCTGCAATTGAAGAAGGCAGAGCTGTATATCAAAGTATGGGGAAATTTTTACGATACATGTTGAGTTCAAATACAGCGGAAATTCTTGTAATTGTGATTGCCATGTTGATTGGACTCCCTCCTCCATTTATTCCAATACAAATCCTATGGATTAATTTAGTGACAGATGGGCTTCCAGCACTCGCATTGGGAGTAGATCCACCAGAAAGAGGCTTGATGGATCAAGCTCCAAGAGATCCCAAAGAATCAATAATGAATAAATCTATGATCAAATACATTATTCGACTCGGTTTGTATATGACAATAATCAGTTTAGGTGTTTATGGGATTTCAATTGGGAGTTTTGAAAGTAATTTTGATATAAACAATATTCCTCACAAAGATTATGTGTATGCCTCAACAATGACTTTTGCAACACTTTCGATTTTACAATTATTCCATTCATATAATGTTAGAAGTGAAACTCATTCAATATTGGGTAGACAATTTTTTGCAAACAGAGCACTGGTATGGGCTACCATAACATCAGCCTTATTGCAAGTATTTGTAATCCAAGGGGACCAATGGATTTCCACTATTACAAATTCAGATTTTGTATATTTCACAAACATTTTTGAAGTTACATCATTAGATATAATCGATTGGGTCTTAATTTTGATTTTAACAAGCTCATTAATTGGATTCGAAGAAATCTTCAAATTTAGAAAAAGAAGATTAATTAGAAAAGATAAAATTCTAGCATAATATGTTATTTCACTTTTAAATCAGTGTTGGGATGAATTATATAATATAAAATTAAGTTAATTTTGTGTTGAATATCACAACTTTCGAACCAAGAGAGTATCAAAAAGAAATACTTGATCGAACGTTGTTGAATGTAAATAACAAAAAAAATACCGTAATCGAATTAGATTGTGGCCTTGGTAAGAGATTTTTGCAATTCAGCCTTTTATTTGAAAAATTTATGAATAAATCTATTATTTTGATACTACAATCTTCTTCTTCTCTTTATGAAACATATAACTACTTGTTGAAATATAGCAATTCTGAAGAGCTTGCATTAATTGATAGTCGATCTTCATCAGCTCAAAGAGAATGGAAATTAGAGACTAAAAGAATTGTATTGTGTCTCCCTCAAACATTATCAAACACGATCAAGAAATTCCCCAACGCTCTCTTAAAATTTGATATGGTTATAATTAATGAAATTGATCAAATAATAAGAAGAACAAGCGTGGGTAATTATCTAAAGCAACCCTATAATAATTTATTTCACAATTTTCAAATGAAAACAATTATTGGAATGAGCGGAACACTACGGGATGAGCACTATGTTGTTGATAGATTACAAAAGAAAATGAAAAATGAATTAATTTCATTATGTGAAACAATAGGAAATGTTGAGTTTCTTTCAATGGATAGTATTATGGAAACTGATGTTAAACAATTCATTGAAATCAGTGAAATAATTCCAACAGCCATTATTGATGATAAGCTATTATTCGTTTCGATGGAATTAGATCTACATATCGATGATGTGAAACGTGAGATACTAAATCAAGTAAAAAAAAGCGACATTAACCTATTTTATGATTTGAAACGTAACAGTGGTTTATTTTTTAATCCCTTACCTATTCCAGAGGAACTTCAACAAAAGTTGTTTCTTGGATATCTAACTCGCAAATATTTATGGGCCATGAGTGGAAAAAAATCAAGATTTCATTTAATGAAATATGGATTATCAAATGAATTCCTAAAAAATAATTTACCAATAATCCCAGCAAAATTCTTTGCAATCAAACAATTGGTATTCAGTGCTAAAAAATCGATCATTCTTTGCAGCTATTTAGACACAGTGGGGATATTATCTCGGATTATAGCACATAATGGTATAAAAACCATTGAGATAACTGGAAAAATTGCCAGCTTAAAACGAGCTTCCCAACTTGATGAATTCCGTATTTCAGAAGAACAAACTGTAGCAATAATTTCAAATGTTGGAGAACGTGATTTAGATCTCCCAGAGGCTGAAATTCTAATAGTATTTGATCTTGTTCGAACTACAAAAACTGTTTATCAGAAGCTCAAACGTTCTCGAGGTGGGAAATGTTATGTTTTGTATTACCACGATACAAACGAGGAGAAAAAAGTAAAATCTGTTTTGAATAAAATTGATGAGAGATATAATTGGTCAATAAAATTAATGCCTAAGATGCAATTAATGAAGTAATTAAGAACAATTGAATAAATTAAAATAGTATCTGCAAATAAAAATTACAATAAAACAAAAATATTTCTAATATCCTATTAAATGATTTCTCTTATCCAAGTATTACCATCTAAGAAGTATATTTATAAATCTCAAATACCTCTTATAATTCGTACACATATATTTTGTAATTTTAAAGGTGACTAGATTGGCTGAAAATATCGCTAAAGAAAGAGAGGATTTTGCTGATACCTTATCACAGAGTGAAATTTGGCGACAAGTTGTCAGAAATGCAATAAAAATGGATGCTTCGGTCGAAATGAAAGCAGATATTTTACTTGGAGCAATTCCGGATCTCGCAGTGATCTACAGTCAATTGAAATTTAATAATCGAATAGGTGATCTGACAAATGACGAGTTGGCAAATTTCTTAAATATTATAATAGAAAGGATTGAGCAAACCACCAGTGAAATTGAATTCAACCCATTAAACATCAAAGATTCAAATGCAACTACGGAAAAGTAAATATCATAAATACGAAAAAGCTTTCTAAGCTAATATGGTAAGAATAGATTTGTATAATCCATAGACAATACAATATCGATGCCAAAATCCCTTGTATTCAATGATGAAGGAATCCCAAGTAAAATTAAATCTCAAATTATAGATCATGACCCTGAAAATACAAAATTCATTTGGACAAATTTGAAAGCTGGCGACAAAATTAGTAAAGTCCTTCCTGATGTTGTTGATCGATCAAAGAGCTTTACGGAAGATCTGTTAGAAGAGCAAAGACCTAGAATACAAGTTTATCAAACATTGGAAGATAATGACGATACTTATAGTGTAATAGTGTTGTCGTTCCCAACTAATTTTATCTTAAAGAAAGACGATTATGTTTTACAGGTTTCTTTTGTGTTTTTGGAAAATCGACTTTATACAGCTTCTCAACGTGAATCTAGTATTTTCTCTAAGATAATGTCAAAATGTATTTCTCAAAAAATCAATTTCACTCCAATATCTTTTTTTGTTTTTTTGATATCCGAAATGCTCGAAATGAGTATTAATGCATTAGAGAATGTAGAAAAATTAATTGATAATAGTGAACGGAAAATGTTATCAGGTGGTTTGGAAAAAGGCTGGCTTGCGAATTTACTCCAATTAAAAGGACGGCTTTATGATGCTTCTACATCCGTTCGAGCAGATATTGAGCATATTCGGGAATTGGTTTCTGGCAAAGTTCCGAATTTAGATATAGAGAAAATTGAAGATCATATCTTAGATAGAGTATTATTTTTAATGGATCTCATACAAGAACAAAGAGAGGATTTGACAAATATGATTAATCTACATCTAGCAATTGCTTCAAATATTATGAATAGACAGTTTTATTGGTTAACAATATTAGGGGCTCTTCTGATAATTCCAACAGTAATAAGCTCAATTTGGGGAATGAATTTAGACGACGTTCCGCAGATAAATTTTTGGGGTATGTTATTAGTGATCTCCATAATGACAGGCGTTGCAGGTGTAATTCTTAAATTATTATTACCAAAACCAATGATAAATTAAAAAATTTAATTTTTTGAGAATTTAATATTTTATTAAAATTATTTTATGAAGATAGGTTGATTAATAGCGTTAACCCTTATTCCCTTTTTGAAATATACTAATACTTTTCCAGAACTTGCCTTACCAAATCTTTTGCTTATTGATCCAGGGACTTTAGTAGTTGTCTCGGGGTAAATAAAATATACTTTTTTCCCTACAATTTGATCTGGGTTAAAACCATTTTCTAGCTTCAAAATAACTTGTGTTTCATGAATAACCCTTCTGCTTCTTCTGTGACTAGAAATTCTACCAAGTTTAGTATCTCTCTCAAGAGAAATTCTAGGTTTTTTGGTTCCTTCCTTTCCAGTTATTCCTCTTTTACGTGAAATTAAAGTTTGAGAATAAAGGTCTTCCTGGGAATAATATTCAATTACAACCTTAGTTTTCTTCTTAGCTCGTTTACCTACCTTTTTATCTTTAACTTGTTTTTCTGGTTTACCACCCTTTGGTGGTAACTTTTTCGGTTTAATTGCTTTTACTGGTGAAGGTTTGACAGGAATTTGTCGGGTAATTTGTCTAGATCTAGCAATTTCTTCTTGTCTTGCTTTCCTGAGTTCAATTTCCTCTTTGGTTAATTCTTTTGCTTGAACACCCCATCCAGCCGGTTTTTCAACTAATTCGGTATCCTCTTCAATTTCATCGACTTTACGAACTTGAACTCCTCGTTTTTTCTTAGTAGGAATTCCTTGAGGAATAGGAGATCTTTCATGTTCAGCAACATCTTTTGCTGGCTTTTTCTTCTCCTTCTTTGGTTTTGCAGCAGGGGTCTTTTCTTCGACAATATCTTTAGTTACAACTTCTACTTCTTTCTTTTCAACCTTATGGATTTTTTCTTCTTTTTTATCAGAAGGAAGTGTACCAACCTGTTCTTGTGCGTTTGCAAGAATCTTAAGTGCGGTTGCTTTACTGATACCAATTTCAACGAGTTTTTCGACTTTGGTTGATGCTAAATCTTTAGCAAAATTGATTTCAGCATTTTCCAAGATGTTTCTTGTTTTCGGTCCTACTCCTTTAACGTAAGAAATCGGGATTTTTACAGCACGTATCTCACGTTTAGCCTTTTTAGCTTCAGGCTTTTTAGAAGTTGTTTTAGGAGCCTTTTTTGGCTTTTCTTCTACTTTTTTGTCAGAAGAAGTACCGACGACGTCTTTAGCGTTTTGAGCAATTTTTGTAGCGGTAGGTTTACGAATACCAGCTGAAACGATTTCATCGATAGATGCTTTTGCTAAATCTTCAGCGGTACTAATACCAGCACTCTTGAGTTTAATCGCAGTTGCTGGCCCAATTCCTTTAACTTCAGTTAATTCCATTTTAACTAATCTAATTTATTTATGATTGCTTTTAAAATTGAAGTTTGTGTCTCTCTGAAATTATATTTGAATTATATATTATCGTAAATCATTCTTCACCCAAACGGGCCTTAAGGTTTTGAATCATTTCATCATATCTAGTAATCTTTTCCATAAATGACGTGGATAGCTCACCTTGTATCCTCTCATTTTCTTCTCGCTCTTGGGTAATTTTTTCTTCTAATTCAATGACTTTTTCTTTATATCGCTTGACTTCATCACTCCCAGAAATTGACTTACCAACTTCGGCTAATACGTCAGCTAATTTTACGCCTTCTTGCATTTTTGTTTCAGCTATAATTTCTAAAGATCGTTTCTCTTGATTAAATTGAGTTGTGAGCATTTCTCTTTCATCTTTCAATCTTTCTTCAAGATCTCTACGTTTAACAATCTCATTTTGCAATTCCCCTTTTATCTCTCGATATTGATCAGACATTTCCTGCACATTTTGTTGTTCGAAAGTTAAACTTCTCCGAGCAGATTCGATATGTTCTCTTGCTTCACCTACTTCTTTTGACATTTTTTCATATACAATTGAATTGGAATTAATATAGTCCCTTACTAGTGGATGGATTAATCCCCAATATTCCTCAATGTCATTTTCTAACTCTTTATGTTCAACTGACACAGTTCCTTCTAGATAAACGGGTTTGTATAGATCATCAATCTCGTTATATGGATCATGAGATGTTATATAATCAAATAATGTCTTTTGCCCTTTTTTTCCAAACATAATTATCCTCAATTTAATGTTAATTACATTTTAAGTAATTAGTATTACAATTTTTAGTTATATCATTTATTTAACTTGTTCTCTTTTAAGCGTTCTTTGACACTTTTTTATCCGACATCTTACTGATCAAAAATCTTACAAATTATATTATTCATACAAGTAAATAGTTTAGATTTAGCAATTCAAATCGATAAATAAAAATCCTTTAATTTAATGATAATATACATAAATTGAAAGAATGGCATCTTCTGAAACTAATAGTTCAATTGGACGAGAAATCGAAGAAGAAAAAAGTCATGCATATATTCACATCAGGGTAGATCGGAATTTAAAAGACGATTTGCAATCATATGCTAGAAAAGAAAACACTTCATTGACTACAGTAATAACTTCTTTAGTTGAAGATCTTCTTTACAAAAGAGACGATGATGATGATGATGAGAGTGAAGATGAATTTTTCAATTTAGTTGTTTCTTCTTTAATGAATTTAGAAAGAAGAATGGAAATCCGATTAGCAACATTACAGGATACTTTTAATTCTTTGATTGGGAGATTAATTGATTCCCAAAGTACATTACGTTCAGTTTCTCCTTCCCAGTTACGTAAAAAGAAGAAAGGAGAAACCTCTGATGATTCAGAAAACGATGTTTTGGACCTTAGTGATGTTCTAAGTGTTGATAAAGAAGAAGAAATATACGCACGTGTAAAACGATATCTGCAACAACAAGGCAAAGTTATCAATGCAAATACAGTACTTCAACAAATAGAAAACGATAGGGTTCTTAAAGAATATCTCGAAGAACAAGATAGGCAATCTGTGGGATTGAAATTAGCAATGATTACTGATGCAATTCAAGAGGCTGCTTATGAATTGGGATATCCAACTCTAGAATCAATTTAAGTGGTGTATTATGGCAAGAAGGCCCTTTATTCGTAGGAAAAAAAATGAAACAAAAAATCAAGAAGCTATTGATGTTTTCAATGTTTTCAATCGATTGGCTCCTTCAACGCGTAATAAATATTTAAAAACTGTTGAAGATTTGGCACAATTTCTGTTAATCCATCGTAAGAGTTTATGGGATGCAGATTATGAAGATCTTAAAAAATATCTCATTGAAGCAGAAAATAAACAATCTAGAGGTATTATATCCACTTTCTACAGAGTATTGATCGATGCAGGTGAATTCAAAAGAGAAAATCCTATTGTTCAATTGAACAGAATTGAAAGAGAAAATCGTCAAAAAACATCTGTTTCAGCTCAACCTATAGGAAGGGCAGCAACTGTAATTCAGGAACTAGATGATGGATCAAGTATTGAAGAGAAAAGAATTGTTAAACAACAAAAGAAGAAAAGAGTCCTAAAACGTATTATGATTCTATCAGATTTAGATCTCTTGGTACAAAAAGCCAGTCATATTAGGGATCGAGCAATTCTAGAATTTTTATTTGCAACAGGCGCTCAAATTCAAGAAGTAGTTAATCTAAATGTATCAGACGTTGATTTAGAGGCAAAGCAAGTTACAATACAACAAGGGTCTGATCATTTCAGAACATTAATTTTACCAAAACGTACTGTTAATTTCTTAAGAATTTATGAAAGATGGAGAAGGAGACAACTGTCTCCATCTCAAGCATATTTTATAACCAAATCAACAAGGAAGAAAATGAGTGATACTTCAATTTCTACGTGGTTGGCTAGAATTCAACGTGGGAAAAGTGACAGAGACAGATGGACATCTATGGATTTCAGAAAGAGGGCATTACTTCAACACTATTGGGTAACAAGGGATTTAACAGCAATAGCTAGATTTGGTGGATATAAACGACCAGAATCAGCTTTAAATTTAATATCTGAAATCCTTAGTGATCAAGGAGTGGATTCTATTGATGCCCTTGCATCTCTACCAGAATTTGCAGCATTAAAGGGAGATAGTAAAAAATTAGCTACAATCGGTCAAGCTGATCAATTAACACTCACAATTCAACTTGACAGAGATGAAATGGAAATAATACGTAATAGTGGATTAACACCAACTCAAGCGGTAAAAAGTATTATCTCTTTGAAAGATCTATATGGGGCATTCTCTCCCGCAGGTGCTCCTTCTTCAGGTCCAAGTTCTTCTCCATCAAGTTCTGGGGGGGCATCGCTGGGAGGACCCCAAGCTGCAGCTCCTGGTGATAAACCAAAAATTGCGATGCCGACGATGGCGGACCCCTCAAAAGGTCCAAGTCTAGGTGGCCCAAGTCTTGGTACTCCAAGTCTAGGAGGGCCTGCTACTAGTGGTCCTGGTGGAGCAAGTGGTCCAACTGAACCTGCATCTTCTGAACCAGGGGGTCCAAGTGCCCCTGCATCAACGGGTCCTGGAAGCGCTCCAAGCTTAACAGAAAGCGTATTAAGCGTTCAATTAAAATCAGTCGATACAAAACCAAAGGAAGAAAAGCCTGCGAGTCCTCCTCCGGGAGGAGATGGTGGTGGTGGTGAACCAATGGATCAACTGAACGAATTACAATCTATTCTAGCTAGGCGAAAGGCGATGTCAGCCGAAACTGAAGAATCCTCTTCTACAATCCCTCAAAGGCCAACTTTAGGTGGAAAAATTATTGGAGAAGAAGAAGCTCCTAAAAAGGAAGAAGAAACTGTATCTGAAGATGAAGTAGATGATGATTTTGGTGAAGATGATGATGATGATGAAGATGATATTGCAGATGTTCCAACATTTGATTTTTGAATTTAATACTTATACGAAATAATTGCAGAATTTTATTACCAACCAATTGCTAAACCATCAGCTCTAGGATCAGATCCAGCCGAAATAACTCTTGTTTCTGAATCCCTCATAATAATTTGACCTCTACCAAAAATCCCTCTACCATATCCAGTTGTGGGGGTTATAACGTGGCCCATATTGGATAATTGGCTCATTACATCAATAGGAATTCCTTCTTCTAATGCAACAGCACCCTTGGCAGTTCCATCCATAATGCAGAATCTTGGATGATCTAATGCTTCCTGAGGATTCATTCCATGTTCAACTAAGTTAAGTAATACTTGAACATGCCCCTGTGGTTGCATGAATCCACCCATTACCCCAAATGATGCATAAAGTTCGTTTTCTTTTGTAGCCATTGCTGGAATGATTGTATGATATGGTCTTTTGTTAGGAGATAGGACGTTTGGATGATCTGGTTTTAATGAAAAATTATGACCTCTATTTTGTAAAGTGAAACCGCACCCTTTTGGTATTAACCCTGTGCCAAATCCCATATAATTGGAATTAATAAATGAGCATGCATTTCCATCTTGATCAACAACCGATAGATAAACAGTTCCAGATGCACTCATAGGTGAGCCTTTTACAACATCTAAAGAAGCTCGATTTTTGTCAAATAATTTCCTTCTCTCTTTAGCATATTTTTTATCCAATAAACCAAGAATCGGGACTTCAACTTTTTGAGGATCCGCCACATATTCTCTAGCATCTGCAAATGCAATACGCATAACTTCAATTAAAGTGTGAAGATATTCTACAGATAGTGGATTTTCATGGAGTTCGATTTCTTCAATAATGTTCAATGCAATTAATGCCGTTATACCTTGACCGCTTGGTGGAATTTCATATACCTCGATTCCTTTATAATTTACTGATATTGGATCTTCAAATGTTGTCTTGTGAGATTTTAAATCATCAAGATTCATCACTCCCCCTTTGGATTGAACCATTTCAATAATAGATTTGGCGACTCTGCCTTCATAATAACCTGATTTTCCGTGTTCAGATATTTCTTCAAATGTTTTCGCAAGAGTAGGAATTTTCATCATTTCCCCTACTTTAGGTGCATGATGATTAAGTAACATCTCATTGGAATTGGGTCCTAAACTTAATTGTTTTTTAGCTCCAGCTTCCCAAGCTCGGGCAGTTATATCAGATACTGGAAAACCATCACGAGCTAATTCAATAGCAGGTCTAAGTACATCACTCATACTCAAGGTACCATATTTTTCAATTGTATCTATCCATCCAGCAGCAGCTCCTGGAACAGTAATTGTATGTGCATGAAATATTGGTAAATCATCCAAATAACCATCTTGATTTACCTTATTTAGAGTCAAATCTTTCGGGGACCTTCCACTTCCATTTATACCAAAAACTTTCTTTGGTTTATTATCAAAATATAGTGCAAACATGTCTCCCCCTAAACCAGTTGAAGTTGGTTCAGTTACATTCAATGCAGCAGCAGTTGCCACAGCAGCATCGGCAGCATTTCCTCCTTTTTGTAAGATTCGTAACCCGGCTTCAGCAGCCAAAGGTTGACTTGATGCCACTACCCCTCTTCGACCATAAACTGGCGATCTTCTAGATGCAAACTTCACTGTTTGTTCGATAACAAGTAAGCTGAAAAATGATCTGTGTTACATAACTTGGTTTTCTTTAAATCTGTTGAATTAATGAATTTTCTAAAGATTTAAATAAATTTATTAATAAAAAATATTATTATTTAGCAGCCTTTTTTGTTGTTTTCTTGGTTGCTTTTTTAGCAGCTTTTTTGGTTGTTTTCTTGGTTATTTTTTTAGCAGCTTTTTTGGTTGTTTTCTTGGTTATTTTTTTAGTAGCCTTTTTGGTTGTTTTCTTGGTTACTTTTTTAGTAGCTTTCTTTTCAGCTTTTTTTGCTACTGACTGTTCAATAATTATTTTGGCTTTCTTCTTTTGCCTTTCTCTTCTCTCTTCAACCATATCAAGAATTGCAGTAGATTCAGTTAATCCACTATCTGGTCTAGGAATGACCAATCGATAATTCTCCGTATCCACAGATCTGGTGATTCTAATAACATCACCAATTTTCCCATTAACAGCAACAACACCTGGGTCATCTTCATATATTTTTGGTAATTGCGCTATCTTAGAATGATAAGTATCTAACATTATATCAATTTCTTCCGGAGTCATTTTTGTATGTTCGGGTACAAGGTGATGGCTAAAAATATTGAATACAGGATGGTTCTTTTTCAAAGCAGTAATTTGACTATCTTTTGCTTCTCTTTCAGCGGTATAGGTAAAACGCTTTAATGGAATAAGCATTCCTTCTATGATATTCATCGTCTCCATCTGTTTTTTGAACTCTCTAACAGTTGCAACTCTGACTACTTCTTCAGCTGGTAATAATACAAGTAGTGTTGCGTTTTCAGTTCCTTCGGCAACAATATAGGTACCAAGACTTTCACTACCAGCAAGTAATTTCATAAATTTAGAAGACGTTTTCTTTATAATTGTGTATCCTCTTTGTTCAATAATCTCTATTGCACCTGCTCTTAAACGACTATTTAGTAGTTGTTGTTCTTCAGAACCTTTTGTTTCCCTTTCTTCTCTTTCTGAAATGAGATTTATATTTAGTTCACTGGCTTCTTTTTTAGCTGATGAAGTGAATTTATCCGGTGCAATTATAGCTATGGGTACATTGCTTGATATCTCATCATCTACCGAATTGTAGAAAGATCGGATTACTTTAACACCGATAGATTGTGTATCAACAGTTCGATAAATTGCTAGCACATCATTGTTTGAAGTATATCCTCTAGCTTCAAATGTTTTAATATCAGAACCCTTTATTTCCCTTATTTTTATTATATCAGGTTCTCTTCTTTGAATCATAGTTTGTGCTAAACTAATTAAAGGTGAATCAGGAGTTTCAGTGATGACTACATCATCATCTATGGATACTTTTTCCTTCTTCTTCTTTGATAATTTTGTTTTCTTCTTTCTGGGAGAATGAGCTTTTAGTAATTCAAGATCTTTCATCATCTTGATTTTTGCTTCTTTTAGCTCTTTCTTACCGGCACTAGTTGTTCCTTCTCCAGCAAGTAACACCATATCAATTTTTTGAGTCTCTTTCCTAGATACCATCAATCTAATATCTTCAATATAGGCTCTACGCTGTCCAAAAAACCAGACTATACCCGCAAGTTTTGCTTGTTCATTTAAGACTTTTACCTCGAGAAAATCTCCCTTCTCACCCTGTCGTTCCTCAAAACTTAGTCTTCCCCCAGTTTGGGAAAATAGTCCGAAAAACTTCTCTTGGTTATCCTCAACAATTTCGATTAATGGATTCTTCATTGAAGGCTTCATACTATTTGATAATTATCTTTTCTTAAACCAACTGATAGTTTCAGCGTGTTAAATTTTAATTTCTCTTCCTTAACTTTACCTTCTTCGTATCATTATCTACAAATAGTTAAATTGGTGTATGGTTCGTTAAAAAATAACGATCATGCCAACCACTAATGAGGAAATAGATGATGTTATTGAAGAATTAAAATGGGGGCATCCTGAAACAAGAAAAAAAGCCGTAATAAAGCTTGGACGAATTAGAGATAAGAGAGTAATCCCTCATCTTATTGACACATTAAAAAATGACGAATACCCCTACACACGAGTTTCAGCCATTCAAAGTCTCCTTTGGATTGCGGATCCATCAATTACTGAGGCAATTTTACATATCGCTGAAACCGATATAGACGGCCTTGTTAGAAAAACAGCAGTAGAGGCACTAGGTTCACTAAAAAATAAATCTGTTATCCCTAGATTAAATCGATTAATACAATTAGAAAAGGATGAGAATATTAAAAATATTGCAATTAAAGCCATTCAAATAATTGAAAGAGGATGAAGAAGCTGGTATAGTGTCTTAACTATTTACAAAAGAATAAAATGCTTCGGTTCAACAAAAACAATACTTTTGTACTAATTTAATAAATCATAATTGTAAAAAAGAGAATCTAAATGGTATATATTTTCATCAAACTAGTTTGGAACTCCAATCCAATCTATCCCTCTCTAAGGATTGTATCTACTAAAAATGATCAATTTTCTGAATTACCTCTAATAATTGGCGATGAATTCAATATTATATTTCGAGGGAGGAAGTTATGCATTGGTTCTGAATTGTCAGAATTTGGTTGGTTGACTTGTGTTGCTAATCAAAATAGATTAAATAAACCTTTCATCAAGCTTGGAATTCAACAAGAAAGAGGGGTTGCTCAAGAATATATTCAATGTCTTGATTGTCGTCAATCTAATTACTTTGCCTGCAGACAAATATGCATTGGTAAAGAATGTAATCCATCATCTCAAGACGCTTATGATGCCTGTCAAGGTCCAAATACCTCAGTGTATCTTACTCAAATTGGAGGGCAAACAAAAGTTGGTGTATCATTAAATGTTAATAGAAGATGGTTAGAACAAGGTAGTGATTATGCTGTTGAACTCGTCAAAATGCCGGGGCTGGAGGCTAGGAGATTAGAACAACAGATTTCAAAGGAATTGGGCCTCAAATTACAAGTAAGAAACACAACAAAAATTAGAAATTTTCAACCGGAACAATTTGAGTACGGTAGTGAGGAGCTAGAAAACAAATATGATCAATCGAAGGAAATAATTTCCAGAGATTATTCAAGTACAGAAAAAAAACCTGTGGATGGATTTGTCGTAGAAGATTTAACTCCACACTATGGCAATTTGAATATTAATCGACCAATTCAAACAATCAATTTTAAACCAAAATCTGAATTTGGAGGTACCATTGAAGCAATTAAAGGATCGATAATTGTAGTAAGAAATGGTTTATACCTTTATGGATTAGATACTAAAACCTTAACATCACATACTTTTAGTCTTTTGGATCGAAAGGCTTCACTTGGCGGTCAAAGATCACTTGATGAGTGGTATTAATTATAACTTCTTGATATTTCTTAATTTTTGAAAAGAAAAACCTGACTAAGTTTTGGAGTTCAACAGTATCATATATTAATGTACATCGACATATTTGTTACTAGTGAAGAGAGCGATTATAATCAAACGTTTCTATTTGTTTTTTGTGATTATAGGTTTGTTATCTAATGGTTTCACATCTATTTCTGTTGGAAAATCAATTCTCCTAAATGAGAATTTGAAATCACCCGAAAATTTATTCTTTCTCGAAAATAACATTAAGATCACAAATTCTAATGATGATAAATATCAAAACGGTGTGAACATGTTTGGCTTAATCCAAGGTTCAGATAATGAACTCTTTGAATCAAATAATTCATATCTTGCATTAACAGATATGAATGGAAAATTCTTAGTAGATCCTTTAGTATCACCCAGCTCAAGTAGTTTCACAGAATTGACTTGGGTCAACGAATCAACAATACTTTCAAATTTTGAGGGTAAACCCATGTTATGGAATATCGCTACAAACATAACAGAGATCTTTGATTTTCAAACTGGTCATCATGATGATATGCATTATAATCCAGACACTGAATCGTTCCTCATATTAGATTACTTTGTCAAAAGTATTAAAAATACAAGTTCTGGCGAATTTATAGAAACATTAGTGGATCGGGTGACAGAATATACAAGGGATGGTACTCAACGTTTACGGTGGGATCTTTCAACTCGTGCAAATTTATCATTGTATGATGAAAATATTAATCGATTAAATATATCGAGAGATACATTGGAATTTAATGGCGAGGTATATCCATATCCTTTACGTACGAACAGTATGTTTTGGGATACGGACAATGGTGGAATTTATGTTAATTTGGCTCAAGTAAATCAAATTATGAAAATAAATTATTACACTAGGGAATTTGATTGGATCATTGGTCAAGGGACTAATTACACATTATATGACATAAATAATACAGAAGTTGAGAGTTTATGGTATCATGCTTCAGATGTTAATCCAATTGGAAATAATGAATTCCTATTGTTTGATAATAATTATAGAAACCTAACAGATCCTTTTGGTAATTTTTCATCGAGTATACTTCGCTTCAAAGTCGATCCAGTTAATGAAACAGTTCATGAAATTTTTAGATGGGTAGGGCCGCAAGATTATACTGGTTATCAATGGGGATCTGTTCGCAAATTAGAAAATGATAATTACTTAGCAGGATTTGGTGTCCCTGTTCATTCAACCGGTCCAAATGATCCTCCTTATCATACTTCTTATGGAGGTGTTGCAGTTGAAATAACACCTACCGGGGAAATAGTATGGGAGATGAGATTACCTTTCAACTGGGGTTTCAATAGGATACATCGTATTTCACCTACTACTTCTGTTTCACCCATTCCACCTCAAACTACTGATGTTGGAACTTCTATTGATCTTAATTGGGAAGATGCATTTTCAAACTTTCCCAAATCATACAAAATAACATTAGATACCGATGAAGTTCTTGTGGATACAGAGTGGAATTACGGTACAATTGAATATAAACTTAAAACAGCAACTCTGTCTCAAGGACAACATATTATCACTTTAACTCTAACAGATATTCTAAATAATGTAACAGAAACAGCAACTGAAGTCACTATTCTTTTTCCGAATACATCAAAAAATGACAGCACATCATTTTTGAATTTAATTCTTATAATAAATTCATTTCTCATTATTATGATTACATATAGGAAACGACGAGCAAGCTCACATCCTAGAAATTAAAAATAATCGTCTGAAGAATGATATTTTTTCTTTATTGTTATTTCTTTTATGATCTAACCGTTATTTATTTTCTTATTTAAATAATGATTTTTCACGTTCCACAAACACTATCAGGCGTCACCACCACTTCTTGCGAAGCTAATAATGTTCTCGATTTATTTTTATTTGATAAAATTAAATCCGTGTTTCTGTCATCTTCTCCCTCACTCGATGCCTTGAAAAATGAGATCAGCAAAGATGGATTTCCGTGATTTTTTACCATCGCTTGATCACTGTTAACGGCGTTTCTGCCTGACAGATTGTTAGACAGATTAGAACTTCCTCGGGTATTATTTTTATTAAATACCTTCATAGTTTTCGGTTCCGCAGAACCTAGTTCACTTACCTCAAATAAAGAAGACTTTAGATGAGTAGTAAGTTTAAAATATTTAGCAGCTCGTTTGGCAATATTAGTTGCTCCATTGAAATCAGCATTTCCCATCCATTTACAGGTTCTATTTTTACACTTGAAATATTCTTGTTTGGGACGTTTACCTTTGGTATTGCATTTCCAACATTTGATAGAAGTCCAACCCTCGGGAATAGTAAGAAATCTACGTTTATACCCAGATTTGGATAATTTGTATTCCAACATCCATGTAAGTTGACCATACGCCCATCGATGCATTCTCTTTCGATGTCGCTTGTTTCCATTACCTCTTCTCTGTCCTCTACGGATTCCTTTTAACTTGCCAATTCCAATCCACAGATCATATTGATCAGTCAAACTCAATAGGTATTTATTTATCTCAGCTGAAAGCTGATGACTAATCTCATATTTTAATTCTGATCTTTCGGATCGTAATTCTCTCAACAAACTATATAGGCCATCAGTCTGTTCCTTATCTGTTGATCGTTTTGCTACTTTGTGTTGTATTTCTGCAATCCTCTTATCCAATTTAAGGATGGATTGTTTTGTGTTTTCTATTCTTTCCAGCTTGATAAATTTGTGTTGAGATACCCCATGGGCAGTAATAATTGATATCACCGCATCACGATTAATACCCAGATCAATTCCTGCAATTGCTAATTCCTTATTTGATTTTTTAGGGTATTTACTAGTTAATTGTTTTACCTCGTGTCGAATAGCAAAGATTGCATAATAATTTCTTCGAGATCGGATTATTCTTACTGCTTGGAGCGAACCTTCCATGATTTTACAGATATCATATTTCTTCAAATCTAAATTGAAGGTCAATTTATCATGTTGAATTTTCTTTTTCCCATTATTAATCATAGAAGGATTTGTATCCATACTATCCATAATAGTTAGAGTTCTCTTGTGATAGCGTAATTTAAACCTACGATATCCAATCGATCTTGGAAAAGATGATTTGGCTGTGGGTATTGATGCACGGATTCCTTTTAACTTGCCAATTCCAATCCACAGATCATATTGATCAGTCAAACTCAATAGGTATTTATTTATCTCAGCTGAAAGCTGATGACTAATCTCATATTTTAATTCTGATCTTTCGGATCGTAATTCTCTCAACAAACTATATAGGCCATCAGTCTGTTCCTTATCTGTTGATCGTTTTGCTACTTTGTGTTGTATTTCTGCAATCCTCTTATCCAATTTAAGGATGGATTGTTTTGTGTTTTCTATTCTTTCCAGCTTGATAAATTTGTGTTGAGATACCCCATGGGCAGTAATAATTGATATCACCGCATCACGATTAATACCCAGATCAATTCCTGCAATTGCTAATTCCTTATTTGATTTTTTAGGGTATTTACTAGTTAATTGTTTTACCTCGTGTCGAATAGCAAAGATTGCATAATAATTTCTTCGAGATCGGATTATTCTTACTGCTTGGAGCGAACCTTCCATGATTTTACAGATATCATATTTCTTCAAATCTAAATTGAAGGTCAATTTATCATGTTGAATTTTCTTTTTCCCATTATTAATCATAGAAGGATTTGTATCCATACTATCCATAATAGTTAGAGTTCTCTTGTGATAGCGTAATTTAAACCTACGATATCCAATCGATCTTGGAAAAGATGATTTGGCTGTGGGTATTGATGCATTACCTTTCGCTTCTAATTCAAGATAGGATAGATACATACCAACCGCAGTATCTCGGCATTCTTTCAGTTCATTCAAACTGATGCGAGGAAACTGGATTTTCAAATCATGGACAACTATTTTTCGATCTGAAGTTGTGCAGGTTAATTGATCCAATTTACCTTTATCAATCTTAATTGAAATCTTCCCATTTTTCTTCTCCTTATATTCAACCAATTCTTTTCGATTATCTTCTATTACTCCAATATACCGTGATATAATACGCGAATCCCTTCCCAATATTTGACGTAATCTTTGTTTATTTTGATGACTCAGCTTAGATGTATCAATTGATACTATTACCGAAGTGGAAATTTTATTTTTTCGAGCCATTAAGCATCCATTCCCAATATATAAAGCTGTGATCGATATGTATTTCTTAATTCAGTATTTATACGAATGAAGATCAATCGAATCAATTTTTTGTTTACAAAATCTATATTTTTTTAATCCGCAAGGAACAAAACACACAATATCAATATAGAACCTCTCAATATTTAAAGCGATGAAGAACTTTCTTTCAATACTAGGTATTATGATATGAGATAGGAAATTATTGCAAAATTAGTATAGTGTATTTCTAAGAAATTTCTACAATATCCACTACAATTTGATGTAACCATTGAATCAGACGCTTAGAAAAACTAAGATTTTTTCGATCGATCTATCTTATAGGGATATTGGATCTGAACCAATTGAGTTAGCGATTATCAGATATAGATAAAGAGTTATTACAATTGAAAGCAAGCCAATGATTCGCCTTTTTGATGTAGAAAATAATTTTGAAAAAAATATGGAAGAATTTTGCTGAAATGCCTGAAGTTTAGTCAAGGTATTTCCATGACCATACTTTATTTCACTTTTGTAGAATATGTGAGAATCGCCTAAGGTTATACCTAACATACCCCAAATCCCCACAGTCATGAAATAGAAACTTAATGTTTCAATTGATCCATAAACATACAATAAAATCAATACTAATACTAAAATCAAAGTAAAAAATGCCATAATAATAAGCGATACAATTGCCATTAATTCAAAAACCACATCACGTTTCTCTTTTTTCTCTTCTTTATAGAATCTTAACGATATCACAAATCCTAATAGAGGAGGTATTGTCGCAAGAAAATTTCTCTTTATCAACCAATATCTTTCAAAATTTACAGGTTCAATTATTTGAGATATGATAGTAAGTAAAAAGAGGAGGGTAAAAAATACAATAAAACTCAATGGATTTGGAATTATTGGTGTTTCATTTTCCTCAACAGCAGAATATTGTAAAATAACAAAAACGAAGAAAAAGATAAATGTCATGAATCGATACACAATGTAATTATCGATTAAACGGGAGAAACTTTGACTCAATCTCAGATTCGATAAAATTCATTGCATCAAAATAGTTTTTATCTTATCAGCTTGTGTTTGCAATTTCATGTGAGGCTTTTATAATCAAGGGTATTAATTTCCCTAATGGTCCAAATCTCTTATCTTTAGTTTGTCCTTTTAGGAATCTAATGTAGATTTGAGCAACTATCACCACTAACCGAAACAAACCTAGTGCGTGATAAAAATTAATATTTTCGATTTTACGACCTGTTTTACTCTCATATCTTTGAACAAGCTCTTTCCTTGTCATAAATCCTTGAATATCAATTGGCATCATGGCTATTTCTTTGAAATAATCTGGATCTGAAGGCTCTGTCCAATAAGTTAAGAGAGCTCCAAGATCTGAAAGAGGGTCTCCTAGAGTACACATATCCCAATCAAAAATTGCTATCATTTTACTTGGATTATTGGCATCGAACATCATATTATCTAATTTATAATCATTATGAATTATTGAATAATCAGAATTATTAGGTATATTTGATTTTAACCAATTGTAAACGTCATCCATCATGGGATTATCATCTTCTTTTGCATCGATCCACCTTTTATACCATCCTTCGATCTGACGAATAATAAATCCTTCTGGTCGTCCTAAATCTTCTAATCCAATACTTTGATAATTTACCGAATGTAATTCTGCTAAACTATCTACAAGTGCGACGCTTATTTCATAAGCCGCTTTTTCTGAATCAGGATAAGAATTGGGAAATTTTTTCCTTATTACAATTCCATCTTTTCGATTCATAATAAAAAAGGGGGTTCCAATTATACTCAAATCATCACAGTAGAGTAATGCCTCAGGAGCGAATTTAAACACTTTATGTAGTACTGATAATACTTTAAACTCTCTTCCCATATCGTGTGAGGATTTCGCAAGTACACCCAATGGCGGCCTCCTTAGCACATATTCGTAATTATCATATTTCAATGAATAAGTTAAATTTGCAACCCCTCCACCAAATTGAGTGACTATTAACTTTGATGGATTCTTAGTTCCTGGGATTTTTCCTTTGATATATTCTGCAAGAGCTTTTTCATCAAATTTTTCATCTTCTCTTACATCAATAGTATCAATTGGCAATTATATTTAATCTCCCTTATACTGAGCAAATATACGTCTTGCAACCGATCTTTTGTGAACTTCATCAGGCCCATCATAAATTCTAGCAGCTCTTTCATGAGCATACCAATAAGCTAACGGTGTATAATCGGTAACGCCCAAAGCACCGTGTACTTGGATCGCTCTATCAAGAACTCTTAGTAACATATTAGCAACATGAAATTTGATTAATGAAATTTCATCCCTTGCTGCATAAGCCCCAACCTTATCAATTTTTAATGCGGTATCTAATACCATTAATCTTGATGCATTAATTTCAACTCTGCTTTCAGCTGCCCAGTTTTGTATGGTTTGTTGACTTGCGAGGGATGCAGTTTCTGTAACATGTCTTGTTACAGCTCTTGTACACATTAAATCAAATGCACGTTCTGCTATTCCAATCCAACGCATGCAATGATGAATTCTCCCCGGTCCTAATCGATCTTGAGCTATAGTAAATCCTTCTCCTTCAATTCCTAACCGATTTGTTTGTGGAATTCTACAATTTTCATATTTTATTTCACTATGACTTGACCAACTTGATCCTCTAGATCCCATTACTGGAATATTTTCAACATTAATAAAGCCCGGAGTATTTGTAGGAACAATAATCATACTTGCTCGTTTATGTTTTTGCGCATCAGGATTGGTTACTGCCATAACTATTGCAAAACTTGCACCATCTGCACTTGATGTAAACCATTTTCTTCCATTAATAATGTAATCATTACCATCTTTCTCGGCTTTTGTATTTAGCCATGTGGGATTAGAACCAGGAGCATCTGGTTCAACCATTGAAAAACAACTCCGTGTTTCACCATTAAGTAATGGCATTAGATATTGTTCTTTTTGTTCCTTTGTTCCATGGTCAATTAATATCTCCATATTCCCAGCATCGGGTGCTTGGCAATTCAATACATAATGTCCAAATAAACTTTTACCCAAAAATTCTGATAAATACCCATGTTCCATCAAGCTAAGCCCCATACCCCCGTATTTTTTGGATATTTGTGGAAGCCAGAGCCCCATTGTTTTAACTTTCTCTCTTAATTCTTTTAACTGAGGTTCAATATTTTTGAATGATTCATTTACAAGTTGTGATTCTAAAGGAATTACCTCTGTTTCAATAAAAGCTTTGGTTTTTTTCAAAGTAATGCTGAATTCATTTGAAATCCAATCCCAATGATTATCTACCATAAATAGTCGATTTTGAGTAGTAATGAATAATCTTTTGTAGATCAGATGAAAATTAACTTCATCATTTGTCCTTTCTAAAACAAAATTAATTGTAATTCTAAATTTATGTAGTGAATTTCTCTCAAAGATTAGTAAATCTGAAGATTCACTAATACAATTTTCAATAATAATTGCAACTGCCTTATTACTACCTCTAATAGTCAGTAAATTTATCTCTGAAAAGAAAAAACTATAAATTGTATTTATGAATTACTATTTTTGGGAAGTAGCGTTTATTTCAAATCAAAATTTTCAATCTTCGAAATCAATTAAAATTAAAGCAATGATCAAATTGACTAGGCCTCCAAATTCGTTAACGGCAGCAGTAGCGGTAATTTCCGCCTTATTTCTTGCATTGGGTGAGGATGGATCTCCATACGATTTTACTACATATTTATTAATAGGATCAGCAGCTTTTTTTGTGACCGCCCATGCTATGGTTCATAATGATATCGTCGATTTTGATGCAGATAGTATAAGCACCCCTTATCGTCCATTACCATCGAAAATGATTAGTATGAAGGAAGCAAAGATCTGGGCTACTTTTTTATTTCTGGCAGCAATTACTTCAGGAATATTAATTGATTTTAGACTTGATTTAGAATTTCCTATTTCTTTGTTTTGGGCAATTTCAAACGCATTACTATTAGATGCTTATAATTTATGGTTTAAGAAATCCGGTTTAATTGGCAATATGGTTGTAGCCTATGTTGTATGGGCGTTATTCATCTATGCAGATCTCCTGGTAAGCAATGGATTCACTCTGAGAGTTCAATCTATTGGTCTATATGCTTTCTTCATGAATTGGGGGCGTGAGGTTATCAAAGGTATACGGGATATTGAAGGTGATAAATCAGAAAATGTATTGACTATCGCTGTGCGCTGGGGTGCTCATGGAGCTGCGTATGTAGGAAGTGGATTGTTATTAATCGCAATTTTATGGACTATCCCATTAATTCTAAACCCGGTAGGTAATTTTGTAGTGCCACTTATTTTGATAATGTTTAATTTGGTAATAATATTTAGATGTTTCAATTTAATTAAAAATCCAACTGCTAATTATGCCAACTCAACAAAACGATTATTTCTGTATCTGATGCTTATTGCGGTTATAGTTTTATTAATAAATCAGATAATTGTATTGAACTATAATTGATAATAATTTATAATACTCTGTAAACTTCAATTTTCTTTGTACGTGGGCGG
>MDVR01000032.1 GCA_001940725.1 Candidatus Heimdallarchaeota archaeon LC_2 | reverse complement strand
CAAAGCAATTCTAGGTAGATTTGTTGATGAGAACCCTAAAATTGGAGATCGTGTTGAAATTACCTTTGAAAATGTTATAGATCAAAATTTGTTAATTTTCAAACATGCTTAGTTATTTATAGTATTATTAATCGTCTTCTTCATCATCGAGAATAATTTGAGAAATAAATTCTCTATCAGCCAACCATTGTATGGGGATTAATTGGTATTCTCCATTGGGATTCCATCTTTGTAAACCAACTGGGAGTACGCGTGCTTTTAATTCAACTTTTGCGACATCAACTGGTTGAAAATCATCTGGGTCTGTTTCAACTAGAACTGGAGCACCCTGAGAAATTTGTAACGCTCTAGCTCCAACAATTCTTGCCCTCTCAAACCGTGTTAAGACAGCTTCCCCAATTAATACTTCGTCATCTTCTGAAAATAATTCTTTATAAGTACCATCAAACAATTAAGAAAAAACCTCCACAATTTACTTATCGTGGGTAATCCTCGATTTTATATTAGACTTATAAAAACACAGAAACTGACAAAAGAAAACATCATAAATCATGGATGATCTCTGTTTAGAAAATAATTTATCATTCTTCGATTAACTTGAAATTTCAGCTAATTCAATCTGATTCTTGATTAAATCGTAATAATATCCTTTTTGTTTGATTAATTCATCATGTGTCCCTTGTTCCACTATATCCCCATCATCAATTACAACAATAGAATCCGCGTTCCGAATGGTGCTTAATCTATGAGCGATTATGAATGCAGTTCGATCAGATAGAAGTAATTTTACTGCTTTTTGGATCTGAATTTCACTGAAAACGTCAATGGAACTAGTTGCCTCGTCAAGGATTAGAATTCGGGGGTCTGCTAATAAAACAGTTGCAAACATTAGTAATTGTCGTTGACCAATAGAGAGTCGCCCACCTCGTTCTTGTAAAGGAGTATCTAAACCATTTTCAAGATTTAAAACAAAATCTTTCAATCCTACTTGATCTAATGCATTCAACATAACTTCCTCACTTGCCATTGGATTTCCTAGTTTCAAATTCTCCCTAATTGAAGTACTGAATAAGAAATAATCTTGAGGAACTGCTGCGATCTGTTTTCTGTATGATCTTAATGAAACATCATGAACCTCATGACCATCAATCCTAAGTTCCCCCTCTTGAAATTCGTAAAGCCTTGACAGAATATTAATTATAGTACTTTTACCTGCGCCAGTTTTACCGACTAAAGCAATTGTTTTTCCAGCTGGGACATATAGGCTAAAATCTCGGTAAACATATTTATTTGGTAGGTAACTAAAGGATATCCTATCAAATACCACTTCTCCTTTGATTGGAGGAAGATCCGGAAGATCATCATTCCATGGTACTTGAGTTTCGGTATCCATTAAAGCATAAATTCTTTCTGCACCAGTTAAAGCATCTTGAAGTTGTTGATAGAACTGGCCTAACAAAACAACAGGTCTGAATAGTATTGCATTATAATTTAGAAATGCAATTAGAACACCTATTGTGATACTACCGTCGATTACTCTTGAACCCCCAATCAGGACTATAAATGCAATTCCTAAGGTACTCATGGTTAATAAAATCGGGAAGAAAATAGCGTTCAAACTATCTGCATTAACTGTAGCCTCTCTATTTGCTTCGTTGAGACTTTCAAAAATATCTATATTTTTTGCTTCTCTATTATGACCCTTTGTTACCTTAATACCAGCAATTGATTCACCAATATTGGCCATAAGAATAGAATTTGTTCTTCGTGTTTCTTTACGACGAGGACGAGTATACCTCCTTGATAAAACACCTATATAAATAACAATTGGAATCAAGACAAAAGGTACCAAAGATAGTACTGGGTCAATTAAGAGTATGATTACCCCAACAGTAATCACAGTAATCAAGTTTGCAAGATTATTTACAATTGCCCCACCGAGCATTTCACGGATAGCTGAGAGGTCAGAAGTCAATCTCGACATAATTCTTCCAATTTCGTTACGGTCATGATAGCTCAAATCAAGCTCTTGAAGATGCTGGAAGAGTTCTAACCTAATAGATAATTCCGCTTTGTATCCAAGAGTTGCGATTCTCATTATTTGAGCTCGTTGGAAAAGGAAAATTAAAACAAGTAATAAGATATATATGAAACCAACAATTGTTACTTCAAACCAAACTATGTCTGTGTCAGGAAATTGAGAAGTCATTTGGGATATGAAAGAATTACTTATTGAATCCAAGAAATTTATCCCAAAGATATCTCCGGTTTTATTCTGTGAAAATCGATCAATAGAGATGAAAAGTAGGAGTGGGGCAATGGCTGTTGCTAATGCAAAAAAGACCATTAGAACTAAAATCACTACAACTTCAGATTTGAAAGGTTTCAAATAACCAAACATGAAGCGATATAATTCCACATCAGAATATCCAAAACTCCCTCTTGCCTCTTCCTTTTCTGAATCAGAATGTATGCTTCCACTCATTAATTCCCATCCTCCAATTTTAATTCCTCTCCTTCATCATCCCAAGATAGGAATTTTATTTGGGTCTCAACTGCATTAAGAAATTCTTTGTACATACCCTCTTCGCCTATCAAATTTTCATGTGTACCATCTTGAACAACATGACCATTGTCGAGGACAATTATTCTGTCTACAAATTTTAGACTTGAAGGGCGTTGAGATATGATAATAGTTGTTCTTAAAGTGGATGCACTTTCAAGGGATTCTTGAATTCGAGCCTCGGTTTCAGGATCAACCGCAGATACTGAATCATCAAAAATAAGAATTTTAGGATTTTGTAAAAGTGTTCGAGCAATAGTTATCCGTTGACGTTGACCTCCAGAAAGTGTAACACCCCTTTCACCCACTATTGTATCGTAACCCTCGTCTAATCCATTAATAAAATCATGAATTTGAGCAGATTTAGCAACATCGATTACTTCATCTCTTGTGGCAGTAGAATTACCAAAAGCGATATTATCATGGATCGTTAACGTGAATAAGAAAGCTTCTTGATGGACAATTCCAATATTTTTTCTTAAAGATCGTGTAGTGACACTTTTAATATCGATATCATCAATGTATACTGAACCTTCTTTGGGATCATAAAATCTTGGTAAGATATTAATTAATGAAGTCTTACCAGATCCGGTGGGTCCAAGAAGGGCTACTTTTTGGCCAGATGGTATTTCAAATGATACATGATGCAGTGCATCAGGAACGTCATTAGTCTGAATATTTGGATATTTGAAAAATACATTATCAAATCGTATTCTACCTTCAATATCTGAAAGTTCTATTGCATCATATTTCTCTTCAAGTAATTCAGGTGCATCAAAAATTTCAGCTAATCTGAGTGCTGCGGACTGGGAATTTTGTAAAATAATGCCTAGCCACCCAGCAAATCGACCCGGCATAGAGATTGTAAGGACCAATAACATGAAAGCTACAAATTGCCCCGTGGTTATTTCTCCGTTTGAAACAAAAACACCTCCAACTATGACTAATATCATCATGGCGATGGATATGATAAATACCATTCCTGATTGAAGATTTGCTCGTATCTTAGCTGTTTTTAGTGAAGCATCAAAGAAATCTTGATTCTTCACATTGAAAATAGCGATTTGCTCCTCTTCACGACCAAATGATTTTACTGTTTTGATACCAGATAAATTTTCAGCAAGTACTTCATTCATTGTTCCATATTTAAATCTGGCATCATAAAATAATTTTACATTTCCCTTGGAGGTTGAGAATGCAATATAAAATAGAATTACGGGAATTAATAGAAAAACGATACTGAGCTTAGGAGAAATTCCTACCATTACAATAAACGAATTTAGGAATAGAAGTACCAAGAGTAGTGCAATTCGGTAACCCCAAGTTAATATTTCTCTTAAAGATAATACTTCTTCAATTGATCTGGACATGATTTGACCAATAGTTTCAGAGGAATAATATTCCAGCTCTTGATATTGTAATGTTTGGTAGAGATCTTGTCTAATATCATAAATGACACTAGTTGAAAATTTAACTGAGGCAAAACGTTGCCCCATGCCCGCCAATAAATCAACTATTCCTAAAAATACAATTATTGCAAAACCACTATATAATCCTGATTTATTACCATCTTGTAAAGGTCCATCTATTAGTCTACTAATTTGAAATGGTATCAGAGTTTGGGATATAGCCGCTACAAAAATTGAGAGATTTAAAGCCCAAAATTTTAACTTATGTTTCTTGGTGTAGGGCCATAACAGATCAAATACCTCTCTCAAATATCATTACCTCAGTTCTTGGAATTCATAATTCTTTAAAATAACATGTAAATAATCCCTTTTGATTTGAAATTATATGGATAAATTTTGATTGTTGTTATTATGATTGGGGTATCTATAGAGAATTGGAAAAATACAATATGGGGAAATTCGAATTTTGTATTATAATTTTATGGTTTTCTTATTGATATCTATATCTAATGAATATTTGAACTATTTTTTTTTTTGCTGAGCATAATTATTTAATTGCTTTATCAGTCGGTCATTCAGAAATCAATGTCAACATTAGCTGATTATCTAACGTCCCGTAAACTTAGACGCGTAATGCAATTAATGCAAGAACATAGTGGAAGATGCAAAGCAGTAGCTCATACGTTCGGGAAAATTTCTGATGCTTGGTATTCTGGTAAAATCCAAGAAGCTAAAACCAATAAAGCAAAAATACATGCGGAAGAAAAAAGTGCAGACAATATTGAAATGGAATTAATTCATGAAGTCGCAAAATCTGAACTTCCAGATACAAAGATGAAGGAAGAGTTAATTAATTTTGTGAGATTATTGGATGCTGCGGCTGGTTCTGCAAAAAGATCAGCTACAAACATGGTTTTATTGATAGATTATCCACTCCCTAAAAAATATTCAAAGATGTTGAAAGAAGGAACTGATGTGATAGCCTTAATTTTTGATGAAATGGATAAAGCAGTCAATTCTATTAAAAATGGAAATGCTGAAACTATAATTTCTATTTCAAGATCCATTGACAAGCATGAAGATAAAATGGATGATTTATATAGAGATTTTAAAATTGGATACTTTGAAATTGAAAAAACTTTCAACTCAATGGCTGCCATGATTATCTTAGATCATGCAATTCGTGATATTGAAGAATGTGCGGATAAAGCAGAAGATGCGATAGAATTGTTAGCTGAACTAGTTCAGCGAAGAAGTTAGGAATGTTGATATGAAAGGAAAGAGAGTTTCCTCATCAATAATATTATTATTGATCATATTAAGCATAATTTCACTTGATTTATCAAGGAGATATCTTTCAGGGGATTTTGAAGGAGATAAATTAGAATTAGAAGTCCTCTATTCATCTGAAAAAGCAGGATGGCTTGAAAGTGTTGTAGAGGATTTTGAAAACACTTGGTCGTTAGATCATCCAGGAAAGATTAAGGTCATAATGACGCCCATTGGGACAGGGAAAGGAACGATTCAAGTTGCTAATGGAGGTAGTAAACCCACTGTTTGGAGTCCTGCATCTAGATTTTGGATACCGATTCTTAATAAACTATGGACAACTAATAACGATAATCAAATTGCAGATACAAATAGTCAGAGCTTAGTAATTTCGCCATCGATTATTGCAACATGGGAAAGTTATATTGCAGAAAATAATATTACTGGATTAAATGATTTAAGGGAACTGGCAATTAATGATCCTGACTTCACTTTTGCACATACTGATCCTTTTGAATCAAATAGTGGATTTGGGGCAGTTATAATGGAGACTGCAGTAGCTGCTGATAAGAATCCCGAAGATTTGACGTTAGATGATTTGGCTGATGATGATGTTCAATCTTGGATGCGTGAACTAGAAAGTGCAGCCATTCAGTATGGATCATCAACTGGGTTTTTAGGAAAATTAATGGCATCAGAAGGCCCATCTAAATTAAAAGCGGCAATTATTTATGAAAATCTCGTTATAGAAAAAAATAAGGAAATTACTGGTGATAAATTAGTTGCGATATATCCTTCAGAAGGTACATTACTTAATGATCACCCGTATTTGATTCTTGATGCCCCATGGGTGAGTGAACAAGATAAACAATTGGCTAATGACTTTTTGGATTATCTTTTATTAGAGGACACCCAAATAAAAGCGATCGAAGAAGGATTTAGACCATCAATTAACATCAATACATCAATTCCTGAATTTCAAGCAGCATTTAATCCAGAAAATGGTGTCAAACGGAGTTTGGAAGGTGTAAAAATATATTCTGTGGGAAATATTGATAGTGGAATTTTAGATAGAATACCTGATCTACTGCTGATAAGAATCCCGAAGATTTGACGTTAGATGATTTGGCTGATGATGATGTTCAATCTTGGATGCGTGAACTAGAAAGTGCAGCCATTCAGTATGGATCATCAACTGGGTTTTTAGGAAAATTAATGGCATCAGAAGGCCCATCTAAATTAAAAGCGGCAATTATTTATGAAAATCTCGTTATAGAAAAAAATAAGGAAATTACTGGTGATAAATTAGTTGCGATATATCCTTCAGAAGGTACATTACTTAATGATCACCCGTATTTGATTCTTGATGCCCCATGGGTGAGTGAACAAGATAAACAATTGGCTAATGACTTTTTGGATTATCTTTTATTAGAGGACACCCAAATAAAAGCGATCGAAGAAGGATTTAGACCATCAATTAACATCAATACATCAATTCCTGAATTTCAAGCAGCATTTAATCCAGAAAATGGTGTCAAACGGAGTTTGGAAGGTGTAAAAATATATTCTGTGGGAAATATTGATAGTGGAATTTTAGATAGAATACCTGATCTATGGTCGGCGACTAGATCTAGATCACTTAATGAAGATACTTCAGCTAACCCCGGATTAAAACCATCTGATTTTATCGTGCCAGCAATTCTCGGAATTGTTATTTTATTACTTGTACTCGAGCCGGTTATACATAAAGTTAGGAGATATCTGAAATGACAACGAGAAATGATTATTTCCGGTATAAAATACTTAAGTTGGAAAAGATACTTTCGAAGTCCCAAATTAGGATTCTTTTTGAAATACTCGTAATTATTGCATTTTTTTCATTTGTACTTCTCCCACCATTAAATCTTCTGAGAAATGTAATTGTAGATTGGGATGATATAACGCAGTTAATTTTCAATGATCCTATTCTAAAAGATACAATATGGATTGCAATTTTTCGGGCTATATCTTTGTCTTTTAGAATTGCATTTATTGTTACTATTATAGATGTAATCATCGGAATTCCAATTGCTCATGTTCTTGCAAATTATGAATTTAGAGGAAAAACAGCATTAGATACAATTGTAGATATTCCTCTTGCAGTTCCTACTTCCGCTCTAGGATTTTCAATCCTATTATTTTGGGCTTCAGGAGATGGAATAAGTAAATTATTTTTTGAAAATAGAACGCTTGTAGATCAAGGACCTATGCTATTGATCTTGGGTCATGTCGCATTTTCGTTTTCTTATGTTGTAAGAAATTTAAAAGGTGTTCTTGAAGAGGTTGATCAAAATGTTGTAAACGCAGGTAGGACCCTTGGAGCATCCCCCCTCAGCGTGTTTAGGACAGTCACAGCACCCATGGCAAAAGAAGGAATTATTGCAGGTGCGATTCTTGCATTTACTAGATCACTTGGTGAAACGGGGGCTTCCCTCTTATTAGCAGGAGTTTATGAGACAGCACCAATTCAAATTGTCAGTTTTATGAGTGGATTCAGAATACCTCAAGCAGCCTTTTTATCAATAATCTTAATTATTATTTCGATAACTTTACTTGTTGGTGTGAGGCAATATGCAAGAAGGGTAGGATTACCACAACCTCAGATATATCCCAAATTTGAACGATTATTATCCCAAAAGAAAGTTGTACGGACAAGGAATGGATTTGCATGGGGTCTTTTTGCAATTTTAGTTTTGATACCTTCATTATTTGTTATTTCTTATCTTATGAGTGTTTGGAACCAAGGACCATCTGGAATTCGGGAGGATGGGGCAATTTATCAAGTTTTTCAAGCACCGGATAATAAATGGGAATCTCTTCAGTTATCACTTGTTACAAGCGTAGAAGTTGCATTAATTGTTACGATGTTAAATCTGATATTAGGAATACCTATGGCCTATTTATTAGTCAAAAGACAATATTGGGGAAGGTGGAGAACGGTATTAGATGCATTAGTAGACATTCCACTGGTTATTCCATCTTCAGCCTTAGGTTTCTCGGTATTTTTGCTGTGGGGTAATTTAGGAATTGGTTTGGTAGAGCCAGGAATATGGATGATTGTACTAGCTCACCTCACATTTACTTATCCATTTGCTGTAAGACCAATGATTAGTTATTTTGAATCATATGATTATGTCTATTATGAAGCAGCACGTACGCTCGGAGCAAGTGATTTAACAAGTTTCAGAAGAGTTATTTTACCAATGTTAAAAAGAGGCATTTTTGCTTCTGCAATATTAACATTCACAAGAAGTTTAAGCGAAACAGGAGCAACTATTATAGTTATGGGAAATTCAAGGACTGTCCCAGTATTAATTGTTGATTTAGTAGAATCAGAAGCATTGCCAGCCGCAGCATTTGCAGCTACTGTATTAATTGGGATATCGTTCATGATGATGTTATTGGCGAGATCGTTCAATACAACAAACAAGGAGGAAAAAGATGCCAGAAATTAAATTTATTAATGTTAGCAAGCATTACAATCATGGTAAAGTCATGGCAATTGATAATCTTAATCTTACAATTAAAGATGGGGAGTATTTGAGTTTACTTGGTCCATCAGGATGTGGAAAGACAACTACCTTAAGAATGATTGCGGGACTAATATTACCAACTTCAGGAACAATCTTATGGGATGGAAAACCAATAGAACATCTATCTGCTTCAGATAGAGATGTAGGCTATGTGTTCCAACAATTTGCAATATTCCCTCATCTTAATGTGTGGGATAATATAGCATTTGGTGCACAGGTTCGAGAGAACAGTTCAGAACAAATTGAACAAATTGTAGAAGACAAAATGTCTGTTGTTGGTTTATCAGATAAGGCTAATCGTTTCCCTGCAAACCTCGATGCAGCTGATTTACAAAGAATTGGTATTGCAAGAGTATTAGCAACAGGGGCACGAACTTTGCTTCTAGATGAACCAATGGGTGCTCTGGATCATAAAATCCGAGAAAAATTTCAGGATGAATTAGCTGGTATAGTAAAGAATCTTGATTTGACTGCGATTCATGTGACTCACGACCAGAGCGAAGCAATGGCAATATCAGATAGAATTGGAGTTATGAAAAAGGGGAAAATGATTCAAATAGGGTCTCCCAATGATTTATTGTTTAATCCAACCCAAATTTTTACAGCTCACTTTATTGGCGAAGCTGATTTTATGGAAGGAGTTGTTGCCAAAATTGATTCTCATTCAATCGGTATTGAGTTAATTGGCGATGAAAAAATTGTGATTCCTAGGGATGGTCAAGTAAGACTAAATCCAACGATGTATGAAAAAGTAGTAATTGGGTTGAGAAGGGAATTTGGCCAAATTATTAATTATAATGAAGAACACGTGGGGAAAGAAAATATATTAACCGGAAAAGTACAATCTGATCGATTCTTAGGAGAGAAACGAAGAACCGTTGTTAACATTGATTTCGGTAGATCAATCGAAATCAAAAGAAATCCATTAGAACAATCCTATTCAAAAGGGGATAAAGTGATGATTTCAATCCCAACTGGAAATGCATTTTTATTTTCAAATCCACCGCACGGTTTGGAAAATGCATTATCAGTCACATGAGGTGAATGTATGAGTCAAATTGAACTTAAAAATGTAACAGTAGAATTGGATGGTAAATTATTGCTGGAAAACGTATCTCTATTAATAAATGATGGAGAATATGTTGGTTTATTAGGTCCAACAGGTTCTGGTCCTTCCTACATACTGCAAGTAATTTCTGGATTGCTTAAAGTAACTTCAGGCCAAATCCTAATTGATGAAATTGATGTTACATTAAGTCCACCAGAGGATAGACATGTAGGGTTCATTTTTGAGCAATTCAACTTATTTCCCCATTTAAATGTACTCGGAAATCTATTATTTGGTCCAAGAATGAGAAGGGAGGATTTAGAAATTAAAACTAAGGTAGCACGAGAGATAATTTCTCTTGTTCGTTTAGATGGAAGAGAAGATGCGTATCCAAAAGAATTATCCGGTGGGATGCAACAGCGAGTTGGAATAGCTAGAGCAGTTACTGCTGGAGCAAAGATTATGTTATTAGATCAGCCTTACAGGGCATTAGATGCAAAAATTCGAGAGGAAATGCGATTTGAAATCAGAGAAATTGTAAAAGATCTAAGGTTAACTGCAGTTCACGCTACACATGAAACTGAGGAGGCAATGATTATTTCAGATAGGATCGCCATTTTTAATGAAGGGAAAATAGAGCAGATTGGAACTCCAGAAGACGTCTTTATTAATCCAAGTAATTTATTTGTAGCAACATTTCTTGCAGAATCTAATATTTGGGAAGCTGAAGGAGCAAACGAGAAGGTTTCTATTGGGAATTTATCGTTCGATTTAGAAGAGGAATCTACTGGTAAAGGTAAAGTTGTGATTAGACATCAAACGTGTAATCTGTTCATTGACGAACCTGAAGGACCAAATGTATTTAGCGTTAAAGTATTAAAGATACGAATTCTAGGTGAATTTATTAGATTTACAGTTAAGGTCAAGGATAATATCGAAGTAGTCTGTCGAGAAATGTTAAATATGAAATGGAAAAATCCGGATCAATTCATAGATCAACAATTGTTCCTTCAAATTGATCCAAGTGAAATAAAATTTTATAAACAAATTTAATTTAGAAATACTCCGTATAGTAATTATTAGAAAAAATTATTAGTTTCGATCTTGTTAGCCACTTAATTTCATTTTTATTAAATAAGAAGTATTTAATTTGTAGTAGATTTCTCAAACTATTAAAATTAAGTTCAAATTGTGGACTTGAGTCATGTCCAAAAAAAGTTACAAAATTGCAGTAATTCCCGGAGACGGTATAGGAAAAGAAGTGACCCCGCAAGCAGTTAAAGCACTTGAAAGTGTTGCTTCTCGATTTTCCATTGATTTTGAATTCATTAATATTGAAGGAGGAGGCCAGTACTATTTAGAAACTGGTAGAGAATGGGATGATGGCAGCTTTGAGACTTGTAGAGATGATGTCGATGCAATTCTACTTGGAGCTGTTGGATGGCCTGGAGCTGATTTACCAGACGGTAATATTGCAGGCGCAGGTATAGTTTTTGGTCTTAGATTTGGTCTAGATCTTTACGCCAATATTAGACCAACCAAACTTTACCCTGGCGTTCTACATAAAATTCATGGTGAAAGTAGACAGATTTGGAAACCAGGGAAAGTTGATCTGGTTACAGTTAGAGAAAATACTGAAGGACTATATGCTCCGATACGCGGTAGTCTTACAAGAGGGGGAGTAGAGGAAGTTGCAATAGATACTAAAATTACAACAAATAAGGGCTCAAAAAGAATTATAGAATATGCATTCAAGATAGCTGAGAAAAGAAATGGTGCACCCAAAGACGGTAAAAAGCGATTAACCTGTGTCGATAAAGCAAATGTATTGCAAGGTTCAAGATTATTTCGTTCAGTATATAATCAAATTGCTGTAAATCACCCAACAGTAGAAAAAGACTATGCCTATATTGATGCTTTTCTACAATGGTTAGTGAGAGATCCTGATTATTTTGATGTGGTTGTTGCGAGCAATATGTTTGGCGACATAGCATCTGATTTGGCAGCGGTTTTAGGAGGTTCTTTAGGAATGGCTGCTTCCGCAAATATTGGTGAAAAACATGCGTTATTTGAACCAGTACATGGTTCGGCACCAAAGCATTACGGAAAAGATGTTGCTAATCCCACAGCGACTATTCTTTCTGCTTCAATGATGTTGGAATATTTAGGAGAAAAATTCCAAGATAATACGCTGATAGAAGCTAAACAAGCGGTTGATAAAGCTGTACAACAACTTATCACTGATCAAACAGTTTTAACTTACGATCTAGGTGGAACTGCAAAATGTTCACAAGTAGGGGATAAAATATCGAGCATACTATCCACAATTTGATATTATTAATTTCTTGAATATATACAGAAAACAATTCGATATTACACTCTCTATCGTTATATTGCTATAATCCAACCAAAAAATATAATTTAAATGAACCTACTGATGATAAAATAAAAATAACTGGGATGAATAAATTCACATATGTCATCTGAAACAATTAAAGAAGTACTATCTTCGGGAACATGTCCAAAATGTAAATCTGAAGTTGTTGCGGCAGAAGGGATGAAAGAATACTATTGCACAAAAGATAAATCCCACTTCCATCTGGAAATCATGTTCCATGGTGGATTGACGTTGACAGCTCGACTAAATGGAGTAGAAATATCCTCTGATGATCTTCAAGGCATTGAATGGTAGTAATTTCCAAGGATTAGGACCATTCAATAGATGAATAGAGATATTTCTGTATGATGGACTATTAATCACTTCGAATTAGAAGACCAAATAAACATTAATTAACATTATTAAATTTAATCTCAATGGCAGATTTCTAATGGACCCTATTACATTCATAAGTTTAATTATTCTTGGTTTTTTCTATGCCATATTGGCTTCTATGATTGGAATTGGAGGTGGATTACTATATGTACCTACTCTTGATTTTGGATATGGTCTTGAGACAATTGATGCTACATTCGTCAGTTCTTTTGTTATTATTTTTACAAGCTCATCTGCCTTTCTAAATTTCCGATCCCAAAAAAGAATCGATTTTCAAACAGCAAGGACATATCTATTATATGCAGTTCCAGGAGTTTTAATAAGTTCATACTTTGCTGACGATGTCCCTCGGGATACTCTTAGGCAACTTTTTGGAATTCTTGTGGTTGCTGCTGCAATTCGAGGAATCTTGAAGGCTCGAAAAATGGATAATGATGGCAATAATTACCGGATTACAGAAGAGGGACCAGGAATAGAAAATCGTAAATTAGTAGATTCAGACGGTAATACTCATGAATATATGGTAAAAACGGGTATGGGAAAATATTTAGCCTTCTTAGGTGGTTTCGTTGCTGGATTACTTGGAATAGGAGGGGGAATTATTTATGTCCCACTATTGACAACAATAAGCGGAATTCCAATACATATTGGAACCGCAACTTCCACGACAATGATAGTGGTAGTTTCAATGATTGCAGTCTCAATAAGAACTGGGAGTAGAATCAGTGACGGTACATTTGATTTTGATTTATGGATTAATTATGCGATTCCATTAGTTATTGGAAGTGTTATTGGGGCCAGATATGGATCTACGAGAGCAAAAAAACTCGATTCTAAGGTAGTGCTCACCCTGTTCTGGTTTGTAGCTTTTATAGCTGGGCTGAGAATGTTGATAAATCCATATATCAGTTGATTCATTCGATTAACAATAATACTTGATTTATTCCGGTGACATAAGATCTAGATGAAATGTGATTAGGGTGAAATTTGAGAATAAGGGTATTCAATACTGCAACAGAAACGATTCCATGATCAATTTCTTATATAATCTTACAATTATTAAGAATTCACATTCAGCAACCCTATATCTGATGTCGCCATCACATCCCCCTCTTTGTTTTTACACAATAAAGGTTCAATTGAAATAGGTTCTGTTCAATTGGAACGGTGCTTCCTTCTGCTTCTCATCCTACTGGGATCAACAAAGTCAGGTTTCCCGTGATCTTTAACCACTAGCTGATCATTTTCAATCCGTGGATTGAGGTACTAGCGTTCCTGTTTTTAAAAAACAGAGTAGGACAACCATTATGGATATCCACTGGTGTTTCGGTACGCTTCTATCTTTTCCGTATATCTTCCTTGAGAAAGAAATGACAGGTAGATACTTACCTAGTCCTCTTACACCTCTAATAATAAAGGTAGTAAGTTGTATGTGTACAATCTTTAGATTGTGTCAATGATAATTATTCGATATAGTATTTAACCAACTGAAACAAAATTTGTAATGTTATATAAAATTTCCACCAAGTGATGGAATTGAGAGATCATGATCTGAAAAACTAACTTTTTGTTGTTTGCTTTCTTGTATGTTCAGCTAATAATATACAAACGTAACCGTATCTTCCAGCTGCTACACTGGTGCAGTATACTATTCTTCTCCTCTCAGAGAGTATCACTTCCTTCCACTTGGTTAATTCGAGTTAGCGGACCCGACCAAAATGGGATTTTCATACTTTTTAACCATCGCAAGATCATTCTCGAACATCCATAAGAGCTGATAATCTGACTAGCAGTTCGTTACGACGGATACAGGAATAGAAAATCGCTACTTTCTTAGTGACTGTATGTGGACTTCCTTTTCTCTTATGAGATCCAGCTTTCGGTGTATTCTTTCCAACCATATCTGGTTCAAGAAATCGACCTAGTCCCACTTTATTATTGCATTCATTTAATATAAACAGGATGACGGTATATTGTAAGTGAAATTGCCACAATTTCACCACTTCTCAATTGAAAAACTAACTTTTTTGATCATGGTTTAAAGAAATAGTTGGGAACTTAATATCAATTCCTGAAAGCACCAGGTGACATTGAGTAAATGGAGCTCAAGAATAAAACTAAAGAAATAATAAATTGCAATAATTAATGTTATTTGGCTAATTCGGATTGCCCAATACTTTAATTTTCATCCCACTATCACTTAATTTCTGCCAATCAAGTACCCTTCTACCGTCAACAACAACTTTTGATTTCATATTTACGAAGTCATCAAGACTTAAAGTAATAAATTCTTTCCACTCTGTGACTAGTATTGCAGCATCTGCATCTCGTAACAGTTCTGCAACAGAATCACAGAATTCGGTACCTTTTGGCATCATCATCACAGCGGTTTCTTTTGCCACAGGATCATAACCTGAGACTTTAGCCCCTTTTTGAAGTAGTGCATCTGCAATAATAATAGATGGTGCCTCTCTCATATCATCTGTCTCAGGTTTAAATGCAAGACCTAAAAGTGCAATTCTTTTATCCTTTATATCAATCAACTGCTCTAATAATTCAACTGCTCTCAAGGGTTGAAGTTTGTTTACAGCAATTGAAGTATCAAGTGTTTTTGCCCCTATTCCAAGGGACTTCGCCGTTGCAGCTAGAGCCTTTACATCCTTCGGAAAGCAGGATCCTCCAAATCCAACTCCAGGTCGTAAGAATTTTTCTGAAATTCTTTGATCCGCACCTATACCCTCAGCAACTGCATCAATATCAGCACCCATTTTTTCAGACATATTTGCTATCTCATTTATGAATGAAATTTTTGTGGCTAAAAATGCATTTGTTGCATATTTAATCATCTCAGCAGTGGATGGATTGACATTCTTTATTGGACAAGTAAAAGATTTGTAAATTTCTGCAATCATGTTATATGATCGGTCATCAATTGCACCAATTACGATATGATCTGGATTTTTAAAATCTTTAATTGCCAATCCCTCTTTCAAAAATTCAGGATTCATCCCAAGGCCAAAATCCTCGCCCGCAATTTTACCGGAGTGTTTTTCTAGTAATGGCTTAACAAAATTTGTTGTTGTTCCTGGAACAACAGTACTCTTAACTACAATTGTTTTATATGAATCTATCCCTTTAAGTGCTTTAGCAATATCTATAGTAGCACTCTCAATATATTTCAAATCAATCGATCCATCTTCCCTACTAGGGGTCCCTGTACATATGAAAATTACATCTGAATTACTTACAACTTCAGCTGTATCAAGTGTTGCTCGAATTCTACCTTTCTCAAGTAAATTGGAAAGAAGATCTTTGAGCCCATTTTCAAATATTGGAGGAATTCCATTATTAATCATATCGACTTTTTCTGGTATCACATCTCCGCAAATAACATTGAAACCAAGCTCTGCAAAACAAGAACCACTTACTAGACCAACATAACCTGTTCCGATAATTCCAATTTGAATTGGGGTACTCACAATTCATTAATTCTGTTATATCGTTTAAATATCTTCAATTGACACAATTTCTACATTAAAAATGTTTAAGAAAATATTGAAATCAATAATCAAAATATTGAGGACTAAATTTATCCTTTATTTCTACTATCAAATATGGACAGCTGTTATAAAGATCCACTTTTCCATATTTTTATGGATAATTTCAATCCTTTCACCGATGATCCAATTATAGATTTTGAATATCCAGCTACACAATTAACGTTTCCAATTGATTCACATGGGTCGGTGCTGAATGCAATTATCGAAATTGCCCAAGGAAACGGACCTCATAGAACAATAATCTTACTTCATGGATTTCCAGGAAATGAGAAAAACTTTGATCTAGCTCATGTTTTCAGAAGAGCAGGATTCAATGTTTTGGTGTTTTATTATCGTGGATCTTGGGGTAGTGGAGGTAAATATTCATTTGATAATTGTATTCAAGATGTACACACTGTAATTAAATATCTGAGAAATGAAAAAAATGCAAAATTATTAAGAGTTGATAATGATAATATTATACTTATTGGTCATAGCTGGGGTGGTTTTTGTGCATTATATGCAGGTTTAAATGATAAATCAATACACAAAATTGCTTCGATATCTGGCTTTAATCCCGGAATATTTGGCGAATATATTACCTCTAATTCAAATATTGAACAAAGTGATTTGCATCAAATATTTAATGAGATTAATCCCTTACAAGGCACATCAGGAAAAGAACTCCTTGATGAAATTGTAAATCATAAAGATCAGTGGAACCTAATTAAGTATGGACGGGATTTGTCATTAAAAGACCTGTGTATAACAGCTGCTCAGAGAGATCTAGTATTGCCCAAAGAAATCCATCATGACCCTTTAATTAAATCAATAAAGGAATTTGCAGAAAAAAATATAGTCACTTTCCAATACAACACTAATCATTCATATTCAGATCATCGAATTGCGTTGGCTAAAGATCTATTAAAATGGTTAAATGCTGGGAATCCCCTTATATTTTCACCTGATGATGGATACGAATTTTCAAGTTTTGCTAAATCAAATTTAATATGGCCTGAAGGGAAGCAACAACTAGTAGAATTAAATATAACATTGAAATTAATACCCGAAAATATTAGCATAATATATATTGAAGTCATCGCCTACATTTTCATAGAGATTATTGGAGGTACACATGTACAACGAGATATTGTTCAGGACGTTCCTAGTTTAACCTTATCAAATTCAAATACAACCCTATTGATAAATCAAACTTTATTTCCACCAGACAGGGTAGATAATTTTTATTTGAACATCACCATGTTAGTTGGAACCTCACGTGATAGAACTGCGAGAGATCAAACAATTCGATTTCCTGATACTGGGACAATTTTTGTTGATCGGGATAAATTAGTACCATTAGTAAATTTATATGGGTTCCCACCAAGCTCCTTTTTCGCAAAATTTTTGCC
>MDVR01000031.1 GCA_001940725.1 Candidatus Heimdallarchaeota archaeon LC_2 | reverse complement strand
ATGTGGAACATGATAATAAATACAAATTGTGTATGAGTATTCGAGACTTCAATGGATATTGCTATAATTAATTCAATTCTTCTTACCTTCGAAAATAAAAATCTTGGAATTATAGATAATGGTGGATTGGGAATCAACGAAAACAAGATTTCCTATGTTGTTCCAGTTTGTACCCCTTCTAGCACACCTAACTTAGATCCCAAGATACGATCTGTGTCTCTGAGATGGGAAGAAAATGGGGCGATACCTTTGTTCATCCATTCTATTTCAGGCAAATCTTGCGCTGCGCCCCTTAATAGGGTTAGCCCTGAATGGAAATGTACATTTATCAATCCAGGCATTGTAATCATGCCTTTACCATCAATGACTACATCGGCGTTTGAATAATCAAATTTCTTCATTGGTCCAACATAGGAAATCTTGTTTTCGTTGATTCCCAATCCACCATTATCTATAATTCCAAGATTTTTATTTTCGAAGGTAAGAAGAATTGAATTAATTATAGCAATATCCATTGAAGTCTCGAATACTCATACACAATTTGTATTTATTATCATGTTCCACATTATTTGTACACATTATGTGGAACATGATAATAAATACAAATTGTGTATGAGTATTCGAGACTTCAATGGATATTGCTATAATTAATTCAATTCTTCTTACCTTCGAAAATAAAAATCTTGGAATTATAGATAATGGTGGATTGGGAATCAACGAAAACAAGATTTCCTATGTTGTTCCAGTTTGTACCCCTTCTAGCACACCTAACTTAGATCCCAAGATACGATCTGTGTCTCTGAGATGGGAAGAAAATGGGGCGATACCTTTGTTCATCCATTCTATTTCAGGCAAATCTTGCGCTGCGCCCCTTAATAGGGTTAGCCCTGAATGGAAATGTACATTTATCAATCCAGGCATTGTAATCATGCCTTTACCATCAATGACTACATCGGCGTTTGAATAATCAAATTTCTTCATTGGTCCAACATAGGAAATCTTGTTTTCGTTGATTCCCAATCCACCATTATCTATAATTCCAAGATTTTTATTTTCGAAGGTAAGAAGAATTGAATTAATTATAGCAATATCCATTGAAGTCTCGAATACTCATACACAATTTGTATTTATTATCATGTTCCACATTATTTGTACACATTATGTGGATTTACGATTAAGTAAGCTAAATATAATAAATTCTAATTTGTTTCACAGAGTAAAATATCAATAAAGATAACTGTAGAAATTTAATTTTCAACATACTCTGGGAATGGGTTCACCGTAGGGTTTATCCAAAATTCGGGTCCCACCGATTTCAGTAATCACATGAACTTTGCCTTTTGGTGATTCTTTTACCGTACCAACTTTGACTGCGTATTTGCTAATATTCTTTGTTTTTAATTCGTTTAATATTTCATCGGTATTATCATTATCAACGATGATAACTGCACAACCTTCTCCTGAAATTTCAAAGATCTCTAATCCCAAAATATCACAAATCGCCTGCGATTCTTCTTTTATTGGAACGCGATCCTCGTAAATTTCTAAACAAACATTTGATTTTAATGCAATTTCGCTTAGACCTGATGCCATTCCACCCCTTGTCAAATCTTTCATGGCATGAACCCCTGAATTTTTGATGACATTTTCAAAACTAGGCCAAAATGACGCCACATCTGAAGCTAAATCAGTATCAAATTCTATTCCCTCTCGAAGTGACATCAAACTTGTCCCATGGACGCCAATAGGAGCAGTTATAATAATAGAATCACCAGACTTAGCTGCAGCATCTTGAATTGGAGCTTCACGGACCAAAGTACCAACACCTGCGGTATTCATTACAATTTCAGAAATCATACCACGCGGCATTACTTTTGTATCTCCAGCAACAATTCGTACATTTGCTTCTCGACATCGATCACCAAGTGTTCTAGCCAATTGTTGTAATTTCTCAATCTTGTATCCTTCTTCGATTATTAAACCAAAAGTCAAATACTTGGGTACTGCCCCCATAACAGTTAAATCATTAACAGTCCCACATATTGATAAATCCGAAATATTACCTCCTCTGAAGAAAATTGGATCGACAGTGTGGGAATCTGTGGTGATGACAATATTATTGGCATTATACGGTAAGACAGCACTATCATCAGATGCGTTTGGACCCACAATATCTTGATTAAAAGTTTCTAACCCAATATTTGATGTGAGAAACTTAATCAGAAGATCCATACGTTTGCCACCTCCACCATGACTTATTTCTATTATTTCTCCGATTTCATTATTCATTTTTTAACACTCCATGATAATAAATTTGACCTGTACTGATTCCACCATCTCCAGGTGGAAGATTAATATGTGTTAGCAGATTCAAATTATTGATTTGAAGTTCTGCTCTAAATTTCTGGGTAATCAATTTATTATATGCAATACCACCGGAAAATCCAATATTCCTTATCCCAGTTTCATTTGAAACATTAGTCGCGATCTCCCCCAAAGTGACACCTATTGTATTATGAACCCATAAAGCAATGTCCTGTCGCTTATATGATTTCATCATCTCGATCCCTTGTCTCATTATTTCAAGATTATCAATTACTTCCATATTACCATGACGTGAAATTGCTGGTTTATAATCAATAATCGGTTTGCCAATTGTTGCCAGTCCTTCAAATTTTATTGCGGGTTCTCCGTCATATGATCGTTGATTTGCTGATTCCAATAGAACTGAAAAACTATCTAGTAATCGACCTAGTGATGTTGTAGTTAATTTTGAATCTTCTTTTTTATTAACTAGATATTCAAATTCTCGTTTCCCTTGAGGAAAATAGAGGTTTAAGTTATCATTAAAGAATTCCAAAGGTAAACCAATTTTTTTCAAATAATTTATCAGCATTCTTGCTGGGAATTTTGCATTTTGATCAGCACCATCATAATCTATCGGGATTAAGCTTGCTGCTCTTTTCCATGAGCCGTTATCAATTTCAATTAATTCCCCTCCCCAAGCTTGTCCATCAGATCCATATCCAAACCCGTCACATACCCATGCTAAAATGGAATCTTCATATCCGAGATTATTATCCAATGCTAAAGAAGATGCATGAGCCACATGATGTTGTACAGAGTAAAAAGGGATATCTTTCTTTATGGCGTAATCATGAGCAGATTTAGTAGATGTAAAATCGGGGTGAAGATCAGTGATGATAGTTTTTGGATTGAAATAAAATAAATTAGATAAATGTTCTACAGTTGAATTTTGAAATTCTTGACTCTCAAGATTTGCAATATGACCAAGGTGTTGACTTGGTAGGACCCATCCCGACTTACTAAAAGAAATCGTATTATTTTCTTCACTTCCGAAGGCTATCATTTCATTTGTATTCATAAGTTGTTCTACGAAAAAAGGTTGGGGGGTGTATCCCCGTGCTCTTCTGATCAACAGAAGATTGTTTCCATGTGATCTAATTACTGAATCATCTGTACGTTGTATAATTTTACGATTATGTACGATAACTAGATCAGAAATAGATACGGAGGATTCCATTACTTTTTCTGGTGTTATTGGCATAGGGACTCCTGGACGATTAGCTGAAGTCATAATTAATACCGAAGGAGCTCCTTTTTTGAATAATATGTGATGAAACCCACTATAAGGTAACATCACCCCAATTGAACTCAATCCGGGACTAATATCATCCCATTTATTTAAGTCCTTGACTGGAAGGATGACAATTGGTTTTCTTGCAGATGTAAGTATTTGAACATCAATTTCACTAACAAAACAATATTTCTCAATCTCAGATAGGTCCTTCATCATTACAGCAAATGGCTTATCACTATGTTTCCTTCTTAACTTCCTAAACTCTTTTACTTTCAATGAATTTAATGCATCAAGTGCAAAATGAGTTCCTGATAAACCCATGATTGAAATGATCTTTCCACCTTTCAAACCAGATATGATCGAATTCCAATTAAACTCTTCTTCATTCCAGCTCTCGGTCCATCGATACATTGCATACTTAGGGCCACAGTTCACACAACAAGTTGTTTGAGCATGAAAACGTCGATTAGATGGTTCAGTATATTCATTTATACAATCTTTACACAAAGGGAAATCATTGAATGAAGTTACTGGACGATCATAAGGCAACCCAAAGATTGTTGCATATCTTGGTCCACAGTCTGTACAGGATGTGAATGAATAATCAATCCTTCTATCTTGATGGAAAATATCATTCGTACAATTAGAACATATAGAGATATCAGGTGGTATAGCAGAAAAACTGGAACCATTCACGTTTTTTACATCACTTTTTTTGATTTCAAATTTATCAAGAAATTCAATGTCAGTTTCTATTGATTTAACATCAATGTTAGTAATAATTGCTAATTCAGGAAGTTGATTTTGGATCGATGAAATAAATTCATCTTTTTTAGATTCGTTAGTTTCTATGACTACTTCAACACCTGCACCACCCAAATTTCGCACATATCCTCTTAATAAACGATTATCCCCTAGATTTTTAATAAATGGGCGAAATCCAACACTCTGAACAACTCCATTTATATGAATTTGCCAAATTTTTCTAGACGATTTAACCATAATTTGTTTCACATTATAAAAGAATTTTATTATTTAGTATACTTTCTATACATATGTGCCTAAGTGTTGTAGCTAAGATAGAAAAATTGCATGGGGACGGAAAAGCAACAGTTGTACTCGGAAATGTTCGGAAAACTATCAAACTTGGTTTATTGTCAGATGATTTGATAATTGGAGACTGGGTTTTAGTTCACACAGGATTTGCGATTGCGAAAATTGATGAGCAAAGAGCACAGGAAATATTAGCAGCATATGAATTAACTGTAGATAACATTGAGATGTAAGTGATTATATGAGTAGTTCCAAATTTATTGATTATTCAATGCCAACAAGTAATTTAAAACACAAGGCAAAAGCCGTCATCAAATCAATACTTACAAAATTTGAACAAATTAATCGTCCGTTAAAAATAATGCATATTTGTGGAACCCATGAAGCCACGGTATCACGTTCTGGTATCAGGTCACTTTTACCGAATGATCTTAGAATAATTTCAGGACCAGGATGCCCTGTTTGTGTTTGTCCTTCAGAACATGTTACGACAGCAATTAAATTGGCCGATGAAGGGAATATTATTACAACATTCGGCGATATGTTGAAGGTCCCGGACCATTCTTTAATGACTTTAAATCAATCTAAAGCAATGGGGAATGACATTCGGGTTGTTTATTCAGTCTCGGATGCTGTGCAATATGCAAAGGAAAATCCAAATAAGAAATTTATTTGGTTAGGAATAGGTTTTGAAACAACTGCCCCTATGACATCATTTGTACTTGAAAAGGAAAAACTTCCTGAAAATTTCTTTGTACTTACCGATTTCAGATTAGTACCTCCGGCAATGCATCTACTATGTAATGACCCTGAATTTGATATCGATGGATATGTATTACCAGGGCACGTTTCAACAATTATAGGTACAAATCCATATGAAATTTTTCCAAAGAAATATCTAATTCCATGTGTGATTGGAGGATTTAACAGTATTGAGTTCCTAATAGCCTTAGACAAAACTCTTGAACAAATACTCGAGAGTGATGCTCATGTATATAATGCTTATCCAAAAGTTGTCAAAAAAGAAGGAAACCGTTCTGCTATTGAATCTATGAAAAATGTATTTGATATAGTAGATGCTAAATGGAGAGGAATTGGGATAATTCCAAAATCAGGTTATGAATTAAATGCTGAGTTTTCTAATCACAATGCAAGAAATCTACTAGATGAACCAATTATTGTTACAAATGATTTACCGAAGGGATGTAAGTGTGGGGGGGTGATACTTGGAAAGGTTGAACCTGAAGATTGTCCACATTTCTTAAGACAATGTACTCCAGAAACTGCAATTGGTCCATGTATGGTAAGTGATGAAGGCACATGTAGAATTCGGGCAACTTACATGAATTTTCAAATGACAACTTCATAATAGATTGTGATAAATCAATAGTTTTGAATTTTTAAGAAATAATAATCTTCTATTTTTTTTTGTAATGAAAAAAGGGATGAGCGTTCAATATTTTCGAGTTTATCTGAAATTATAAAATTTTAGTGCTACAGCCTTAATTATCAGAAAAAGATTTTTATTTATTTTTATCAATAAATAAGTAAGAATTAAAATGAGTACAGTCTGTTCTGAATGTGGAAAAAATATAAGCAATCCAATAACTTTTTTTTCAAAAATAAAAAATAAGTTATGCAATACAGAAAAGGTCAAAGATAGTTTTTGCTTCTTAGGTTCTTGTGCAATAATATTGGCAATGTTTTCATTTGTCTCAATTGTTCTTGTATATTATTTACTATTTTATTTTGATTTATTAACCAGATAAGCAATATAAATGTCTTTGAAATTCAATTATTTGTAATGGTTTTAATTAAATTTTTTATCCAAAAAATATCATTAGTGCATATCGCCAAATAATTCAGCAAATTTAGCTTTTGCAAGTTTCTCGTTATTGATTTCATTCTCTTTAATATCTAAAAAAACCTCATGGAAATCAAATTTGTCAATATTACATTCTTCTAGTATAGTTTGGTAACAATGATTACTTACAACCTTAGACACTCCAGGTATGATTCTGATTTGATCAATTATTATTTCAGCAGTAGTTTGAAGTGAGTTCGTTCTGACTTTGGCCAATATGTCGAATTCCCCATTAATCATTGATAACTCGCACACACCTTTCAATTGCATAATTTCTTGGCATATATTAAAACAATTAAATTTCAAAGGTGAATCTCCATAACCCTCATATTCAATGTTTATAGAGACATAAAAAATAATATCCAAATTCAATAAAGAGTAATCAATCGCTACAGTCCACTTTTTAATTATTCCTGATGATTCTAAACGAATAATTCTATTATAAACTGTGGAATGACTTTCATTTATTCTAGAAGCTAATTGTCTTATTGATCTTTTGGAATTAACTTTTAGCTCACGAAGTATCTTGAAATCTAACTTGTCAATTTTAAAAACAGGGGAGAATTCCATGTGGCTCAATACATAACATTGCAATCAAACATAATAATATAGTGAAAAAATCCTATAATTATGTGTAAAAATAGACAAATGAATATAATTTAATTATATTTTATGTATTAAATTGTTTTCATGAATAGAAATCCAGTAATTAAATAATAAAGTTGAACTTTATTGATTTATTGTAATTACTGATGCAATAGACGATTTAATTATCTCAGCAACTTCAATACTTCATTTTTCTTCTTCATATTCTTCTTCTAACCACACATGCTCGGCCCATGTTTTCCCTTCCTGCATAATCAGTTCCCCACTTTCGATTTTCTTATGATTTATTCCTTTCATCTTGTCACTATTGATATATATTCGTTTTATATTCGACATATCCATTATATCATGTAAATTATTTATTCTCTTTATTCCTCGAAGATTAATTGATTCTAATTTTGTTAAACATGTAACATACTCTATATCTATTGAATGATTATTACTGATGTCTAATGTCTTTAATGTTCTTTTGGATTCAATCACGAAATTTGGTATTTCTTCTACGTCTATATTACTCATTTTTACATGTTGTAAATTTTTATAACCTCTCACATTTGTTAGATCTATTCCCTCATTTAATGATAAATTAATTGTTCTTAATTCTTGAAGATGACTTAACTCTTCAGGTATTTCTTTTATTCCAATATTTACTAATTCTAATTCTTCTAGATATAATAGATTTCCTATCGCTCTAATTCCTAATTCTTTTGATTCCACGTCGTCTCCATTTTCTCTACGAATCTCCTCAGCATCTTCACTATATTGTCTGATTTTCACTACTTGATTATTCATATACAAAAATTTTTTTAGTTTAATTAACTTACCGGTCTCTTCCATTATATTATCGAACACTTTATTTCTAACTATAATTAGCTTTTCTAACTCTTTAAATTCTCCCAGATATCTCATTACTACCCCACATGTATTATCCATAATTACTGCTACTTCATTTTCCACTCCAATATACTCTGTTTCTCCTGGAGAATGGTACCTTGGTATGTCTAATTCATCTGATAATTTTTGTATATTTACCTCCTTCCACATAGGCGATAAGTAGATATTAGTGATCTCTGGATATGTTTCTATTACTTCTTTGTACGGCAGTATTGCTGTATTATTTATTGAATTTAGATATAACTCTTTTCCATATGTCTCATCATACTCATTTTTCGGTTTCCTCATTAATTCCACTAATTCTTTCATTAGATCTCTTACAAATAATTATTGCCATTTTGATTTATAAACTTATTATATTTGGTATTCCTTATTGATTAATGTTATTGATGGCTTAGTAATGACTTGTTTATTATCGTTTTTTTATTACCAGCCCCAACGTGCCTCTCCTCGTTCCCTATATTTCTCTTTTATGTGACCCCAGGCGGGTAAATATGACTCTGACCATTGCCATGCTCCGGTAATAATTGGCACTTGTGCCGCTGAGAATAGCCATCCTTTTAGTCCACCTGCGGTGGCATATGCGGTTATCATACCATTCATTGTTATTCGGGCTATTTTTGCACTATAAGTATCGAACAACATAATTAGCACATTTTCATCATCTGTGGCCATCTCATTAAATTCTGGTGGCGGTAAAAGTCCATTTATGTAGAATTCATCATCTATGTATGATGTACTCATCGGAATAAAGTGTGGTACACTGTTATCCACATATTCCTCTGGTAATGCCACGTTTATATCAACCATTTTCTGCACTGGATATTCTGTATAATCGACCAGATTATTTAATGCTGAAACTGGGAATAGAAAGTTATCTGCATAATATTGCGTGATAGTATTATAATGGTGCCGATCTACGGTTATGCCCCCAACAGTCACCATGTCGCCTAATCTCATGGCTTTCATTTCTCCGCCTATTGTATCATATACATACAGCATATAATCCCACAATTCCGTTATTGTCATATCACCTACCACTTTTCCATCAATTTCCGCCTCCAATAGATGTTGATTTTCCGTCAACTTAAAGTAAGACCCATAAGCTTCTCTTGCCTTTACATCTTCCCTTATTGAAACAGACACCTCATTATTACTACTATACATTCCATCCACATCTGTATTTGTACCTGAGTTAGATGACACTTGTGAACCAAATCCTATATCTCTATATGAAATTATACTGGTCATATAATGTTGGATTTCCATGTCAAATAAGAACCTTAGATATTCATATTCTATCCATAGTCTTTTTATTGTGGATTCCACTCTGTATTTTCCGTCTTCCTTCAAGATTAGACTTGGAGATGAAACAAGTTCATTCAATGTATCTTTATTAAAGAATGGCAATCCCTTTATTTGATTCGATATGTATATAACCAAATTAGATCTTCCTTCTGCAACTGCTTCTATTATTTGTCTTCCACTCAATCCATCCAGTTCGGGATACTCATTTCTGTTTAGATCATGCCAGGATGCCATATCTGATGCTGTTTGTGCGGACAATGCAACAAATCCTCCATGACTTGTTCTCGTTATATAATCCTTTGTCCTTTCTAACATTGATCTGTCATCAAATGATTCTCTATTATTGGGATCTAGTGTATAATGTCTTCCAAATGCACTGTATATTAATATTGCATCTTCATAAATATATTTTGTTTTATCGAATAATGACGCTCATATTATTTCAGATGAAAGACATTTACCGATTATTAGTAATAATACTAATCTGTTTTCAGTTCTTAGTATTCTCACCATTACAAACATCTGGAGAGATTGGTGATAGCCCTGATAATCCAATTAGTATATCTGAAGGAACGACACCTGGATCATTACCGGGACCTGCAGATGATGGTGCTATATGGTATACAATTATTCTAAATGGAAGTTATGAATTCACTATTTCTGACACACAAAATAAGGAATTTAATCTCACTTTATATGACGAATATCTCCAATTTATCCAATTGATGAGGGTCGATTTTCATACTATTCACACGAGGTTGGGAATGGATGGTAAATATTTCCTTTCCATATTTAGCTCCTCAAACATTGATAATTTTAATCTCACCATATCCAAAATTGGTGGAATAATTCGGGGAGACGACCCCTATTATCCTCTCGAAATTGAGGTTGGGACTACTCACGGATCATTACCAGGACCTAATGCTAAGTTTGATGGAATTTTTCTGGGTGTCAATCTTGAAGGCGATTTTTCATTTAATCTTTCCCACTCAGATGATGTAGATTTCTTATTCGTATTAAAGGATTCTAGCCTCAAAGCTATGAATAATTCTGGTTACGATAACAATTATTTTGAGTACCATAATGCGAATGGACATTATATTATTTTTATATGGCAATTTGGTCTATTAACCGGTGGGAATTTTTCCCTAACAATTCTTGATCTAAATGACCCTGTTCAATCTGGCACACAGATTCCTACGTCTTATGATCCAGCAACTAATAACACACTTACTTCAAATACTGATTCCAATGGCCCCCGCATTGAGGTTTCGTTCTTTCGACTTTCCTTTTTTGGACCATTTCTCTTAATCTTGGCTTTAATTATTCGTACCCGCAGCCCTTCATTAGCCTTATAGAGTGATAAGAAATGATCAGTAAATGGTTTATATTAGTTTAAAATATTACTCGAATTTACAACCAAAAAACGTGCCGATAGATGAATAAGCTGGACTTTCTTTTATGTCATTTCGATTTATGGTTATTCTTTTTTTATCAAACTTGATTTTATTCACATCATAATCAATCGAGTAAATATTAGTAAATAAATATCATTGCGTCATGCATTTTTTGCACTACAGCAAATAATTCCAACGTAATTCTTTCTTTCTTCAATTTCATCTCGTATGTATTATCTACTGAAAATATTATTAATTTTCTTGCGAGAGAAAGATCCCGGGGAGATATGATTCCTCCCTTTTCATCCTGTAACACACATCCAATTATATTACTCCTCACCTCATCAATTACTTCGGATCCTCCTTGAATGATTTTAAAAGAATTATTGTTGAATTCGAATCTAATTGCTGACAATACAATAACACTAAATGACCCTATCATTATTAAAATCGGCCAAGTCCACCAAAACCAAGCTAAATTTTTCATATAGTTTACTGTCATCCAGCCTGTGGCGATTATTAGTGCAAACAGAGAAAATGTTTGATCGGTTCTATTATATCTTATACTATATTTTTCTGAAAGCCCCTTTCTTTCCCACCCACATACGTTACATGTAATTTTTACTGATAACATCGGCACTGTAATATTCTCTTGGTCCAATTTGACTACAACATGATCAGAAACACATCTCAACCCCCTAACTTGATAATCTCCGTCGTTCGTCATTGAGTAAATCATATTAATTATACTTCGTGTCATCAAAAATTCAACTCATAGGATAATTTATTTTTTGGTTATTTCTCCACCATTCTACCGTTCTCAATTTGTCTATTAAGTTTATCTCTGTGACTTTCTATTCCAAATTTATAATAAGGGAAATTTACTTCACTCCCCAATTTGTTATTCAACTCATGAGTAAATAACGCAAATTTATTTCTCTTAATTTATTTACCATAAACCTCATAAAAACTATTTATTGTAGAACGTAACATCCGTTTAATCAGATCGTTTATTTCTGCAGATAATACATTTTCACCGATTGTTCGGATGAAACCAATGATAGTTTCATTTACAGTTCCCAGAACTTTGATATTGTTTTAACTTTAACAATTTTTACAATAAGTGAAAAGAATAAACCGCAATATTAGTTATTGATTCTGATCATATTTAGATCATCATCGATTTCTGTATTTAATTATTATCTAGAATTTATTTTCAATCAATTTTAGATGATCTATTAATCTACTGCCATCTATCAGATAACATTGATAATATCTTGAATTTCTTTAGTTTGGGATATGACAGTCCTCTACCAAATACACAATATGTTTCCTGTAACTCTGCTGTCAAATAACAACAATCTAACACTTTTGTCTCAAGTATTTTAGAATACCTGATATTATCTGTTTGTATAACTCCATTTATTTCTAATATGTAATCCAGTCTTTCTCCGCATATACATTGATCTAATTCAAATCTTGTTGATTGATAACAACATGTCAAGATATCCATTTTGTATACACCGGTTGTCCTTTCTTGCTCATATGTTATAATCCGATTATCTAATTGTTTTTGATTTATTCTTTCTTCCTTAACGTCCCGACCAATTGACCCATTCATCCTAATCTCCTTTATTTCATATATGGCTCCTAAAATCGATACAATAAATATACCAACTAATAATAGAAATAATATATTTAATACTAAATTTACGTTGGTTAAATCTGTGTATCTTATTAATAATATACCATTCAACTTCACTCCTCCAAATAATATCTTTAAAATTAATCCTGAAGTGGCAACTGATAATGTCCATACTACTATATTTGGTGGCTCATTATTATCACTCAACCTAATATCATTTCTAGTCTTTTGTTGTTAAAAAGTTAATTGTAAATTATCAAAGCTCATGTTGGATATTAACTTTATTTCAGCAAAAGTAATAATTCTTACTATTATGAACCTTTCTTCTTTCGACAATCGATAATTATTGAATAAATGATAGTATCTGGTTACTTGAGATGTAGTTCAAATATCTATTTTAGTCCTTTAATTCAATTATTCTATCCTATATTTATGAAAGAAAGTAGACAATTGTTGTTTAATTGATTATAATTTATATAATAAATTGAAATACTGTAAATAAAATGAAAAAATTTATCAATATATTAGGTTTTATTCAATTTTAGAAGCTACTGATGCAATAGAAGATTGAATTATCTGAACAACATCGTCGACTTGATCTTTTGTAATTACTAATGGCGGAGCGAACCGAATTATGGTATCATGAGTTTGTTTAGCAAGTAATCCTTTAGATTTCATTTCCATAACATATTTCTTTGCCTTACCTCCTCTTTCTTTGAATTCTATTGCAACAAGCAATCCACGACCCCTTGCATCCTTTACAATTTCAGATGGTAAGTCTTTTAGTTTATCAAGAAAATATTTTCCTAATTCCATTGATTTATTTGCAAGATCTTCTTCAACTAAAACATCAATTGCAGCCGAGCCTATTGCGCACGCTAGTGGATTTCCTCCGAAAGTAGATCCATGACTTCCACTTGTGAGAACAGACATAATTTCTTTGGTCCCAAGTGTTGCAGAAATTGGCATTAAACCCCCACCAAGTGCCTTTCCAACTAATAACAAATCTGGTTTAATCTCATCGAATTCGAAACAGAAATTTTTCCCGGTACGAGCAAATCCAGTTTGTATCTCATCAGCAATTAAGAGTACATTATTCTTTTTGCAAATATCATAAGCTCCTTTGAGATAACCTTCTGGAGGTACAATCACTCCTGCTTCTCCTTGAATTGGCTCAACAAGAAACGCGACGGTATTGGATGTAATAGCTGTCTCTAGTGCAGCTAAATCTCCAAATGGGATACTCTTAAACCCCTCGGGATATGGGCCGAAGTCTTCATAACTATCAGGATCAGAACTAAATCCAACTATTGTTGTTGTTCTCCCGTGAAAATTATCATCACAAACAATAATTTCTGCTTTGTTTGCTTCGACTTTTTTATTCCTGTACCCCCATCTTCGTGCCACTTTAATCCCTGTTTCTACTGCTTCAGCACCGGTATTCATTGGACAAGCCATTTCCATACCAGAATAATTGCATAATTTCTCAATGAAATCACCTAATTGATCATTATAGAAAGCTCTTGAAGTCAATGTTATTCTTTTCATTTGCTCTTCAGCTGCTGAAATAATTTTTGGATGGAGATGACCTTGATTTACTGCAGAATAAGCAGATAAACAATCAATGTATTTTTTACCATCTACATCGGTTACATAGATACCGTCCCCATGTGATAACACTACCGGGATTGGAGTATAATTAGGAGATACAACTTTATTCTCCTTTGCCATTAATTCTTCTGATTTAGAATCATAGCTCATTTGTACCATAAAATTATTGGAGGGATGAGTATTAAGAAATTATTTCTTGGGAACAAATATGTTTGATCAAAATCTTTGATATGACATAACAGCATCTTTTGGGAATATCGCTTCTAGCTTCTGAGCAACTTCTAAAGAACAGTCTATTATTCCTAATAAATGCAAAGTAGTTATTGAATTTAAGCCGCCGGCAATTCGAGAAAATTGCTGCTCATTTACAACAATATCAGGTTCTAAAACTTCTTCTCTCAAATTGATTTTTCCATTAGACGGAACTAAAACATAGGTTCCTGAATTCCACGTGCAATGTTTATCCTCCAGAGTTAAAACAACTGAATCTGTTGCGGATTTTGGAATTTGAATACTCTCAATGTATTTTTTGAAATCGATAACGCGAACCATCATACTACCCATCATGTCAATATCCAATTTATGTCGATTTATAACATAGTTTTGAACTGGGACTTCAGATGGACAATTCATGCGGATTTCATCGACTTGATCCTCAAATTTACTTAAAAAATCGAATATTCCATTCAACACATTATAATTATCATAAAAAAGAGACAGGGAAACAATCATTGTTAATTTTTGATCATTCCATTCAATTTCTGTTTTATCTCTATTGAAGTATAATTTAAACCAACCTGCAGGTTTATTTTTTTCTTCGACAATATAGCAATTAAGAGATTTAATACGTTTAGCAATACTGTCCTCTGTTTGATAGAGTCGAGATCCAATTTGTATTGAGCTTCTTTGAAGGTCCATTAGGATTTGTTCATCACCCTTCACCGCTTCTCTAATAATAATAGAGTTTGGGATTTTTAATGTGATAATATTAGAAGGTGCAAACCTATATTGAATAATAGTTTCCGCATTTGCGTAACCAAATTTCCTGTAATATTCTATCTTGAATGGATCTAACATAGAAAATATTTCACCATTGTCTTTCATGGTTTGAAATGCCGTTTCAAATAAACTATTGATCATCTTATTTCTACGATGAGTTGGTTCAGTAGCAACAGCACCAATACCTGCAATTATTATTTCAGACCCTCTAATAGTTGCTGGATATAATTCCACAGTCAAATTTGCAACAATAGAATCCCTATCTTTGATAATATAGGATCTTGAAAAGCCTTCCTTACTCCACCAATCCCCTGGTTCTCTTTTATCTTCATCGAACTTATTTTCGATTTCAAAGGCCCTCCAAAGAATTTTATCTACTTTTTTGTAATCTTCAGGGTTTCCAAGTTCTACTTTGTGCATAAATTATGATAGATATTTAAGATTTAAAGAGATAAGTTTGGCTAAAGTTTCGATATAAGAAATATTGAAATTTATTCAATTTGCAAAGTAAGACTGAAATAAGTTAAAACAGATCTTTATATACCAATTTTGTGAATGGTAAAATTATACAAATTGCAATCCCAGTATTAGATTATGTAAAAGCAAAAGAATTTTATGAAAATGTATTCGGATGGGAAGTGGATATAGAAACTTTCCCTAATTATGCTTTGGTAAAATGGGAGGACACAATAAGTTTAGGTTTTTTCAAAGCAGATATTATTCCGCAGCCAGGTATAAACATGATTTTTGAAGTAAATGATATTGAGAAAACTGTTGAGGAGATCAAGTCGAAAGAAGGCGAAATAATAAAAGATGTGCACAAGATGGGAGATAAATTGGGAGTTCTCTTTAAAGATTGCTTTGGAAATAGATTCCGTTTAATTTCCAAAGAGGCCATTTAATAAAGCGAAATAAAATTTAAATTACTTAATAACCATTCTTTTTGTTATTTCATCGCATTTAATTATTTAGATTTAAATTGAATTAAGAAATACCAAATTAATGTTTCCTACAAATCTAACGATACCTTTTGGAAATACGAAGCCTCTTCCTGAAATATTTGCGAAGGATGATGTTAGATATTCTGAAAAACTGGTTGAGTACTTTCTTTTGAAATATTCTTCACCAGGAGATCTTGTATTTGATCCCTTTGTAGGCTATGGAACAACTTTATCTGTTGCAAAAAGATTCAATCGAAATGCTATAGGAACTGAGATTGATCAAAATAAAATAAATTTTCTCTCTGAGGAATTTGAACTAAATAAAGAGATATTTCTAGACGATGTTCAAGATTTCGTGAATAAATCTGAATGTCCAAATTTTGATTTCCTTATGACTTCTCCTCCTTATATGTCGATTGGTGAGAAACTGAACCCTTTTTCTGATTATACAGAAGAAGGAGATTATAGAGCCTATCTAAACAACATCAAAGGCATCTTCGAAGGCATTAAGCAAAAAATGAAACCAAATTCATATTTAGTCATTGAAGTATCAAATCTAAAGTATAACGGAATAGTTACCACATTAGCTTGGGATATAGGAAATGTGCTTTCGAAAATATTTTTGTTCAAGGGAGAAGTCATTATTAATTGGGAAAGTGAAACTAAAGAAAATGGGAATTATGGCTACGGATATGATCATAGTTATTGTTTGGTTTTCTTGAGAAGTTAATATTTTGATCTCGTAGAATGAAGATTTAGAAATACGGAAACCAAAAACAATTAATTTTATTAAAAAATTGTCTTTCTGTGGACGATAGTGTACAATTAGTTCTTGATACCATGATAAAAGGAAAATGGAAAACTCCAGCTGCCAATTTAATTGGTTTCAAATTGGTTGAATATGGAGAAGGAAAGGCTATTTTTAAAATGAAAGTGGATGAAAGACATCATAATCCAATGGGTTCAGTACACGGGGGTATATTATGTGATATTACTGATGCAGCAATGGGAATAGCAATGATTACTACACTAAATAAAAATGAAAATTTCACGACAATTAACCTTCAGATCAATTATTTAAGAGGAATAAAGGAAGCAGAATTAATTGCAGAAGGGGTAGTAATAAAAAGAGGCACTAATATTGGTTATGTAGAATGTAATTTGAAAGATTCAAATGATGAATTGATTGCAGTAGCTCAGAGTACTTGTATGGTCATAAGGGATAAAAAATAGATTTTTAATCATTGAATAGAGCCATAGCCATCAATCAATCTTAGTTTGTAACATTCAATTAATATAAATTTGATTTTTCATTTCTATCTCTATATTTAACCACTAACTCAGATAATGATAATAAGTAGCCAATATATAATAGCGTTATGAGAATACTGTCACTTTCAAATATAAAATTTGTTGAAAATATAGCGTCCAATATTATAGTAAAACGAAGCAATAACGGAAACCAATAGATTTAGATTTTCCAATTATATGGAATTCTTCGTATTTGGATACTGTAACACGGCTCAAATATAAATTAAGGAAAATAAAGGAAATAATGTAAATTAAACGATTGTAATCCGTCATTAAATTTAATAATATCTATTATCTTTTTGATATTAATAATTTCTATTCGGAATTAATGATTATACAACTTCAACAATTTTAAATCTTCAATTTTCCTTTTAAGAAAACTATATTAATTATCAAACTCAATCCCAAATAACCGTTTTCGATTATTGGTATGAAATCTTTATACCTCGAAGAATTGAAATTAATAGTCAAAAGAAAGATAGCATCTTTCATCAAACGGTTGTTAAATGAGGTATTACAAAAATGGAAAGTAGACGTAAAGAAATACTTGAAAAGTTAGTAAGTAATGAAATTACACCTGAAATGGCAAATGAACAACTCAAAGAACTAGAGAGAGATTTCAGATATGTAAATGTGAATTCTGGGTTCTTATCTGGCAATATGTTGACATCAACAGTGGAGAGGATTAAACCTTTTATCACGGATATGTTACATCAAGATCTAAGCCAACGAGAGGAAATAACACATGAAGAATTGAAACGGTTGATCATGGAAAATGTAGATCCGAAATATCTTAAAGAGTTGAATAAACTAGGATATGAAGATATTGATTCTACGACCCAAGTCAAGTTGGTGCTCCATACGGTCTCTATTGAGTATATTTCTCAATTACACAATTTGGGATATACAAATCTCCAGTTACCAAATATTATTAAAATGACAATACATAATGTAAATCCGGAATATATTGAAGGATTGAACAAATTAGGTTTTACAGATATTGGGTATAATCAACTTGTGAACATGAAGATCCATTCTGTTTCTCTTGAATACACAGCTGAAATGCAAGAGATTGCAAAAAAACTTGGTGATGACACATTTTCACTAAAGCTGTTGGTAAGTATGAAAATTCATGATGTAAATCCAGAATTTATCGAAAATATCTTATCTAATGAAAATTTGAATATCGAGGAATTTTCTCTAAAATCGGCAAAAGAATTCAAAATTCATAATGTCAATGAAGAATTTATTGAAGGTTTAGTTGGGGCTGGCCTTGAAGGTTTAACCCAAAACCAAATAAGAAAAGCAGCAATTCATGATGTAACACCAGAGTTTGTAACGAACATTAAAGCGACAGGACTTCAAGATGTTACCATAAATAATTTGATTGAATTTCAAATTCACGATGTTACACCCAATTTTATTTCGAGATTGAAAATATTGGGATATGAGGATGTTAGTAAAAGAAGCTTAGTTCAAATGATGATTCATAATGTTGATCCTAAATTTATTGAAGACATCCAAAACCTCGGATTTCCCGATATTGAATTAAATATTTTGAAGAAATTTAAGATACATGATGTTGAACCTGAGTTTATTGAGGATGTAAAAAAATTGGGTTATTCAAATGTAACACCCGAGCAATTAATCACAATGCAAATTCATGACTTGAATAAGGAATATATTATGAAATTGCAAGAAATGAATATTGACGATTTAACAATCGAAAAGATGATAAAAATCAAAATTCAGGACATCTTCTGATTGTATCACCAACACATCTATCCATAATATAAATAATATTTTATAAAATAATGCTTGAGAAATTACCTACAATAACTCCAAATCAGTTTTCAAATTTATACATTTTATCATGAAAATTCTATTCAAAGTGTTTGATATATTTTGATATATATACCAAAATAATCCCTGCAACAGCTGTAATCACATTGTCCATAGGATGACAATTTTTGCGATCGGTTATATCCCCACATGGAGTCGGATCAAGTTCTGGGAAAATATACAAACCAAATCCGAGAATAATGAGTAATATACCAAAGGTTAATCCCAATTTGGATATGAAATTTATTGGATAGGTATAATGAGTAAGTTCAGATTTTCCAAATACAGATGAAATTCTCTTATAAGAGGAATTTTCTATGTAAAACCAAGTACACATCGAAATTAATATTACAAATTGCCAAAGCCCAATATGATCAGTAAACCGGAATGAAAAGGGATAGGAAATACCCCATAGACAAATAAAAAGAGTTAATCGGATCAAAAGTTGGATACGAGACTCATAATTTGAAAGGTGTTGAAGATCCAAACTTATAATCAAAAGTGATATGGCTATACCTCCAAAAAATAGAATTCCGGATATTATATGCAGACTGTGCAATATATCGATGTTGAAGAAGAGTGCCAATCCAATTTGGCCCAATCCAGCAATCTTACCAGCTTGAACTGAAACCCCCCAACCCCTTAGATATTTATATTTGGGCCGAGATTGATTTAAGTACCAATCAAAGTAGAGATAAAGAAATATTCCATCTATAAGCATAACAAGATTGTAATACAGTATTGTCTCAGAAGAAACACCAAGTTGACTTAGAGGATCGAAATCATTGAAATTAATATCAAACTCAGGATCGAGTAGAATAAGTATAGGTGTAATAAAAATTAATGTTAAAATATAAAATACTCCAGCAAGTTTTCCAATACGTGGTTTTACATCCTGAAATCTCATATTAATTTTTTATTCATAAAGTATAAAAATCAAATGTCAATATGATCATCAATATTTCAAACTTGGACAGCTGTAGGGCAATTTACAATATATACTCCAATTAGTCAAATTTGTACTCTGAATATGTTGCGTATAGCTATCGCTCTCTTAATAAAAGTCTATAAATATTATATACATGAAATAATTAAAATATAACATATTTAGAGTATTTTCCCCAATTTGACATGAAAGTGTACAAGGAAGCTGATTTAAGATCTTCAATTTCAAAGCTTTTTCTTAACGCAGTTTCAGTACACTCATGAGTTAGATCTTGATCGTCCACCCTAAAAATGTATTTAAGTCCGATATGTAACAATTTTGTTAAGTCATGACCATACCTCCAAAAAATAGAATTCCGGATATTATATGCAGACTGTGCAATATATCGATGTTGAAGAAGAGTGCCAATCCAATTTGGCCCAATCCAGCAATCTTACCAGCTTGAACTGAAACCCCCCAACCCCTTAGATATTTATATTTGGGCCGAGATTGATTTAAGTACCAATCAAAGTAGAGATAAAGAAATATTCCATCTATAAGCATAACAAGATTGTAATACAGTATTGTCTCAGAAGAAACACCAAGTTGACTTAGAGGATCGAAATCATTGAAATTAATATCAAACTCAGGATCGAGTAGAATAAGTATAGGTGTAATAAAAATTAATGTTAAAATATAAAATACTCCAGCAAGTTTTCCAATACGTGGTTTTACATCCTGAAATCTCATATTAATTTTTTATTCATAAAGTATAAAAATCAAATGTCAATATGATCATCAATATTTCAAACTTGGACAGCTGTAGGGCAATTTACAATATATACTCCAATTAGTCAAATTTGTACTCTGAATATGTTGCGTATAGCTATCGCTCTCTTAATAAAAGTCTATAAATATTATATACATGAAATAATTAAAATATAACATATTTAGAGTATTTTCCCCAATTTGACATGAAAGTGTACAAGGAAGCTGATTTAAGATCTTCAATTTCAAAGCTTTTTCTTAACGCAGTTTCAGTACACTCATGAGTTAGATCTTGATCGTCCACCCTAAAAATGTATTTAAGTCCGATATGTAACAATTTTGTTAAGTCATGACCATTAACGAGCTTCCACGAATTAAGGCGTTGTTTCTGAAGTGGTGATACTGCATTGTTTGTAACGGGAGGGGAAAAATTGAAAATTAATTTTCCGACGGGCTTTAATGGGGAAAAAATTTCCTCGAAACACCCATGGCGCATTTATAATTTTATAAGCAAGGAACGTGAACCTTAAACAATGGTAGACACAAATTCTATTGATTGGAACATTGTTGCTAACTTATCAATACCGATAATTGGGTTGACAATCGCATATTTAGTATACAGATATGAAATGAAAAAAGAGTTGCGAGAAGTTCGCATTCTTTTACTTGAAACAATATCTAGGTTTCAAAAAACAGTATCGACAGACAGTAATTACGACCACGTACTATTTTTGATAGTTGGTACATTTAATGCCTTGTTAAAAGAGTCAAGTTTTCCGTATGAGCAATACGATAAGGCTGTTGACGAATTTGGGGAGAAAGGTACTTTGTCTGATTTCATTGCTTCTTTATCCGCATCAGTACTCAACCTAAGACACAAGGATTTAAGATGACATTCATAAATTTGATCTTCAATATTGCTTATAATTAGGTCTAAATGTGATGACCGAGTTCAGAATTGTATTGTCTTTGCATTTTAGGATTAATAGTTACTAATTTAATTATCAATTATAAATCCAGAAATATCAACATACAATCTTTGTGCAGTTATTTTTAGTGCAGAATATTTTAACTTTAATGAATTGTAATCTATATTATCAAGTTTATATGCATTTACATTTTCAGCCAATTCCCTATTAGCAATCATTAATGCTTTAACATATCGAAATAGTTTTTCGTTTTTATTCCCAAGATATAATTCTAAATAATTACCTAGTTTAATTGCTTGATATTCTAATAATTGAGCATTAAGCTCTTGTTTCTCGATAACTATATTTTCATCCAAATCCAATATAATTTCAACACTATCTGAAAGTAGATCAAATAATTTTTCTTTTTTCTCCTTACTTTGTCTAACTTGGTTTGGTCTAACAGTCAAAAAATATGTAATAGTTGTTCCGCTAAAAGTCCCAAGTAATGAAAATAATCCTACAATAATTATAGGGTCCATAGGAAATGATCTCCAGTATTAGTAAATAAAGTATAACAAAACTTTTATCGAATTATCACAAATCATATTTTCGATTAACTCCCTAGACTGATGAATTTTAAAATTACAGATAGTCAATACTAACACGAAATATTACAAATCGATTATTAAGATTTTAATGGTTCCCAATAAAGCTTAATTTTCCCATCTTCGAATTTGAAAACTACTTTCCAAGTTGAATTAGATTTTTCCTTCATCTTGTCACCAACCGGCTTGGGAATGTTTGTAGAATATTGCTTCTTCTCAATAATCAAACTAGAATAATAAGGTGGTTTCGTATTTTGTCTTCCCATAAGTAGATAATAATATTTTAGAATAAATATCTTTGTACTATTCGGCGGATTTATGCGAGCCCAATTCCGCCGAATTGGGGATAAATTTATATATTAATTCCGCCGAATTGGATATGAAGAAGTACAATTCTTCAACTGAGATAACAAAAATGACAAACACAGAAAACATTTCAATCGATGTAAAAGACTATGACCAAGCAAGTTACGGAATTAGAGTATTTGATGAATCAAAAGGTTTTGGCGATATTAATGATAAAGTTGCTGAATTAATTGTTAATGATGATTCAAAAAGAACTAATTCTAAAGAAGATATTGCTATTGCTTTTGCTCTTGAAAAATTGGTTGAAAAATATAATAAAGAATTAGTCAGCCTATACGGTAAAGAAATAGCCAAAATTGATAATGGTTATTACGATTAATCTTTGAAACCTCTGAACTGTTTAACTTGATCATTTGATTGGTTTAACGGTGGTGGAGGAATTTTATAACAAAAAATATGGAAGTGAAAATAAATTATGAAACAACAAATTAAGAAATTAAAAGAAACTATGAACATAGGGTTCGAAGCAATTCGATTGAATATCCAAGATTATGAATCTACTAAAAATAATTTAAAAGAAGTGGAAGGTTCGGACCTTAACAATGTTAGAGAAGAAACTGTTTATTTGATAGAAAATAAATTATTACCACCTTTGAAAGAAGCACTGGAATCTAAAGATGTAACTATGGAATTATTATCAAATTTACATGATATTCAATTCCCTCAGGAACAAGATCAGTCTTTAAAAGAACTTGAAATAGAGATAAGAAAGGAAAGTGGCTACTCTTTTGATTGTTCAATGATGGGAAACCGAGCTGATTTAAGTATATTATACACATTTTTAGGTCCTCATGATTTAATAGAAAAAATGTTTGATTGGATTGATCTAGTAAATAACGATCAGATTGAAGCTGAAAAAATCCTTGTCTATATTTTGAACCAGATTAAAGCAGATTAAAGTATCAACATGATTTACATCGAAAAATAATATCGATCAACATTATCTATATATCAGAGAAAATTGAATATTAAAACTGAATGGAAGAATTTACTTGGGAATTTCTAGAAAGAGAACAAACCAAATTTCAGGATTGGGCAATAAACAATAACTTTATTTTATATCATGAGATAAAAAATGGGATTTGTTTAATGTTGAATCTATCTCGACAGATAGGTTCCAAATTATTTGAAGATGATAAAAATAGGGACCCCCTAAGTCAATACACTGCAATGCACACTTTCTTTCTCTCAGGTATTGGAAATATCGAAATGTCCATTAAAAGTACTCTAGGTTATAAGCTTCAAGCATCATTTGTATTATTACGATCATCTCATGAAGTCATTACTCGTATGTTGTATTATCTGGTTTTAAATTCAAATGAAAAGAAGGCTTATTTGAAAAAAATACTGACTAAACCAGATGCCAGAGAAAATATCAAAGAATTATGTAATAAAATCTATGGAAACAATAAAAACAATTCTGATAATCTATACGGGATGTATAAATTACTTAGTGAACAAATGCATAAGCATTGGAGATCTTTACCAATATTAATCAAATACGACAAAACTTGGGTAAGCAATCATCTTAAGCTTAATTTGATGATGATGTGCCAACAACTGATGATTTACACTATTTTTTATTTACAGGAATTAGATGATCATTACAAGAGTAAAATTTCTGAATTTCTAATTGGTACACATGATTTGAAAGTTGGTGTAAGAGGGCTATTCCCCGAAAATTTCTTCATTCAAGATATAAATGATCTCGTGTTTAAACTGAAAGAGATTAAATTGGAACGAAGATACTAAATATACCTGGCCCATTAATTAATTTCTTTCTTTGCATTATTTATGGCCTCAGTTAAAGCTTTTATAGCATTTGTAAGGGTTTTTAATTCTTTGATAGTTTCTTTTTTTAACTCACGATCTAGAGAATCTATTGTATCCATAATCATAATAAAACTGAAAAGCTACTTAAATATTTTTGTAACGAATTGGCTAAATCGCCTGTACTGTGAATGTGATCAATTTATACACGTTTTTAATTTTTATTCAATTGTTGATTTTTGAAATTTATGCAGGTCTTTGTGCGGTAGCCATTCTTGCAATATTCATTTGATATTTTAAATATAGAACGACTCCTACCACAAGGAGTATACCACCGATTACTAGACCCCATTTGAGTATATTCTTAAATTTGGTAGAAAGAGAGGAAAATAAACTAAATCCCTTTTTAACTAGTTTTTCGGTTCCACTTTTAAGTGCACTTGCTCCATCTGTAATTGTATTCCAAGCAGTTTGTGGTGCATCTTTAATTCCAGTCCATGTCGTCGTAACACCCGTAACTACAGTATCTTTTAGAGCAATTGCATTTTGAACCGCAGTAGAACCTCGAATTGTGTCCCAAGTCATTGCCGGTGCATCTTTAACAAAACCAATTCCTTGGTCTATTATAGAACCTTTGTAGGCATCTGTTGTTGCTCCAACAATTGAGGTTACAACTTTAATAGGAGATTCTATTTTAAAGCTTGGCAAAAATCCAGCACTCTTCGCAGTGTTGTAGGATTCTTTAACATCATCGGATAATTCCTCACTAACAACTTGTTCTAGATAAATTTCGCTGAGAGTATAATTATCAACCCTAATCTGATTTGAAGGAATGTTTTCTATCTGTTCAATTCTCTTTTTCAAGACTTGAAGCGTTGCATCTTCCAGATCTGAATGCCCAGCAGCTACGATCTGATTGCCTTTTTCTTTCCAATCAGCTTGAACTTCTGGCGTCTCAAGTAGTAAATCTGTTAAATCGGTGTATGTAGAATCTAAGTTTTCTAATTCAGAAGAATTTAACGATCCATAATCATCTGTTTTGAAATTTTTATAATTTACATTGGCACGATAAGAATCCTCGGATAAAGTTTTATTTCCTGAAATATCTCCGTCTGTATCATTTAATGTTGTTGCTCCAAGATGAATACTAATTCCATCTTCTGTCTTAGAATCAAAATAATTATGATATTTTTCAGTAAAGACAGTTGCAGAACTAAAATCAGTTCCTGGTACACCTGTAAATACTTCAAGACCGAGTTTGTCTTCCCACATAGAATCATGAGCATCCATCAAAATAACTGCTGCCCTGATAGAAAATGCTGATCTGATTGCAACGCGGCGTATAAATCCGAATGAATTTGGTCGTGAATTTTCTGATAGTCCTAATCCTTCAATACCCATATTTGTATATGAAATATTTGCTAAATCAGCCATGGTTGCACCGGTTATTGTTCCGGCGGAATAACTAAACGAAGATTCTGCAATGTGGACAGATGGGGCGTTAAAAAATAAAGCAACTAGAATTACTAGTAAGAAAAATGTTTTTGGACGCTTTATTAATTTTAACATGGTTAACCCCTCATTCTTCGATTGCCTTTAACTCTCTTCAGGACCCACCAAACTAATAAAACAGTCAGAAGACCCACAACAATCCAGAAACCATAAACAATCAGATTTTGGTATTTAGTATCTAAACCGGCAAACCACATAAATGCTTTTTGATAAATTTTTTGTGTTCCTGTCTTTGAAGCTAACCAGGCACCAATTTTGAAAAAGTTAGTATATGCCTTTTCTTTAAGTCCAGTGTGGTCACTGTAGGTGTCTTTGACAACTGTATCTTTGAATGCCATCGAGTTAGTTACAGCGGTATTACCTCTTGTTACAGCAAATGGTCTGACGTCTGAGTGACTAATTACTCCTACTGGAATTGGGGCGTAATCACTTTTGAATGTAGACATAGGTTGATCCATTCCTAGACGACTAACTTTCAAGGGTGTTGTTACCTCGAACCGGGATATAAATCCAGCACTCTTAGCATCGCTATAGGCATCACGAATATCACCTGCCAGTCCTTCTGCAAGTATGCTTTCAAACCAAAAGTCCGTTATAGTATAGTTATCAATTCTAATATGGCTTGGAAGTACGTTTAAGATAAGTGCAACACGTTTTCTCAAAACATCAAGTGTTGCTGCTTCTGGATTATTGTGCCCAGCGACTACAATATCATTTGCTGAATAGTCCCATTCGTTTTCTTCTTCAGGTGTATCTAATAAATCATCTGTTAAATCTGCATATGCAGTATTCAGATTTTCAATCTCAGATTGATTAATAGCCTTATAATCCGAGGTTTGGAAATTTTTATAATCTATATTAGCACGGTATGAATCCTCGGATAAAGTCTTGTTTCCGCCAATATCACCATCAGTATCATTTATTGTTGATTGACCAAGGTGAATGCTAATTCCATCATCTGTCGATGAATCAAAATAATTAAAGTATTCTGGATTAAGTGCGGTAGCTGTTGTAAATTCAGAACCGGGTACTCCTGTAAATACTTCAAGATCATGTTCTTCTTGCCATCTTGAATCATATTGATCCATTAGAATGACTGCGGACCGAATAGAGAATGCTGATCGAATTCCTATCCGATCTATGAACCCCATCGATCCTCGATGTACTACATCAGATAACATCAATGTAGAAATTGAAGTATCCGTGTATGTTATGTTAGCTAAATCGGCCATTGTTGCACCAGAAATAGTTCCAGCAGAATAATCTTTTGCTGATTCAGCTAAAATGATACTATTCCCCGAAGACATCATACTGACTACGAAGATAAATACCAATATTAATGAAATGAATTTAAATCTAAATTTCAAGTTTTTATTTTCTCCAACCAGAACCTATTTCAAAATAACCAATAGATTCTAATCGTATTGCTATTCGCAATACATAAAATAAAGTTTTATCTTAACTTTGCAAATTATATCTGGGGGGTGAAGTAATGCACTTTTGATTTATTTTCGATCTATGGAGTCTCTAGATGAATGTAAGTAATTCAAGTATAAGATAATCTGTTACAGATTATCATTTTAGAATCAAATTTAATCCTCAAATTGGGAATTATTATCTAGTTTGAATGGTTCTGCCCAAAGATGAACCAGAATATTAACGATTCGTTAATCCAAAAATTTTGTAATCTTAATCGAAAATACTCAATAGGAAACATGAGAAACGAGTTTTATACAAAAGAAGTTTAATTCGGTTGTCGATGTTTGTCAGATCAATGGATAGAAGATCTAGTCATTGATCTAGTTCGTGTTGGGCTCCCAATTTGCTTGTAAATTTCTAATACCATCTCTTGGATTTTAATATCTTTTTCATTTCTAATTTTTTGGCCTAAATTAATTCGAGAATGAATACTACCCATCATGGGTAGTATTTTTTCAGGGGTATTAACTTAAATGAAATTACAAAAACAAATAACACTGGAAATAAGTTGAAAAAACGATTCTTGTAATCATCAAAGCCCACCGGTCACCCCCATCTCCTCGAGAGAAAATAATATTTTTCTAAATTCCAGGTATTGACTTTGCTTACAACTAATAATTATATAGAAACACAGATTGAGAAAGAAAATTATTAACCAATTTCAAGTTTATCCAATCATGAAACACAAAAAGAGGGGGTGAAGTGGGTGACCGAAACGCCCAGAGAAAGAATCAGCATTTTTTAAGTTATAGAAAACCGTTATCTTTAATTTTTTTAATTGTCAGAGTTTCTAGAAAGATAATTCATATTATTTTTTCAATCAAAGAAATTATCATTTATTCTTGACTAGAATACATCAATACAGCTTATAATATCAAAAATCGTTTTTCCTATCCCGATCATTATTATCACTTTTCAAAAAAAAGTAGTATTTTACTACTAAGTAGTAAACTGATATTATATGATTTTCATTACTATCGATCAATAATTTGAAAATTATTACTTAATTTTTGTTAATGTTTTTTTGATGCAATCCATATAAAAAAAAAATCAATGCTTAATTTTTTATGATCTCCCATAAAATTTTTAAAATTTAAATTTTATATTAATTTATGGTAAAGGGAGATATACTCAAATGGTATCTTGATATGGATATTTTTGATGAGTTAGGACCTGATATAAGTGATGAAAAATATGATAACTGGAGTACGTATAATGATATTTTGTTCAGAGCTTTACAATTAGAATATGAAGGAAAAGATTCTATACAATTGATGGATGAATTTCTTGAGGCAGTAAATGAATTCTGTTCTACAGCATGTACATTGGCAATTGAAAATATTATTGAAGATACAATAGCAACTGAATTATATTTAAAAGGAGAAAAATTAAAAAAAGAAATTAATCAAATATATGAGAAAGAACGAAGTAATTATGATATTCTTTATTCTGAATATAAATCATTCATAACAAATTTTGAAGAATGGCGACTTGAACTAAAAGCAGAAAAACATAGCCATAAAAAGCAAAATTATATAACTTTGAAACAGGGAATAATAATAGGAGCACCAATCCTTTTCGTCAGTATTATTGCTATTATTATGAGCTTTATAAGCATTATAAAATGAGGATGTGATTATATGGCTAAAAAGAAAGGTCCAACGAGAAAAAAAATTAGCAGTTACAAGAGAAAAAAACCTGGTGGAAAAAGGAAAACAGTTCCAGTCAAATCTCATAGGAGAAAAAGTAAAAAATAATTCAAATTCTATCGGGGCGATCGATCGATTATCAACTGTAACAATTAATGAGACACATGTCAATAGCTAGACATGTCACACAGATATTACATAATGAAGAAGTAGGACCTGCTGAAATTGAATTGCTAATGTTCAAACTAAAACAAGTCCTAGTAAAGAAAGAGAAAGTGAGAGCATTTATCTCTCTTGTTCAGACCATTGAGGAACGATCAGATCCTCGATCAAAACATCATGATAAAACAGTGGATCAGATTCTTGAGCAATTCGGAGTTGCAAGATCAACCTATTTCAGAAAATCGAAGAACTACAAAGAATTTGGGCTGGATGGGATTGTCCCCAGAAAACCGGGTCCAAAATCAAGTAGGCTTCCTTCACAGATATTGTCACGCATCTTTG